>NZ_CP132543.1:1898390-2212568 GCF_030845195.1 Sanyastnella coralliicola
TGTCCAGGACCGTTGTATCCAACTACCTCACAAATGTTCTCTTCTTCTGGAGTTTCACATTGCGCATCCGCGATAGCGAGACCAGCAGCAAGGAAAGAAGAAGGGTTATTGCTAGGATCAGAAATAAGATCGATCACTACTTCAGTAACATCACCAGGTACGTTCTCAAGAACGAAAGGTGTAATGTTCAATGAAAGTCCGTTTGTGTTTCCTGTGATTGTGTAGTGCTTGTTTACCGGACCAGCAGTAATGTCGAAATCTGCATTACGGCCGTCATCTGACATATCAGACAAAGGAAGCGTTACTACGATGTCACGTGCCTCATCAGAAGCAGGTACAGGAAGTGTCATTGTGTAAGACGCATTGTAAAGGTGGCGTCCTACGAACTCACCGCTACCAGCAGAAGTAGATCCAGCGTTGCTGCTGAATGCGTATGCTACTAAAGAGCGAAGGTTATTGTTGTATCCAGAAGGATTACAAACTCCTACAGTAGAAGATGCAGGTACTTCAACGCGGTAAGCGCGCTTGTTACCTTGGTCAGAACCATTTCCTTCTACTACTGTCTGTGCAGAAGCAACGTACTCTGCTCCATCTGCTGTGAATGTTACTGTTGCTGGAGGGTTAGAACCTTTCCAAACAGCTTCTAGAATAACGTACTCAAGGTTTCCTGGTGCATCAACATCGATAGAAGCACAAGACTGTCCTTCCATTCCGATACCGTCCACCGTTACTTTCAATGCATCGTCACAATCCAATTCGAATGACTCAACTGAAGGCTCAGGGCTTCCACAGTCGATTGTTGCATTGATGTCTCCGTGACCAGAAGTTGTTCCAATGTAGTCGAACCACATTGAGAATCCATTCGGGTTTGAGTTAAGCGCGTTCGCTCCGTCACCAATCTGAAGACCGTAGTTGTTGTCTTGAGCTACTACTTGTAGACTCTCACCTGAAAGATCACCGCTTCCAACAAGGATGCTTGTCTTTGTATCGTCAAGTGTGTAGAAAGTCCAAGTAGTCTCGTCACCTAGCTGAGGATCTTTTGCTTCACCACCATTCGCAGTGAATTCAGCGTAAGTTGATTCGTTTTCGTACCAGATAGATACGTAGAACTGATCGTTGCTATCCGAAATGCGTTCGATCATTCCGTAGATGTGAGCTGTTCCGTCGTCGAATTTATCAAAGAATAATCCCGAACCGGCTGCTTTAAAATCAGTACCGAAGTTCGGGATCCAAAAAATTCTTCCATTTACTGCGTTGTATCCATCAAGGGTACACGTGCTTTCCAATTCACCGGTGGTCGCTTCGTCAATGTACTCTCCTTGACAAATGTTATCCCACCACGTATTACAACAGTATGGATCGTAAGAAATGACTTCTTGGAAGTATGGATCATCTGCTGGGTATGGCGAAGATCCGTTCGTGATCGTTGCACATACGTCATCCACGTCTACGTATACATCGTTCGATTCGTAGATCGTGTTACATCCCACCGCGCGAACGCAGATGCGGAAGTTTCCTGATTCTGACGGACAGTACTCAAGAGACTGGTCAACACTAAATGGAGTCAATCCTACGATCGAACCATTCACGTTCTGTGCCCACATGAATTCTACTTGTCCACCACAATCGCTAACAGGTGCTGCAGAAAGAACTGCACATCCGTTTACTGCTGAAGGGGTAGCTGGTGTTACTGAACAACAGTCACCACTACCTGGAAGACCTTCGTTGTAGTTGTGATCAACTTCGTTAGCGTCAAGAACCTGGCAGTAGATAGCCGCTAGGTAGATGTCACCCATCCACGGACGATCCATTGTGATCTCATTCGCAATCGCAAATTCGTATGCACTGTCCCAGTTAGATAGATCACCACTACGAGTGTCTGTATCTACTAGTTCATTGTCGATGTACCACTTCTCTTGTCCAGTATTCACGTTGAACGTGTAAACAACGTGCTGAAGACCAGTCTCGATATCCTGTGAACATGCTTGCTCAGGGAATCCTTGGTTATCTCCAGTTGTTGTTCTGTTACGGATACGGTACTCGTTTCCTTCTTGCCCTAGTGTGTAGTTACGACTAGCTGTGTTAACAGAATAAGACATGATGCGAGCAGGACCATACTGGTTCAAGTTGCTCTGATCAATCCACAGCTCCAATGACAACTCAGGAGAGTTGTAAAGAGCATTATAGTGCTTAGTAGCCGCACCGTTTGTTTTAAGGATTGTTGGTGCATCGATTGAAAGACCACCTCCTGGAACCCAGGAAATCGCACTTTCGTCACCAATGTGCAGGTCAGCAGCCGGAGCCACTCCTGAGACGTCATATACTGTTGTTCCAGCCCCCTCCGTAAAGTGGTATTCTGAAACCAGGTCAGTGGTGATTCGCTGACCGGAAACAGTAGCTGTAATAAGGATTAGCGCAAGGAGCGATATCGAACGAATCGCCCAAGTAAACGCAGAGTACACGTTTGCCATAGCAGTAATTTTGTTTAGCTATAATCTGATTAGGTTACTGCGCATTTCGCGCAGATAGTCGTGCAAAAATACAAAATTATCTACAACTGACGACAGTTTATCGCAAGAAAAATGCAATTCGTCGAAGCACAGAACGTGCTCGTCGTTTATTGACGGGTTTTCATCAAATCGATCGTGGCCTTCGGATCTTCTGCCTTGAAAACGGCACTACCCGCTACCAACGCATGTGCCCCATGATCAAGAAGTTGGTTGTAATTCCCAGGTCCTACTCCCCCATCAACCTCAACAATACAAGAGGTATTATTCGCTGAAATCAAAGAACTGAGGTCCTCTAATTTCTGGTAGGTACGCTCAATGAATTTCTGTCCACCAAAACCAGGGTTCACACTCATGATCAATACTAAATCCAAATCTTGAATAATATCGTTCAATACTGACACCGGTGTATGTGGGTTCAAAGCAACGCCTGCTTTCATCCCAGCAGCATGAATTGCTTGCACTGTGCGATGCAAATGAGTGCATGCTTCATAGTGCACCGTCAAGATCTCAGAACCTAAATCACGGAATGCATTGATGTAGCGATCAGGATCTACAATCATCAAGTGAACATCTAGGGGCTTTTTCGCGTGCTTCTGAATCGCAGCCAATACGGGCATCCCGTAAGAGATATTCGGCACGAACACACCGTCCATAATATCAATGTGAAACCAATCAGCAGAACTCTCATTTACCAATTCAACATCACGTTGGAGGTTTCCGAAATCTGCGGCTAACATTGAAGGAGCGATAATGTGCGACATGGCCAAATGGTTTTTGCAAAGGTGATATTCTTTCCTCTAAAGACCAACGCGAGTATTTCACAGTATCTTCGCTTTAATGAACAACCCAACGCAAATCATTGGATTGACCGGAGGTATCGGCAGTGGTAAGTCTACCGTTGCCAAAATCTTCGAATGTCATGGCATACCTATATATAAGGCAGACGATCACGCCAAAGATTTGTACACCACTGACCTTGTCATGAAGGAACAGGTCATCCAAGAGTTTGGGGAGAAGGTTTATAAAGAAGGTCAGTTAGACCGAGCTTACCTCGCTTCAGTTGTTTTCGCTAACGCGGAACGGCTGCAAGCCTTAAACGCGATCGTGCACCCAGCAGTAGCTCGTCACTTTCAACATTGGTTGGGTGCTCAACGTGCTCCTTGCATTATAAGAGAAGCGGCGATTCTCTTCGAAAGCGGAAGCTATAAAGACTGCGATGCGGTCATCACCGTGAATGCCTCGGAAGAATTGAGAATTGAGCGTTCCATTGCTCGAGACACCTCCACTCGTCAACAGATTGAAGATCGAATCTCCAAGCAATGGACAGACGATCAGCGACAGGCGAAGGCTGACTTTATCATTACAAACAACCTGGGAGACCTGCTCATTCCTCAGGTCAACCAGATCATCGAAAAGATTACGGGGTAAGCTTTCGCTCCCAAGCAAGGCGATCGACCTTGTTGGCTACTTCTTGAGAGATAAACTCAATAAAGCGTTGCTCCAATTCGAGGTCGCTTACTTTCAATGGTCTGCGACGTGCTTTTTCCATGATATCTTGCTTCGCTGCGTTATCCAGGTCTACGGCGTCAGTCGCTGATAGAATCAGTTTGTATTTCCATTGACCAGGGTACAATTGATCTGGATCTCCAGAGTAATCAAGCCATGTGTGGTTCTCTTCAAAGGTGTACGGAATATTCTCAGCCGCTAGCACCTCCCCTGTTTCCGCGTCCAATAAATGGTAGCGGTAACTTACAATGTGTTTTACGGTCTGCGACTTTTCGGTGTATTCTACCTTCTTCGCAATGACAGTGTTTCCTTCATATCCTTTCTTACGCACACGAGAAACAGGACTCACCTGACTCTCTGAGTTCAGTAATTCACCTACAATGAGAAACTCTGCCCCGAGAAGCTTTCCAGCTTCTACGATGATATCTTCGTCAAAAGCCCCAGTCATTGAATTCATCTGCTCATCGAGAATCACATCGAGATCATCTCTTGATACGACACGAATAAACGGATTGTCAAGAGATAGAATTTCTTCCTTTACCCCTGTAATAATGGCCTTGTCACGGTTCGCTTTTAGATGACCACCTGCATGTAGATAGCTGATGGTGAAAGATGATTTCTCCAAACATTCATCCATATGAAGCAACACGTCGCTGAAGTCAGCATCGATTTCGCTTACTTCCTCGAAGTAGGCATAAGCATCTTGGTACAAGCCAAGCTCTTTCGCTTTTAACCCTTTTCGAAATGTTGGTACGATGTCAATCATGACTTCGAGGTAGTCCAGCTCTTTTTCTCTGAAACCGTACTTGCGCGCTTGGTAAGCGTACATCTCTGCATCGTCCCACTCTTCCGCTTCTACCGCTTGCTGAGCGCGTACGAAGTAGCTTTGCCCTAGTTTGTATCTCGCTTCAGAACGCAAGTTTGCGGCATAGAAAGGTGTTTCCAATCCTAACCACTGGTACTTTGACATGAAATCTTCAGCACGATCTAGCGCGTTCAACGCTGATTGGTAATTTCCTTGACCAATCAATAGCTGTACTTCGCTGTAGTATTTATTCATGACGAAGGTGGCCGTCTCTTTCAACTGAATGTGAGCCTCAACCTTCTTTGGATTTTCCTTGTAGATGGCCTCAAAGCGGTCCAACGCTTCTAGATGCATACCGGCAGTGCGGTATTGCTCAGCCTCGGCCATAGACTTTTTGTAGCCCTGGCACGCTGTTAAGGAAAGGGCAATAAGTAAGAGTAGCGTAATACGCATAAGCCAGAGTTTGGAATAGTGAATACAATCACTGTACCATTTGCAAAGTTAAGGCTTGAACAGGAGATATTTTACTCTTCTTCATCTCCGAAAATGCCTACTTCTAGCGGCTTTTTTGATGAAGCGCTAGCGCGGAACATCCCTGTGGTATTAAATACGAGCGATATGTTTCCTTGGGCGTCGACTGAAATAATGCCCCCGGTGCCTCCCATTTCAGTCAATTGTTGGTGAATAACATCATGTGCTGCGGCTTCAAGTGTTTTACCCCCATGTTTCATTTGAGCCGAAATCTCGTGAGCCACCCCCGTGCGAATGAAATACTCACCATGACCTGTGCATGAGACCGCGCAGGTCTCATTGTCTGCATAAGTTCCGGCGCCAATCATTGGACTATCGCCAATTCTACCGTGCTTCTTCCAGGTCATTCCTCCAGTCGATGTACCGGCAGCGAGATCTCCGTTCTTATCTAGCACTACACAACCTACGGTTCCCATTTTTTCTTTTTCCACGAGGGAACGTTCCTTCACTTTCTTGTAGCGATTCCAAGACTTCGCTGTTCTGAAGTAAGATGGTGGAACTGTATCTAAATCATACTGCAAAGCGAATTGTGTGGCGCCTTCTCCACTGAAGAAGACATGCTCTGAACTATCCATGACCATGCGTGCTGCGCTGATTGGATTCTTGATCTGGGTGAGTCCTGTTACTGCTCCGGCATTCTTATCGGAGCCACGCATGATCGAGGCGTCAAGTTCATTCCTTCCTTCACTCGTAAATACCGCTCCTTTACCTGCGTTGAATAGGGAATCATCTTCCATAATGCGAATCACCTCTTCCACTACTTGAACAGACTCAGCACCATTTTCCAGCATCAAAATACCATGTGAAATGGCACGCTCCAATGAAGAAGCGTAGCGTTCCGCCGTTAGGCTATCAATAGATTCTCGAGAAATATGCCCCGCACCACCATGAATAGCGATGGCCCATTCAGCTTGGGTTGGTTGTGGTTTCGGCTCCTCAGCTGCTGGTGAGGTTGTATCGTTACTACACGAGAAGAGGAACGGGAAGAGGAATAGGAAGAATAAGAAGGAGAAGGAGAATGAGAAGGAGAATGAGAGTGGGTGGTGTGTTTTCTTCATGGTTAATACGAGATACCTAGTTTACGGAAGATGAAGCTTAAGAGCCAAGCTGGGCCGATGAGTAGAAACTTCAAATCATCTAGAAAAGAAGGCTTCGCCCCTTCTATTTTATGTCCGATAAACTGGCCTACCCATGCGACTGCAAATCCTCCAAGGAAAACCATCCATGCGTTCTCAGCGAAATTCAAGTTGACCAATTTGACAATGTAGAGTGAAAGAGCTGAAACGGCTAACATCCCAAGCGTCATCACCGTGCTTAAACGGACGTAAAACACGATACCCACGATGATCAACACGGTACCGAAATGGATGTAGGGCTCCCACCCTGTTCCTTCAAGAGCCGGAATGCTGAATGGAATCAATGATAACAAGCCCAGAAGGGTCACAAATATCGTGGGTACACAAAGCCAGTGAAAGAGCTTGTTCGTTGGATTGGTGTGGCTTTCTCCGTAGGCGTCGAGCCACTCTTGCATTGTTGGCATAGTGAGTTTTTTGGTTAGCGATAAGTTAAGAAATCTAGTGTACTTCGTACATTTTCGGCATGAACCGACTTCTGAAGGTCATAGGACCAGGTATACTATTCGCTTCTACCGCCATCGGGGTTTCACACCTGGTGCAGTCAACGCGAGCAGGAGCCGTTTATGGATTCGGATTGCTGTGGGCTGTGGTGCTGGCGAACCTTATGAAATACCCCTTCTTTGAATTCGGTTCGAGGTATGCCAACGTGAGTGGAACCAGTATCATCGATGGCTATCGCAAGATGGGGCATTGGATGTTCTACGCATACGTTGTTGTTACCATCGGTTCTATGTTCTTGGTGACAGCAGCCGTGACAGCAGTAACGGTTGGTTTTCTTTCTCAGCTCTTCATGCTGGAGACCTTTTTTGAAGGAGCGAATGTCATGCACATCGCCACCATTGTTTTGGTGGTTATCATTAGTTCCGTTCTGATGCGTGGTGGCTACAAAACCCTCGACAAACTCATCAAGATCATCGGAAGTGTGCTGCTCATCACAACACTCATCGCTTTTGTTGCCGTCTTAATCAAAGGGGCAAGTGCTAGCGAAATCCCTTTTGTTTCTCCAGATATCATCAACGATGAGAACGCATTTCTCTTCGTGATTGCTTTAATGGGTTGGATGCCCACTGCTGTAGATCTATCGACATGGAATAGTCTATGGACGCTTGAGCGTATCAAAGAGACCGGCTACCAACCCAAACTCAAGGAAACGCTGCTAGATTTCAATACGGGGTACTTGATCTCTGCCCTACTCAGTATTTGCTTTATCACCCTTGGAGCCTTCCTGATATATGGAACTCCAGAAGAAATGCCCGCCAAGAGTGGGGCCTTCGCAGGAAGGGTCATTTCGCTATATACAGAAGTCATGGGAGGATGGAGCAAATGGTTGATCTCAGCAGCTGGCTTTAGTATCATGTTTGGGACATGCATCGCTGTGTTCGACGGGTACGCCCGTTCTGCTGAAAAAGTCGGTGAAATCATTCTAGCCGACTCAAACAAAGAGCTCAACCCTGCCAAAGCCTATCGCTGGTGTGTCTTCATCACGGCTATCATTACGATTGGCATCGTCATCTTCGCTGGTGGTAACCTTAAATCTCTTGTCGATTTGGCGACCACTATTTCGTTCTTGATCGCACCTGTCATTGCTGGAGCCAATCTGTATTTGGTCACCAAGGAATTGGGAAAAGAGGGCCAACCACCAACTTGGTTGAAAGTACTAGCATACTTCGGGGTGGCTTTTTTAACGGTCTTCACCTTCATTTACCTTTTGGCACTTTCTTAGACCGTTCGGAGCTATTTCGTCGTACTTTAACAGGAACAGTTCTGATTCAAGGAGCTATACTTTACCTTTATCACCGCTATGAACATCGACTTTGACATTTGGCATTACTGGTTGGCAGCTTGTCTTCTTCTTTTCGTAATCGAAGTATTCGTTCCAGGATTCATTCTTGGTTGTTTGGCTATTGGAGCCCTTGGAGGAATGGTAGCCTCTGCAGTTACCGACTCAATTGAGATTCAGCTCTTCTCAGCTTCTATTGTTGCGGCTTTGGCTTTCTTCTTCTTGCGTCCGTTCGCATTGAAACGTCTCTTCCGTAAAAATGAACTACTAACGAACGTTGATTCACTGATCGGAAGACGTGCAAAAGTCTCTCAAGCCTTCGACACCGGCCTACTGAAAGGACGCGTCGCAGTAGATGGAGACGACTGGATGGCCGTTACCAAAGAAGCCTCTGATTTAAAGGTTGGAGACATCGTCGAAATCCTTGAAGTACAGAGTAATACATTGATCGTAAAACCTATTTAACATGTCACCACTATTAGTAATATCCATTGCCTTTGGTCTATTTGTATTAGTCCTCATTGGAAAAGGATTGCGTATTATCAAGCAATCCGAAGCAATGGTCATTGAGCGCTTCGGTAAGTTCCACAAAGTACTTGCTGCCGGAATCAATATTATCATCCCATTCATCGACCAACCACGCAAAAGTACATGGAGAACCCTTCGCCAAACAGCGGATGGAAGAAAATTTGCTTCGATTCAGATGAAGGATCGTATTGATCTTCGTGAAACGGTATTTGACTTTCCGAAACAAAACGTAATTACCCGAGATAACGTTGTTACTGAAATCAACGCATTGATCTACTTCCAAATCGTAGATCCACTCAAATCTGTTTATGAAATCAATAACCTACCGAACGCGATTGAGAAGCTGACGCAAACAACACTTCGTAACGTCATCGGTGAACTTGATCTTGATGATTGTTTGAGCTCGCGTGACACGATTAACATGAAGCTGCGTGCTATTCTAGACGAAGCCACCAACAAATGGGGTGTCAAGGTCAACCGTGTAGAGCTTCAAGACATCAACCCTCCTCGTGACATTAAAGAAGCGATGGAGAAGCAGATGCGTGCCGAGCGTGATCGCCGTGCACAGATTATCGACGCGGAAGGTTCGAAGAAAGCGCAAATCCTCGAAGCAGAAGGACGTAAAGGTGCAGACATCAACCAAGCAGAGGGTGTGAAACAAGCGAAGATCCTTCGTGCAGAGGGTGAAGCAACCGCACGACTTCGTGTTGCAGAAGCAGAAGCAGAAGCGATTCAGAAGATTGCTACAGCGGTTGCTGACACGAAAGCTGACCCTACTCAGTACTTGATCGCAATGAAATACATTGAGACTCTCGAGAAGATCATGGATGGTCAGAACGGCCAGCAAAAAGTGGTCTTTATGCCTTACGAAGCTTCAGGCCTCATGGGCTCTGTAGGAGGCATCAAAGAATTGCTTGAGATGAACAAGTAGACTTCACAACATATTGAATAGATCAGAAAGCGGTGCTTCCATAAGCACCGTTTTCTTTTTGGTCACTTCGCTCCATCTGACCAAAAGAATGCGGCCTTCGATAATTTCAATGCCGGTGATATCGCCATCTGAAAACGAGCAACACCCTGTGTTAAAGTAACAAGGACGACGATAGCCAGTAGTTTCAATTCGGGTAGCCTCGTCCTCCAAATCTTCTCGAATTCGCTCAGCCATCTTCGCCTCTGTCTTATTGTGCGTCTCTTTGATCAACTCATCGAGCACATCAAGGTGCGAACGTGAAGTAAATACTGGTTGATGGGTATGCCCTGCGATAATGGCAAGGTCTTCTTTATTTTGAGCCCATTCATACAAGAGCTTGTCGGTCTTCGAACGCATACGAAGATTTGTGGCTGGAGAAGTCAGCTTCCAATTCGCCACGTTTTGAAACCATCGCCAGAGGTAACGTACGAAAAAGCGTGAGATTGTCGAAAATCGATCACTACCAATCGAGCCTTGATGCCCATGAACTAGAAGAAACTCGCCTACGGCTTTCTCTCCATCATTGAGCATGATGCGCAAACCTTCAGTGATTTTCAGTCCTTTGAACCATTCGCCCTGGTACTTATCGAAGACGATGGGTTCACGCCAGAAGTCGTCGTGGTTCCCCCAAATTCGAAAGAGTCGATCTTCCAGATAGAACGTACGCTCCATGTCCAGAACATCTGGGTAATAATCTCTAGAAACGGTAAGCGGGTTTTCCCAGAGTTCATCTACATCACCAAGCAAGGCGAGTTCGTAATTATTCTCTGCATAGAAGCCCAATGCTGAGAGGTAGGTCTTCTCACATTGAACGAAGTCATCTGCCTTATCTCTCCTTCCCCGATGGTGATCTGAGAACAAAACCATTCGAATGGATTTTACATCACGAACCACATGTGGCGCTCGTTTCCGAACTGCCGATAAAGCGAGATGCGTGAGTTGTCTGCTGGGCATGGCTCAAAGGTATCATTTTGTCCTCCCCTTCGAAGCGAAGTTTTGTACCTTGGTAGTATGCGTGATGAGGAAGTTATAGAATACGCTAATCGGGTATTCAAAATGCAGCAGGCTCGGTACCGTGAAATCGGTCGTAGAAGCGTCAATGACCGTAAACAAGACTTGAAGCGTCTATTGAAAGTGGTGCTCAGCCATCGGGAAGAAATCGCTTCCGCGGTAGCGAAAGACCTAAACAAACCTGCTTTTGAAAGCGACTTTTCAGAAGTATACCCCGTGGTATCTGAATTGCGGCATGCGATCAAGCACTTACATCGATGGGCGTCAACCCGAAAAGTTCCTGCACCGGTTGCCATGATTGGTACCAAGGCTTGGATGAAGCCAGAAGCGAAAGGTCAAGCATTGGTTGTGAGTCCTTGGAATTTCCCGTTCAATCTGAGTTTAGGCCCAGTGATTTCTGCGATTGCCGCTGGGTGCTCCGTCATTCTCAAACCCAGCGAGAGCACTCCCGCTTCCGGCGCCTTGATGAAAGAGATTCTAGGCGAAGTATTTGAAGAAGATCACGTAGCGGTTGTTAATGGTGAAGTGGCGGTCAGCATTCACTTGACGAACCTCCCTTTTCACCATGTATTCTTTACAGGCGGACCTGAAATTGGAAAGCATGTCATGGGCGCCGCAGCTAAGAATTTAGCCAGTGTCACGTTGGAACTTGGAGGCAAAAGCCCGGCGGTTGTAGACCATCGCACCAACCTTGATGATACCATCTCGCGATTGATTCATGGAAAGCTTTTGAACAACGGACAAGCATGCGTTGCTGTGGATTACATACTTGTAGACGAGAAGATCAAAGGAGAACTAGTCAACGGACTGCGCAGCGCATTGGGTAAATACTATCCTGATCCGATGAACAACGGTGACCTATCATCCTTGATTCATGAGCGTCATTTCGATCATATGTTGAGGCTGCTAGAGGACGCGAAAACAAAAGGTGCCCTGATTGAAGATGGTGGAGTTCATGAACGGAACCGGCTTCGCTTCTCTCCTACCATTCTGACTAATGTGACCGAGGATATGCTCATTATGCAAGAGGAGATATTTGGTCCGTTGCTTCCTATTCTTAGCTATAGAACGAAAGAAGAAGCGCTCGAAATTATTCATAGAAATCCGCGTGCGCTGTCGTTTTATGTGTTCTCAAAGTCAAAGGAGTTCGCGAAGTTCTTTTTCGATCAATCCCTTGCTGGAAGCAGCGCATGGAATGAAACTTACGTTCAATTCGGGCATATTAACCTACCCTTCGGAGGATTGAATCAAAGCGGCATCGGAAAAGGGCACGGAGAGTTCGGTTTTAATGAATTCTCAAATCTGCGAAGCTTCGTGAAACAGCGTTGGAAGTGGAATGCCACGAAGCTCGTTCAACCTCCTTATGGTAAACGTGCACAATGGTTGATTGACTTGATGATCCGGCGCTTCTAGGAGTTATTAACAATGGTCAAAATAAATTGTTAACTTTCCGGCACCTTGGCCTTTTGAGATGCTTGTCCAAACTTACTTCCCGCAAAGGTTAGCACCTGCGCGCTATGACTCTTTCCTTGCCTCAGGCTGGTTCCGTGGATCAGTTATGCTCTACAAGATGGATTTACTCTGTCTTGAGGAAGACGTCTACTCTGTGGTCAACATCCGACTCAATCTCCCCAAGTTTGAACTTAGAAAAGGTCAACGCAAAGTGGTGCGTAAAGTAGAACGCGAATTCATCGTCACCTACGGAAAGGCGCAAACCAATGCAAATAAAGAAGCGCTCTACCAGCAGCAGAAGAAGAAGTTCAAAGGCTTCATCCACCCTACGCTCAACGACTATCTGAACAGCGGATTTCACCAAACGGTATTCGATACACGAGAAATTTGTGTCTATGATGGAGACAAGCTGATTGCGGTGAGCTTCTTTGACTTTGGGAAAAACTCGATGGCTAGTTTGCTTGGCCTTTACGACGAAGATTACAATTCATTCAGTCTTGGTTATTACACCATGCTGAAAGAGATTGAAATCGCCTCGAAGCTGGGCTTTAAGTGGTACTACCCTGGCTACGTCCTTGATCAGCCGAGCCAATTCAACTATAAACTCAGACTCGGAGAATTCGAATACTACAACGATAACCAGCGCTGGTCAAAGTATGAAAAGTTCGATGCCGATTTGACGAAGGCTTCTCACTTCAGGAGAAAGCTTCAAGAAGCGAAAGCTTTGCTTGATGAGGCTAGGATTGAATACAAAGAGGTGCTCTACCCGCTGTTCTCGATGGGCTATGTTGGTTACCTCAATGCTGAGTTCCTCAAGTATCCGGCCTATCTGGAAATCGTGAACCAGAAGCAGTTCAAGACCATTATCTCATTTGATCTTGATCAAGAAGCATTCATTGCGGCTACAGTAGTCAAAGCTCCGAACTACGAGCACTTGATTAACATGGAAGCCAGCCAAGAATTCAACTCGAACGACAGTTACCGCATGCAACTCCTGATGGTTACTGAATTCTTGTGCGTAACTCCTGAACTAAAAGGACTCCTGATTTACTTCCAGAGCTAATTATCCCCTAATTTTAGTTCCTCAATTTCAGCTATGAGGATCTATTCATGGAACGTCAATGGCGTTCGAGCAGCAGTTAAGAAAGGATTTGCCAATACAGTGTACGAAGACCTTTCTGAACCAGAAATCATTTGTCTTCAAGAAACTAAAGCCCAAGATGATCAAGTGCTTGAGGCCTTAGAAGGACTGAAAGGCTATAACGTCTACAGCAACTCCGCGGTAAAGAAAGGATACAGTGGTGTGGCTATCGTTTCTCGTATTCCAGCGATGGATGTGATTTCAGGAATCGGGATTGAGGAACATGACCAAGAAGGACGTGTACTCACCGCTGAATTCGAAGACTTCTATTTGATCTCAGTTTATACTCCGAATAGCCAAAACGGCCTGAAGCGCCTACCCTACCGCAAAGAATGGGACAAAGCATTCGCTGAATTCGTTGCTGAAAAGGAGAAGAACAAACCCGTAATCATCTGCGGTGACTTGAATGTGGCCCACGAACGTATCGACATTGCTCGTCCTGACTCGAATTACAATAAATCAGCAGGCTTCACACAAGATGAAATTGACGGTTTAGACCATCTGCTTTCCAAAGGTTATGTAGACACTTTCAGACACAAGCATCCGGAAAAAGTGCAATACTCTTGGTGGAGTTTCCGTGCGAATGCGCGTGCTAAGAATATTGGTTGGCGTATTGATTACTTCCTGGCCAGCACCCAAATCCTTGATCGTGTGACTGATGCGTTCATCCGAGACGAGGTGGAAGGTTCTGACCATTGTCCGATTGGGATCGAGCTGAGCTAAACTCAGATTAAGGTGTTGATTCTGAAAGCATCAACACAAACTGACGCTTTCTGCCCTAGCTTTTTCGCTACCTTTGGGTGACGTGCTCGACCAATGTGCGTCCTAACTTATAACCATGAAAAACTTGCTTACTACATTCCTCGCGGTGCTTGGCTTGACGCTGCTCGCAGGTGCTCAAACTCCTGGATGTACCAATATCTGGGCAGTGAACTACAATCCAGCTGCTGAATTAGATGATGGAAGCTGCGAGATATTCCTCTCTACTACTTCCTATGATGCCACCTTTGATGCCAATATCGAAGTAGGCACGGGCATCAGCAACGAACATGCGGCCATTGTTGATCACGGTGATATCCAGTTTGGCATCAAAGTAAACCGCCGATTCATAGAAGACATTGTCCCTGTGAACGACAATGAGTACGTTGCTTACTCTGGATACTCTCCAACAAGCTTTTTTGATCCAACTCCTGATGTAGGTATCGCCACTTGGGACTTCATTTACAGTTTTGACCTCGGGGATTACACATTCGAAGACCTCGAAGCGTTTATCATTATCGATTTTGATCCCCTCGACTCTGAAGGTCAAGCAACGCCTTATGAACTGCCTTTATCTGACGTTCTAGATCAATTGAATCAAGACCAGCTTTCATTCCGCCAAGGCTCTGAGAACCTCGGATTTGGCTTCTGGGTTGGTTTAGCTGGTGCTGACGCGCTCTTGTTCGACCCATTGAACCCTGGAGTTTATGATCTTGGGCTACGTTTAGAAAATCAAGCAGGAACTGTGCTTGGTGAGGTATTCATTGAAGTGATTGTAGAAGATCCAGTTGAAGGATGTACAGATGAGACCGCTTGTAACTTCGATCCTGCAGCGAATCTAGACGACGCCAGCTGCACCTATGCTGAGGCTCCATTTGATTGCGAAGGAAATTGCCTCAATGATTTTGATGGTGACGGCGTTTGCGACGAAGACGAAGTCTTAGGATGTACCTATGAACAGGCAAGCAACTACAACCCTGCCGCAACCAATGATGACGGAAGCTGTGAAATCAGTGGATGTCCGCAGTCTGATTGTGAGAATGCAGATTTCAATGATGACGGAACCGTCGGTGTAGAAGACCTACTAGTCTTCCTTTCAGTTTATACTGAGACCTGCGATTAAGAAGATATTACAGAATGAAAAAGGTCCTCGTTTGAGGACCTTTTTTTATGCTAAGGCGATGGATTCGCCGTTGACTTTCACTTGATCGAGATCTCCTTTCAGTCTGGTGATCTTCGTTCCATTTTTATCTACCGTCACTTTCAAATCGCTATCGCGGAACTTGATATTAAAGCTGTAGCTGTTCCATAGCGAAGGCAGCATTGGATTCAAATGTAGCTCTCCTGATTTCACACGAAGCCCTCCGAATCCTTCTACCACGGCCATCCATGTTCCAGCCATGGAAGTAATGTGGAGACCTTGGTAAGCTTCGTGGTTGTAATCATCGAGATCAAGACGAGCAGTTCTGAGGTACATCTCATACGCCTTCTCTTCTCTACCTAGCTTTGCCGCAAGTACAACGTGCACGCACGGAGACAAGCTCGATTCATGCACTGTACGAGGCTCGTAGAAGTCAAAATTCGCCTCGAGTTGCTCGTTTGAAAAGTGCTCCTCAAAGAAGTAGAACCCTTGCAACACGTCTGCCTGCTTGATGAAGACAGAACGTAGAATTCGATCCCATGACCAATGCTGGTTGATCGGACGTTCTTCATCTTTCAGATCGGTCACTAACAACAACTCTTTGTCGAGGAACCCATCTTGCTGAAGAACGATCTCAGAATCCTTCATTTGAGGTAGGTAAGTATTCTCTACAATGGAAGCCCATTGTTTCGTCTCCTTCTCTTCATCGAAATTCCACTTCGCCTTCTTATCAGCATATGCTGAGGCGTGGTTCTCTTTTAAGAAAAGAATCACTTTCAAGGTATATGTCATACACCAACGAGCGATGTAGTTTGTATACCAGTTATTGTTGACGTTGTTCTCGTATTCGTTGGGTCCTGTCACCCCAAGCATCACATACGCTTGCTTGTCTTCAGACCAATTGAATCGTTGCGCCCAGAAGCGTGCGATCCCTAGGAGAACATCAAATCCGTATTCCGCGAGGTAAGCGCGATCGCCGGTGTGGCGCACGTAATTATAGATTCCGTAGGCGATGGCTCCGTTTCGGTGAATCTCTTCAAATGTGATCTCCCACTCATTGTGGCACTCTTCCCCATTCATGGTTACCATTGGGTAGAGCGCTGCGCCATTCGTAAAGCCGAGTTTTTCAGCATTCTCAATAGCTTTCTGAAGCTGTTCATAACGGTATACCAAGAGCTGACGTCCAACACGTTGATTGTGCGTGTTTAAGTAGAATGGAAGGCAGTAGGCTTCAGTATCCCAATAGGTAGAGCCTCCGTATTTCTCTCCTGTAAATCCTTTAGGTCCGATATTCAATCGGGCATCTTCACCAGTATAAGTCTGGTTCAAGTGGAAGATGTTGAAGCGAATTCCTTGCTGTGCTGCGATGTCTCCTTCGATTTGAATATCTGCAGTTGACCATATGTCTTCCCATGCTTTCGCTTGCGCGGAACGCATGGCTTCATAGCCTGCTGTAGCTCCTCTCTCCGCAGCTTTTTCTGCAGCTGATTGAAGCTCTCCGCTGTTGTAGTTCATGGAATTTACCAGTCCAACGAACTTCTCCACTGTTATCGTATCCCCTTCCGCGATAGCGAGATCAAACGCTTGTTCAGCATAGAATTGCTCAGTCAGCGTCTTGAACTTGGAATCATTGGAAATAGTGGTCTTCGCCGCCACCCCGAGCTCAAATTCAGTCTTCTTCGTCTGCGCTCCAACGTACATCAATTCCGCGCTAGCGTGAGAAGCAAGAGGATTCCAAAAACCTGCTTCCCAATTCGAATCTTCATTGACCACTTGGGCATCGAGGTAAGAGCGAATTTCAACGTTCGCCGCATTTCCCTTCACCATCTTCAATGAATAGCGAATGGCCGCACACTCATTATCTGCCATAGAACAGAAACGCTCAGCATTCACCTCTACTTGATTACCATTGGAAAGCTCAGCAACGAAAACACGCGATAGCAAACCACGTTGCATGTCAAGCTCACGTTGGAAAGAAACCACCTTCGCTTGAGATAGGTCGAGCTCTTCTCCATCAATCACCACTCTGATTCCAATCCAATTGGTGCTATTCAACACCTTTGCGAAATACTCTGGGTAGCCATTCTTCCACCAACCTACACGAGTTTTATCTGGGTAGTAAATTCCAGCCACGTAGCTTCCTTGCAAAGAGTCAGCACCGTAGTTCTCTTCAAAATTGGCACGTTGTCCAAAATGACCATTTCCAATTGAAAAGATCGATTCTGAACTGCGTTGGTATTCAGGATGGAAGCCTTCTTCAATGACTTTCCATGCATCCTCTTTCAAATACTTTATCATGGGAAATAAATCAGTGGACCATCAGCGATTGCAGACGCTCCAGGGTGAAATTCTCTAAGTTCGGCAGTACGGTATCAGCCTGATCTAAGACATCAGCCTCTCCTAATCCGATTACGTAAAAGCCTCCAGCTTTACCAGCAGCCACGCCCGCTTGGGCGTCTTCAAACACAACAGCTTCCGAAGGTTTTACTCCTACTTCCTTGGCCCCTAAAAGGAAAACTTCAGGGTCAGGTTTACTGTAGGTCACTTTGTTTCCGTCGATTACGGAATCAAAAAATGAAGTCAAGCCAACGGCCTCTAGAATGCGAGGTGCGTTGCGACTGCTTGAACCTAAGGCAATGCGAATATCGTTGGCCTTCAATTCTTCTAGGAATTCACGCACGCCAGGAAGAACCTCTTCTGGCTGCATGCCTTCAATATATTCGAGGTACCAGCTGTTCTTCTTCTCCATGAGCGCAACCTTGGTATCATTATCCAGATGCAGTTCGCCCTTAAGAAGAATCTTTTCTAAGCTGTCAACGCGACTCAAACCTTTGAGACCTTCGTTTTCCTCTTCAGTAAAATCAATTGCTAATTCAGCGGCCAGTCTTCTCCAGGCCAGAAAGTGGTATTTGGCGGAGTCCACAATGACTCCATCCATGTCGAAAATGCAAGCTTTGATCATTTCATTTAAGCCTTAAGAATGCATGCGGTCGCGCGCTTTTTCAGCCGCTTCCTTTCGAATCAATCCGATTATCAATAGTTCGGCGCTAGCCGGGTTAGTAGCTAGCGGAACGTTTTTGCGATTACATTCACGGATAAAGTCTGCAACTTCATCTTCGTAATCTTGAACAATTTCAGGGTCTCGTAAGAAGAATGCGATTTCCACTTCTCCATTCGCTACCAGCGCAGTCATCTGCGTATAACCACCTTGGTTACCTGGCAACAAACGCGTCAACGAAATCTTCAACTCTCCTTTCTCAAGGAATTCACCAGTTTGCCCTGTAGCTACCAATTCACGTCCCCAAAACCAGTCTTCTCGTTCTTTCATGAACTCGACAAGTTGAGGCTTCATATTGTCATGGGCTACTAAGGCAATCTTCTTGGTCATGATCCTTGTAATTGAGGGATAAGATAGTCAACGTGAAACTGAGCCAAGCGATGGATTGGCTTCTTAATCACTTCGCCTAAGATAACACCCTCTTCCTTACAAACACGAGTCAAGACATCATTGAAGTAGTATCCAATAGAACCAATAAAGTGCGTAGTGACAGACGTATGCTCTGGAAAACACTTAATGTGCACCTTCACAAATTCTCGAATGCCATCAGTCACCCAATTCTGCACATGTGGATGATCGTTGTGTTTACCAACGAAACGCATGAAAGCAGCTAACCATACATTCGCATGACGGTTGTTGTACACTTTCTCTACAAGATCGTCTTTACTCACATTGAACTCCTGCTCGAAAGAACAACGTAAATCTTGCGGAAGCTGCTTGTAGAAGTACTCACGAAGTAGTTGCTTCCCAAACCAGCTACCAGAACCTTCATCCCCCAGAATGTACGCAAGTGCTGGTACTTCTTCACGAACCTCATTGCCGTCGAAGAAGCAAGAATTTGATCCTGTTCCTAGAATGGCTGCAATGCAAGGCTCACCATCATAGGCAGCGTAGGCAGCCCCTACCAAATCGTGATCAACGACCACTTGCGCATTGGTGAATACCGCGTTGATTCCGCTGGTCATGATATTCATGAGGTTCGGAGTAGATGCTCCGGCACCGTAGAAAAACACGTGCTCGACTTTATCGGCGAGTTTGAGCAGTTCTGCATTGTCACGCAGCGTTGATTCCACTACTTCCGCTGAATGGAAATATGGATTCAAGCCCATGGTTTTGTACTCACCGAGGTGTTCGCCCGACTTATCAATCAACAACCAATCGCACTTGGTAGAGCCGCTATCTGCTATAAGGATCATTATCGTAAGAGGTTCAGTTATCCCATTTTGACCACAAGGTCAGCAACACGTGAAGCGTATCCTGCTTCATTGTCATACCAACCGAAAACCTTCACAAGATTTCCATTCGCCGAGGTCAAGGAACTGTCAAAAATACAAGAATGTGTATTTCCTACAATATCTACGGATACCAACTCTTCTGTGGTGTACTCGAGGATTCCCTTCAATGGTCCATCAGCCGCGTTTTTCATTGCAGCGTTAACTTCCTCAACGGTAACGTCTTTCTTCAAAATCACAGTGAAATCTGTGATCGATCCATCTGGAGTTGGGACACGCACAGCTCGTCCGTCAAGTTTCCCTTTCATTTCAGGAAGAACCTTCCCTACTGCAGATGCAGCTCCAGTTGATGTAGGAATCATACTCAAGGCAGCAGCACGTGCACGACGAAGGTCGCTGTGTGGTGCATCTTGAATGCTTTGATCAGCAGTGTAAGCGTGAATGGTGGTGATGTATCCTTTCTCAATTCCGAAAGTATCGTTCAATACCTTCACCATTGGAGCCAAACAGTTCGTTGTACAACTTGCGTTTGACACGATGTTGTCTTCAGGAGAGAGAACTTCTTCATTCACTCCAAGAACTACCGTCGTGATATCACCTTTCGCAGGTGCTGAGATAACAACACGCTTCGCTCCAGCTGTGAGGTGCTTTCCAGCTCCTTCACGATCACGGAATACACCCGTTGATTCGATCACAACGTCAACACCAAGTTCTGCCCAAGGCAAGTTTTCAGGGTTGCGTTCGCTGTATACTTTGATACGGTCACCGTTGATGATCAAATCATTCCCGTCAACCGAAATTTCTCCTTCGAATTTCCCGTGAATGCTGTCCCACTTGAAAAGGTGAGCTAGCACGTCCACGTTAGTAAGGTCGTTCACCGCTACGATATCTACACCTTCTTTGTTCAACAACTGACGAAGGCTCAGACGGCCGATGCGGCCGAATCCGTTGATCGCTACTTTTTTCATTGGTATAAGTTTCCTTGGTTTAAATAGAGAGGATCCTAGACATGCGGATCTCTTCCTTATTCATTTCTGCTTTACTATCGATGGCTTCAGCCAGTGAAACGAAGACTTCTCTATCGTTCTGAACTCCCACCATCACATTTGATTTTCCTTGAAGCAAGCCTTCTACTGCGCTCACGCCCATGCGGCTGGCCAACACGCGGTCCCAAGCACTAGGAACACCCCCACGCTGGATGTGTCCGAGTACTGTTACGCGTACTTCATATTGCTCGTACTTCTCAGTCACCTTCTTGGCAACCTCGTATGCACCACCGTTGGCATCACCTTCAGCTACGATGACGATGCTACTTGTTTTATTACTTGCCTTTCCTTTATCAAGAATCGCGATGAGTTCATCAATGCTCATCTCTTCTTCAGGTAACATGACCGCAATGGCACCAGTAGCCAAACCTGCACGCAATGCGATAAAACCTGAATCTCGTCCCATGACTTCCACGAAGAATAGACGGTTGTGACTATTGGCGGTATCACGAATCTTGTCGATCGCTTCAACAACTGTGTTTGTCGCCGTATCAAAGCCAATGGTATTATCCGAACCGTAGAGGTCGTTATCAATGGTTCCTGGAATTCCCATCACAGGGAAACCATGCTCTTCATTGAAAATCTTCGCCCCAGTGAACGTACCGTTACCACCAATGGTGATCAACGCATCCACATCGTGTTCTTTCAACTGACGGTAAGCCTCTGCTCTCCCCTCTTTCGTTCTGAATTCTTCCGATCGCGCAGATTTCAAAATGGTACCGCCACGACCAAGAATCTTGGCTACCGAACGCACATTAAGACGTTTGAAATCTCCTTTGATCAACCCGTCGTAGCCTTGAAACACACCTACGACTTCTATATCATTGAAAACAGCTGTACGAACTACACCACGAATCGCGGCGTTCATACCTGGTGCATCACCACCTGAAGTTAAGACTGCAATTTTCTTTATGCTCATCATCATTGGATAAGGGTTTGCTAAGTTAGTGTAACTTTTACACTTTCTCGCTATTTTTGTTCGAAAATGTAGTCAAAAACACCTTCGAATATGATTGCTAACCCTTCCTATTTCTGGTCTTTTAGCTTCATTTAGACTTTTATATCTTCGCATACGCTAAGTTCAACAATGACACACCTTACGAACTCACAAGTTGATATCAGCGTTGATTGTGTAGTGTTTGGATTTGATGGTGAGCAATTGAAATTGCTACTCATCGATCAGAAGCTTCCTGACTCAGGAAATCTGAATCCAGACTTACTTCAGATTGCCCTACCTGGTGATCTCATGAACGCTGGTGAAAGTCTCGACGCCTGTGCCGCTCGAGTATTAAAAGAATTGACATCCCTCGAGGGAATTTACCTGAAGCAATTCTATGCTTTTGGTGATCCAAATCGAGTAAGCGACCTGAAAGATCAGGAATGGCTGCGCAGCTTCCGCGTAAATCCTGAACGCCGTGTAATCACGGTGGCTTACTACTCGCTTGTAAAGATGGATGATTACGTTCCGCAAGCCTCTTCTTTTGCTAGTAATGCGAAGTGGATTGACATTCAAGACGTACCAGAACTGGCCTTTGACCACAACGACATTGTCGACAAAGCCATTGCTGTTCTTCGCCAGGAATTAACAACGAAACACATCGGGTTCGAACTTCTTCCTGAGAAATTCACTCTTAGCCAGCTTCAGACCCTCTATGAGACCATTCTGGATAAGAAGCTTGACAAGAGAAACTTCCGTAAGAACATCAAGAAAATGGATCAAGTCATTCCTCTTGATGAGAAGCAACAAGGCGTGCTACATAAGCCTGCACAGCTCTTCAGATTTGATCGGGATGCCAATGACAACGTGAAAGAGGAATAGTGTACATCTTACACCTTTCCTATCTTTGACATGTGAGAATCCTCTTTCTGATTTTAATCCTCCTTCCGGCGATAGCCGAAAGTCAATGGAGCGTAGACTATAATTCGGGAGTCTATCTACCTGATGAAATTGCTACCATTCGAATTGAAATTGATCAAGATAGCCTTGACCTCATTTTCTTCGAAGATAGCCTCTACTCGAATCATGAATACCCTGCTACCTTCATTTTCGAGAGCCAGAACCTCGTTGACACGGTAGAAAACATTGGATTCCGTTTGCGTGGAAACACGTCGCGAGAGGCAGATAAGAAATCATTCAAAGTCTCCTTCAATACCTTCCAACAAGGCAACGATTGGTTCGGATTCGAAAAGCTCAACTTGAACGGAGAGCACAATGACCCTTCCATCATGCGAAGTCGCCTTTGCTGGGAAATGGCGCACCAATTTGGCATCAACGCTACAATGGCGACGCATGTCCGCCTCTACATCAATGGCGAATACCGAGGACTTTACTTAAATGTTGAGCATATCGATGACACACATGTAGAGCGCCAGTTCGGAAGCGATGCAGGAGACCTTTACAAGTGTCATTGGTCAGGAAACCTCTCCTGGCAAGGTGGAGATGAAGACACCTATAAAAATGCACCTTGGGGAACTCGGATCTACGAACTCAAAACCAATAAGGCATACGACGACTACAGCGACTTCGTGCATTTCCTTGATGTATTGAACAACACTGGCATCAATGATCTGCAATGTGAACTAGAGAAGGTCTTTGACGTGCATGATTACCTCAAGGCCGCAGCCTTCGAAATCATGATCGGACACTGGGATGGTTACATCTGGAACAATAATAACTACTACCTCTACCAACGCCCTGATGACCTTCGTTTTCAATTCCTTGAATACGATCTTGATAACACCTTGGGTATCGATTGGGTGGGCATTGATTGGGCTGATCGTAACATCTACGACTACGAAAACAATGATCGCCCGTTGTACGAGCGCCTGTTGCAAATCCCTGAATACCGCGATGCCTTTACACACCATATTGAATCATTTATCGCCATGTTCTCTCAGGAGGCCTTGGAAATGAGAGTAGCTGAACTCTATGACCTGATGGAGGATGCAGCTCTTGAAGACGAGTACAAGGGGTTTGACTATGGTTTTACCGATGAAGATTTTTTACTCGCTAGCGCGGAAGCTTGGGGAGGCCATGTTGATCAAGGCATCCTAGACTATTTCGCTGATCGAGTAGAAAGCGCTCAGGAAATGTTGGAGGAATACACGCTTCCAATGGCCATTCAAGTCTCGGATAATAGTCCGTTCTTGGAGCCTATCCTTTCTTGGGAGGTAAATACACCGTTTGGCGCAGATGACGTCTATGCAGAAATTATTGTGGATGGAATCGTAACAGCGTCTATTTCCTTAACCGAAACTTTCGAAAATGAATGGCAAGCAAGCACACCGGTTTCAACGTCGCTTGACGGGCTTCATTACCAGATTAAATACTCGCGAGACGGAATTGAATCTTCCGCTTTTTGTGAGCCAAAATGGATCTGGATTTCACCTGTGGAAACGGGCTTGGTCTTAAACGAGCTCATGTCAACTAATTCAAGCAACATCGCTGACAATGCGGGAGACTATGATGATTGGTTCGAGTTGTATAACATGAACCCAACAGGAATCGCACTCGCTGACTATTGGATCACAGACAACCTTACCTACCCTGCGAAGTACCGCTACCGAGAAGGAAACATCTCTGGAACTGGTCATCGTTTGTTCTGGGCAGATAAGGAAGATGAAGAAGGACTAGACCACGCCAATTTCAGATTGAGTGGCAGCGGTGAATCGCTGACGATCGTCACCGAAGATCAGGGAGCGTTGAGAATTGTTGACAACATTTCTTTTGGAGAGATTCCAACCAATTTTAGCCTCGGAAGATCAACTGATGGCGCCCCTGATTGGATTGTTTTTGACCAACCCACGCCTAACGCTTCGAACGGTGTAGTTCATGTCCATGAGAATACTTCTTACGGACCTTCGATCTATCCGAACCCTACGACTGGCGTGTTATTCGTAACTTCAACAGAAGAGATTAAGGTGTACAATATAGAGGGTCGTTTACTTGAGACTTTTCAATCAACGAAACAGATAGACTTGAGTCACTACCCCGCAGGTTGTTATTTAATCGCTCTTGGCAACAGGAAAGTCAGAATCCTTAAACAATAGTTAGTGTTAAGGAGACACTTTCTATATATTTGGAGACAGTACCAGTGAATTCTACTTATGAAAAACCTCTACATCGCCCTGCTGGCGATGCTTTTGGGCGTGAACGCTCAAAGTCAAGTCGTATGGACTGAGCCAGCATTTCCAACTCAAACTGATCAAGTGACCCTATACTATGACGCCAGTGAAGGTAACGGCGACGTAGAAGGAGTTATTCCCGTTTACGCTCACACAGGTGTTATTACCAACGAATCAACCGGTCCGAACGACTGGCAATACGTGGTGGGTAACTGGGGAACTGCAGACAGCGAAACTGTGATGCAATTCCAAGGGAACAACATTCACACTTTTGACTTCGGTGGACAAACACTCGAAGATTTCTACAACCTTCCTGATGGAATCATTATCGAAGAACTCGCTTTTGTATTCCGCAATGCGAGTGGAACACTTGTAGGACGTGAAGCAGATGGTGGAGACATCTTCTTCCCTATTACCGATGGAGGTTTTGCAGGAAGCTTCGCTACGCCAGTAGCTACAAGTATGGCAATCGAAGAAGATGACAGCATCGATTTCGAAGCTATTTGTTCTGAAGCAGCAGATTTAAGTATTACTGTTGACGGCTCAGAAGTAGCATCTTCCAATGACGCAACTGAACTCGCTTGGACCTTCTCTGGCTACGATGCTGGTGAATACCTCGTAGAGATGTCTGCTGATAACGGAATGGAGTCTGTGACAGATCAGGTGATTGTAGTGGTGTTGCCATCATCTCCTACAACGGCCTTCCCACCAGCCTCTGCGGAGCTTGGTATCAACTACATCAACGATACTTCAGTACTGCTCTATCTTTACGCACCCTACAAAGACAACGTATTTGTTGTCGGTGATTTTAATAACTGGGAGTTCGGTCTTGACTATCTCATGACGAAGACTCCAGACAACTCGGCATACTGGATCGAAATCACTGGATTGACCCCAGGTCAAGAGTACCGTTTCCACTACCACGTGATGCCAGATAACATGCGCATCGCAGATCCTTATTCTGAAAAGATCCTTGATTACTGGAACGATCCGTGGATTGAAGATGAAGTTTACCCGAACTTGATTGAATTCCCTGCTGAATTCACAACGAATGATCCAGTAGGTATCCTTCAAACAGCTCAAGAAGAATACAACTGGACAGATGGAGACTACGAACGTCCGGAAAAGGAAAGCCTCGTTATTTACGAATTGCTTGTACGCGATTTCATTCAAGACCACAGCATGGCTACACTTTTGGATACGCTAGATTACATCGAACGTTTAGGAGCCAATGCGATAGAATTCATGCCATTTAATGAGTTCGAAGGCAACAATAGCTGGGGATACAACCCAATGTTCTTCTTCGCTCCAGATAAATACTACGGTACGGAGACGATGTATAAAGACTTCGTAAACGAATGTCACGAACGCGGAATCGCTATCATCCTTGATATCGCCCTCAACCACAGCTTCGGTCAGAACCCACAAGTACGTATGTGGTTTGATCCGTCAGCAGGAGAATACGGACAGCCTACTTCCCAAAACCCTTACTTCAATGAAGTACCGATGCACGATTTCAACGTGGGTTATGACTACAACCACGAATCGGGCGTAACACGAGAATTCTGTAAGCGAGTGCTCGAACACTGGATCACGGAATACCACATCGATGGTTACCGAATGGACTTAAGTAAAGGGTTCACGCAGAATAATACCCTCGGAAACGTAGGTGCTTGGAATCAATATGACCAAAGTCGTGTAGACATTCTGAATGACTACGCCGGTCATGTATGGAGCGTTGATTCAGATGCTTACATGATTCTTGAGCACTTCGCGAACAATGACGAAGAAACGGCGTTAGCGAACCAAGGCTTCATGTTATGGGGTAATCACAACCACGACTTCAATGAAGCGTCAATGGGTTACTCTTCAAACTTCAACTGGGCTTCTTACCAGCAACGAGGGTGGAACGATCCTCACCTCATTGCATTCGCTGAAAGCCATGACGAAGAGCGTTTGATGTACAAAAACCTCCTCTACGGTAACTCAAACGGTGGATACGACATTACGAATATGTCTACTGCCCTAGCTCGCCAAGAAATGGTTCACGTATTCTTGATGTCTATCCCAGGACCAAAGATGATGTGGCAATTTGGAGAACTTGGATATGACTACTCAATCAACACTTGTGAAGATGGAGTGACGATCGAAGAAGGTTGTCGTACATCGCCAAAGCCAATTCGCTGGGATTACCAAGACGAAGACGATCGCGCTCGTGTTTACAATGTTTCAGCAGCAATGAACTTGCTTCACACAACTGAAGCGGCGTTCTCGACGAACAACTTCTCATTAGACGTCGGAGGAACTGGTAAACGAATCCACTTGAATCATCCAGAGATGAATGTGGTTGTTGCAGGAAACTTCGACGTTGTTGGATTCGACATGTCTCCAGGATTCCAGAATACTGGAACGTGGTATGATTACTTCTCTGGAGAGTCATTTGAAGTAACTGATGTCAATGTGTCATTCTTCTTCGAACCAGGAGAATACCATGTATACACAGATCAGCCCCTTGAAACTCCAGTCATTGATAACTCTATCGAGGAATTGGAACAACTTAGCTTTAATGCGTGGCCAAATCCATTCCGCGATGTCATCAACATCGACCTCAGCAATTTCGCCGGACAGAACGTGACTGTTCAGTTGACTGATATTACAGGTCGCACCATTGATACAATCTACGCAGGCAATGCATCGAATCGCTCAAACCTCTCCTTCCCTATTACTGACGAACTAGGAAGCGGGATGTACGTGATCGTTGTTGACAACGGATCTGCGAAGTACAGCGTACCCGTATTGCGCCAATAAGATTAACTTGAAAGAACCACTCGGCCTGAACCTCCGAGACCAAAACCAAATAAGAACACCTCTAACTGAAACAAATGAATCGTTCTAAAGCCCTATCCGCTTTGCTCGCAGCCGTTTGTCTATCCTTAGGAGGATACGCTCAAACGCTAAAGGGTAAAGTCACCGGAACATCGGGTGAGGCGCTTCCATACGCGACTGTCATAGTTGTACAGACGTCGAATGGTACCTTCACCGATGACGACGGAAACTTTGTGCTCGAACTCGAACCAGGAACCTTCGATGTTCGTGCCTCATTCGTAGGATATGAGAACCTTACGAAGCCCATCACCATCGCTGATGGAGAAACAAAAACACTCAACTTCGAGCTCAAAGAAGACGGTGTATTCCTCGATGACGTTGTTGTCGTTGGATACGGTGTTCAGCGCAAAAGAGAAGTGACTGGAGCCATCGAAAAAATTGACTCTAAAACGGTGACTTCGATGCCAACCCCTTCATTCGAATCTACACTTCAAGGTCAAGCGGCCGGGGTGCAAGTTTCTCAAGGATCTGGTGCTGCTGGCGCTGGTTCATTGATTCGTGTTCGCGGTATCGCTTCTGTTTCAGCCGGAGGTGACCCGCTGTACGTAGTTGATGGTATTCCAATTACCCAAGACTACTTCCTTCGTGGAAACAGTGGAGCATTGAACAACAACCCACTCGCTTCAATTAACCCGAACGATATTGAGTCAGTTGAAATCCTCAAAGATGCAGCAGCCACTGGTATCTACGGTTCACGTGGTGCGAACGGGGTGATCCTGATTACAACAAAGCGTGGTTCTCAAAAAGGAACAAAATTCGAATTCAGCACACGTCACGGTATCGCAACACCAGCGTCGCTTCCGAACATGCTCAACACTGAGCAGTACCTACAGCTTCGTCAGGAGGCTTGGGAGAATGACGGTGGAACAGGATACGTTTGGCTACCAGGCTACACGACAGTTGGTTCTGATGCTGCATCTCGTGAGGCTGCTTTTCTAGAAGCAATGAAAACCGACACCGACTGGGTTGACGAAACCGTAGGAACTGGATTCAAGCAGATGTACAACTTCGGTGTACGTAACGGAGGAAAGAAACACGGACTCTACGCAGGTATTACTTACGATGATAATCAGTCGTACCTGATTGGTAATAGCTACGAGCGTATCAGTGGACGTGCAAACTTTGACTACACCTTCAATCGTTGGTTGAAATTGATGTTCTCGGGATCAGTTAGCCGTGGTATCAATAACAAAGTTGACGTTGCATGGTCAGGTGGACTTGGATCTGCCATGTCTACTGCCCTGCCGTATTACGGAATCCGTTATGAAGAAGACGTGCTTGATGATGACGGCAACGTGATCCACGAAGCAGGCGACTTCATCACGCAGTGGACAAACCCTGTAGCTGCTCAAGAATTGAAAAAGTGGCGAACTACTGAAGACCGTTCAATCAACAACCTCAGCTTGATGTTGACTCCAATGGAGGACTTGATCATCAAAGTAGGAGGTGGATTTGACTTCATGCACATCCGTGAAGACATCTTTAACCCTGCGGCGCTCTCTGTAACTTCAGATTTAGGAACGGCAGATCGCTTTGCGAACTACGTTTTGAACTGGAACTACAGCGCTACAGTGAACTACCTATGGGACTACGGCGAGTACCACAAGTTCAACTTCCTCGTAGGTACGGAATTCCAACGTTCTGATGCTTACGGATACAGCACGACTTACTTTGATGTAACAGGTCCTGTTTGGGAGGTCGATTCACTACGTGAAGATGCTGCCAATGTGAACCGTACTGAGAACAACCCTTCTCAATGGTCATTCCTATCGTACTTCGGACGTGTGAACTACACACTGAAAGACAAGTACGTATTCCAAGGTACAGCTCGTGTTGATGGATCATCTCGATTCGGACGTAACAACCGATACGGATTCTTCCCTTCTATTTCGGCTGGATGGATCGTATCTGAAGAGAACTTCATGAAAGGAATTGAGCGTATCAACTTCTTGAAGATTCGCACAAGCTACGGTATCACTGGTAACGCGGCCATTCCTGATTATGCCCGTTTCGGAACCTTCTCGCAAGACAACAACGGTATTCTCTACAACGGACAACCGATTATCTTCCCACTCCAGCTTGCAAACCCTAACCTACGTTGGGAAACTTCAGCAACCTGGGATGCAGGAATTGAACTCGGACTTCTAGACGACCGCATTACGATGGAGTTAGGGGTGTACCGCAAGATGAGCCGTGATGTACTATTGAACGTAAACGTATCACCGAGTACAGGATTCACCAACTACTGGGATAACGTAGCGCAGATCTTGAACCGAGGAGTTGAATTCTCGATTAAGTCGCGCAATGTCGTTGGTAAATTCAACTGGACTACAGACTTGAACATATCTCGTAACTACAATGAGCTCGTTGATATCGGCGACTACACTCCAGACGCTGTTTCTGGTGGTACAAACGATTCACGTGTAATTGTAGGTCAGCCAGTTGGATCTTTCTACTTAGTTGAATTTTCTCACGTTGATCCAGACAATGGACTTCCAGTATATATCGATCTAGAAGGTAACGAAACGTACGACTATGATAACGCCATTCGTAAATACGTAGGTGACGGACTTCCAGATGTTATTGGTGGGGTAACCAACAGTTTCCAATGGAAGAACTGGGATCTATCTGCTTTGATGACATTCAGCATCGGTGCGAAGATCTTCGATTCGTCTTCTAAGCGTCAGCTTGGAGTTGTTACAGATTGGAACATGCGTACAGAGATTTACGATCGCTGGCGTCAGCCTGGTGACTTGAGCACCTTCCCTCGTCTGACACTGGATGAAACTACTTACGGTCTGCCTTCTGGATTCCCTTGGTGGAATACTGACCTTTTCGTGTTTGACGCAAGCTACGTGCGCATGCGTAACCTTACACTTGGGTACAACTTCCAGAACGTGAAAGTGAAGAACCTTGACTTCGATCAGTTCCGCGTAGCGTTCAACGTGACAAACTTGTTCACCTTGACGAACTTCCCAGGACTTGATCCGGAAGTGGTTCGTGACTTTGAGAACGCACAAGACCGTAACCTATCACCGAATGTTACTTACCTCACTCCTCCTCAGGAAAGAGCATACAACATTCAAATCAACATTAGTTTCTAATCCATAAAGGCAAAGACATGAAAAAGATATTTCTATTGATCATGGTTTCTACAGCCTTTTGGGGTTGTGATAAACTACTTGAATTCGAACCGGGTGATGTTGTCATCGACGAGACGGCACTAGAAACACCGGAAGATGCTCAACGTCTATTGAATTCAAACTACGATGTACTAGGGAACCTCTATGACGGACGAGTTCAGAACATTGCTGAACTGCTGTCTGATAACTTGGCCTTCCCAGATAACAACAACGATTTCATTGCTGTATTCAACCGTGAAACGAACTTCTTTACCACTGGTACAGGAAGTGTTTACACTGACCTTTACCGAGCTGTTTATCGTGGAAATGCCCTGATTCAGAACTTCGACCTCATCGAAGGATTGTCTGAAGACGAGCAAACACGCATGGAGGCTGAAGTACGATTCATTCGCGCACTATGTCACTGGCAAGCAGTGAAGCTTTGGGCTCAGCCTTACGGATGGACCGCAAACAACACGCACTTGGGTGTTCCGATTCGCCGCGAGGCATCTCAGGAACCGTTGCTACGTTCAACTGTTGGTGAAGTGTATGACTTCATCTTGGAAGACCTCCAGTACGCTCGTGCGAATCTGCCTGAGCAGAATGATGTTTACGCAGACCGCAACAGTGCTACTGCCCTTCTAGCGAATGTTTACTTCCTCATGGGAGATTACACGAACGCTGCTTCACTTGCAAGCGAAGTTATTGAGTCAGGTCAGTACACGCTCGATGAAGACATTGATCGTTACGAAGTTGAAACTACGAACACAGAGACAATCTTTGGTATTGTTGGTAACTTGATCGACAACCGTTCGGAAAACTTCCGCGACAATTACCGTTCAGACAACAACCCAGATCCAAACTTGACGTTTAGTGCTGACGTAGCTGAATTGCTTTCGTTGAACGCATCAGACGCTCGCAACGAATGGGTAACCGCTGGTGGAGACCTCAACCTCGTAAACAAGTTCAATGGAAAGGAATTCTTCAATATTCCTATCCTCTACTTGACAACGATGAAGTTGATGCGCGCAGAAGCCTTGGCTCAGTCTGGGGGCGATCTTTCTACGGCTATTGAAGATATCAACGACATTCGTGACCGTGCCTTCGGCGAAGGGTTGAATGATCTTGATCCTTCTTCTACTGCTGAAGAGGTCATTGCCGCAGCTCGTGCTGAATACCGAAAAGAAACGCTTTGTGAAGGAGTTTGGATTGACCAACTGAAGCGCATGGGTGTTGCGGGGGAAGATATCACTGTTCGTGGTGCACCGTATGATTGCCCAGGTATGGCTATTCAGTTCCCTAACGGGGAAACAACATCAGAAGGATTCATCCTTAATGAAGAAGGAGGATGTCTGTGATGAATAAGATTGAAACGAAGAATCAGAATAAGAGCGTGAGCATGAAGAATTTCACTCGCTTTTTCACCCTCGCCTTTGCCCTGACGATCCTTTTCGCAGGTTGTAAAGAAGAGATCGAAGGTGAACTCGGCGAACCTTTTGACAAGGTGGCCGGACTAAATGGAAAATGGGAACTCACTTCTTTCATCCAGAAAGACTTGAACAACCCAATTAAAGAAGAACGCGACTTGAGTCAGTTCTACATTGTAGATGGTGTTACACCGCTGCAATTGACATTTAACTCAAGTGATTTGTCATATGAAGTTGCCATTACCGAAGGAAGAAACTATTTCGGAGAAGGTGGGAACTGGCGTCTTGATGATCCAGAATACCCTACGCAGGTAATTATGGAATCAGCAACTGACACTGCTGCATTTGATTTGGGTACCATCGTTAGAACGTTTGATTCTAGCATGGAACTCGAATTACTCCGCGGTTGCGACGTTGGTGGAGACAACGAGACTCAAACGGTGATTTACCGTTTCGTATTTAACCGAGTAAACGAATAAGCGCTATGAAGAAGTTAATGATGACCCTTTGCGCACTATTCGGCCTTCAGGCTGCGAACGCGCAAGTTGCATATATCCTACCCTCTCCTACTGACGCGAATGAAGAAGTAACGCTCTTCATCGATATCAGTCAGTCTGCCGACGGTACACAGAACAATGCACTGAAAGCAATTCTTACGGATCACCCAGATGATGATGTATATCTGTGGAGTTGGAACCCTGCCGAACCTGTGACTGGAAATGGTGACTGGGGTGCCTCAAATGAGGAACTCTTGATGACTAAGGTGAGTGACCTCCTCTACTCGATTACTTTCGTTCCAACAGAATTCTACGGAGTTGACGGAGCAACATTCTTCGCGAATGGAATCTCTTGTCTTGCGAAATTGTCCAATGGTAATGAATATGATGGTGAGTACGAAGGAGAAGCAAAAACAGAAGATTTATCTGTGACTGTTGTTCCTAAGCTCTGCGATCGTCGCCTCTGCATCTTCCCAGAAATCAAGGAGCAAGATGACTTTGTTGCGATTACTTATGACAACAACCAAGAAGAACTCGAAGGATTGCAAAATCTTGGAGCGGATGAGTGTTATGTATACATGCTCGGACGTGTAAGCAGCTTTGTTTTCTACGAATACGTTCCTGCTGATCAGGTAACCTCTACTCCAGAACTCCAACTGCAACCAGTAGAAGGGGAACCTGGGAAGTTCCGATTGATCTTCATTCCAGAAGATCTCTTCACTATGCTTCCAGAAGGCGAAGAGCTTTCTTCGATTGAATTCCGCATTATGCGAGAAGGGTTCACTTACCCTGGTTCACCACCAGTAGAAGTGATCTCTATTCTTAATTGTGACTAAATTCAAGGGCCCTCGTGGCCCTTTTTTGAACCTCCATCCATGAAACAGCTACACATTGTCTTCGGGCTTTGCTTGTTCCTCGCTGCGTGTACATCTGAACAACCCGCAGAAGAATCGACTCCTACACATGAAGATCACCTGATCGGACTAGCGAAGCCCATTCGCATGGCTTACGATACAACGACAGTTTACCTTGAAGACTTCTTTGGCGATCTATCCAAAGTTGAATCAGTTATCATGGAAGGTGATTCATTAGAAATCGATGCATCCTGTGGATGTGTTCACATTACTACTTCACCTGCCCTTCCTCTTGGTGCTTTGACGGTGAATTACGCTAGCGCGGAACACCATATTCCAATGATCCGTTCGGAGAAACAAGCGGTTCACATGGTGGTAGAACTTGATCAGGATGCTACTGAAGTCGCCATTGCTGGTAGCATTAATGGATGGAACCCAAGTGCTACGCCGCTTTATCAGGAAAACGGAAACTGGGCTTGCGACCTTATTCTGGACCCAGGTCTTTACGAATACCAAGTAGTAGTGGATGGAGAATGGAAGCTGGATGAGAAGAATCCTCTGAGCAAGTCGAATGGCATGGGTGGAACTAACTCTTACTTCGTCGTTGGAGGAGAATCATCTAAGCCGCACATGACTGCACTTGGATATACCTCTTCAAGTGTCAGGTACTCGGTAGAAGAAGAAAGTACAGTACACTACTGGTGGGAAGATACTTTTGTTGGATCGGTTGAACTGTTAGCCAATGATGAAGTTAGCTTTCAAATTCCAGCGATAGCAAAACAAAAAGAACGAAGCGTTCTCCGCATTTGGATTACGAATGATGAAAAGGTTGGGAATGATTTGTACATCCCGCTTAAAAAGGGAGAACCTATTACTTCCACGGCTGACCTCACTCGTGCAGACATCCACGCCTGGACTATGTACTTCTTGCTTGTTGACCGCTTTGCTGATGGCAATGACGCAAACAACGACCCAGTCGACGATCCGTCCATCCTTCCGATCGCCAATCACTTTGGAGGAGACTTCTCTGGGATCAATGAAAAAGTAGCTTCTGGTTACTTCGAAGATCTGGGAATGAACACCATCTGGGTATCTCCAATCACCCGAAACGCAGAAGGCGCTTGGGGACTTTGGGACAAAGGTATCACAAGTACATTCAGTGGATACCATGGTTACTGGCCAGTGAGCTCTACGGAGATCGACCCTCATTTTGGAACTGACTCTTCGTTCAGAAAGCTCATTGATGACGCCCATGCAAAAGACATGAACCTCATCGTTGACTACGTTGCAAATCACGTACACCAAAACCACCCAGTATACCAACAACACCCTGATTGGGCAACGGATCTCTACCTGCCTGATGGGTCTCTCAACACAGAACGTTGGGATGAATACCGACTCACGACTTGGTTCGATACCTTCCTCCCTACCCTCGACCTCGAGCGCGAAGAGGTATACGAACCTATGACAGATAGTGCGATCTATTGGCTCGAGAATTACCCAATTGACGGTTTCCGTCATGATGCGACTAAGCATATTCCCGAGGTGTTCTGGCGCACATTGACGCAAAAAGCCAAGCAACGTGTGCTTGCTAATGAGGAGCGTCCATTCTTTCAGATTGGCGAGACTTACGGTAGCCCGGAATTGATCAGCAGCTATGTTTCTACAGGACAACTAGACGCACAGTTCGATTTTAACCTTTACGATGCCATGGTTGACGCCTTCGCCAAGGATGAAACTAGCTTCGAGAACCTTGACCGCGTTCTTCAAGAGAGTCTTCACTATTATGGCTCACACCACTTGATGGGGAACATCACTGGTAATCAAGATCGCGCACGATTTATCTCCTATGCTGACGGTGCAGTAGACTTCGCTGAAGACGCAAAACTCGCAGGATGGACTCGTGACATTGAGAATCAAGGTGCTGAAGGATATGACAAGCTTTCATTGCTCCATGCCTTCCTCATGACGACACCAGGTATTCCTTGTGTTTACTATGGAGACGAAATCGGTATGCCTGGAGGGAATGACCCTGACAACCGTAGAATGATGATCTTCGACGAGCTATCTGCTGAACAACAAGCAACTCGCGATGGACTCGCTGCCCTTGCAAAGCTGAGAAATGAGCGCATGTCGCTTATTTACGGCGATATCCAAGTTCAACGTAACGATAGCGTGATGGTATTTACTCGAACCTATTTGAATGAGGCTACAGTGGTGGTTATTTCAAAAGGTGCGAGTGTCTCTATGGCACCTAAGGAAATGGGAACAGAAATCATCTCAAAAAATGCTTCAGTAGCAGACGATACGCTCAACTTTAACGGAGCGGGTTACTACATTGGAGAGATTTCTAAGTAGACAGTAGCGAAGGTTTTTTCTACCTTGTAAGGAAACACCTTACTGATGAAAAAACTTTCCTCTCTACTCCTTGCAACAGCATTTGCGATTGGTGCTTCGGCACAGTGTGACCCGGTTACTTTTGATGGGTTAACAAGCGACACCATGGTATCTGATCAATTCCAAGAATGTGGAATGATCTTCTCTACCCCAGGAAGCGCAGAACTTCCCGTAACCTACGACTACGGAGCCGGGTCTTGGGGAATGATCATGCACAGCTCAACTTGGTACTCTCCCATCCGCATTGATTTCGTTGACGGAGCGAATGGTACGCCATTGAGTATTTCCAGTATCTCGTTTTCGAATCCTATCGATAGCGAGATCGATGTGATTGTACTCGAAGCTTATGATGCTAATGACAATCTTCTAGGCACCTACACAAGTAACAGCCCGGAGGAGGTCGTTTTCGACTACGGTTCACCTGACATCTTCTATGTTATTCTAGACGATGTCAACGATGAGTCAGCCTATGTCATTGATAACATTGAAATCGTTCAAAACGTAGTGAGCGTCAATGAATCAAGTGCCACACTCGCACCACGCTACTACCCGAATCCATTCGAACATACGCTTACCGTTGACCGCATTGAAGTGGGCGACAAAATCGAACTCTTCGATGTGACTGGCCGCATGGTATATGCCGAGCAAGCTACCTCCTCTCAAATCATCATCTCAGGAGACCGCCTCGCGGCAGGACGCTACCTACTGAAGATTTTCAGAGATGGAGTGCCGATTTTGACGGAGGCGGTGAAACGATAAATTTTAAGGCTTATGGCATAAGGCGTGAGGCTTAAGGAATTCTACTTAGGCCTTACGCCTTATGCCATAAGCCCAGCAAGACATGAAAAACGCCCTCAACCTCCTCATCGTCCTCTCGTCTTTTATCGGCTACCTGGAATGGGGAGGTGGGAATAGTCAGCTCTTGATTCAAATGGAGGGTGAAATCTTGAGGAAACTCACTTCTGATCCTGCTTCTATTCTTCATCCACTCATCATTTTGCCGATGATTGGACAAGGCGTACTGTTATTCACCTTGAGACAAACACCACCAAACAAATGGCTCACGCTGCTAGGGATAGTGTGTATTGGTGCATTGATGGTCATCATCCTAATTGCAGGAATCGCAGGCCAAAGAGGAATGATCATTCTATCAACGCTTCCCTTTTTCGCAATTGCAATCTTCACCATCTACCAGCATTTCCTTCGCAGGACGAGGGTCTAGAGTCGAGAGACAAGGGGGGAGAAACGATAATCTATAACCGATAACCCATAACCACCGCAATCCGCAATCCGCGTTCCGCAATCCGCATTCCGCTTCCCGCGTTCCGCACTCCTCCTACAGCCTTCCAAGATTCTCACTTCAATTTCAGCCTTTTAGAAGTACGAAACTTCAGACGAGGTCGTTCTTACCCCGAACCGCTAATTTCGTACTTTCGTCGCCCGTGAGACTGTTAACCCTTTTTGTACTTCTTTTTGCCGGTATTTCGGCCTTCGGACAGAAAGCCACTGTGAGTGGAACCGTGACCGATGAAAAAGGAAAATCCCTTCCTCGTGCTACGGTATTCAATAAAAATGACCGTAGAGAAGCGATTTCATGTGATGATGAAGGTCGTTACTCACTCGAGGTAACTCCCGGGACGGTTACCATTGTATACAGCTTCACCGGTTCTAAACCGGTCGAGATTACCTTCGAAGCGGCTCCTGGAGAACAAATCTTCAAGGATGCAAAGATCAAGCTCGGTACGGATATTGGCCAAGCAGACATCGTAGCGGAAGGTGATCGCACGAAGCCACTAACAAGACTTGAACCCAAAGTATATTCTCGAATTCCTTCAACTCGAGGAACAATTGAAGACCTCCTTCTTCAAGCTCCGGTGAACTTCACTAGTGAATTGAGCTCTTCGTACAACGTACGTGGAGGTAACTTCGACGAGAACTTGGTCTACGTAAACGGTATTCAGGTTTATCGTCCGTTCTTGGTGCGTGCTGGACAGCAAGAGGGTCTCTCCTTCCCGAATCCAGACATGGTAAACAACATTTACTTCTCTGCAGGTGGATTTGAAGCGAAGTACGGTGATCGCATGTCTTCTGTACTTGACATTCAATACCGCACACCTACGGAGTACGCTGGATCTGTGACCGCTTCTATGCTGGGAACATCCTTGCAGTTTGAAGGCATCAACAAGAAGGGCAACTTCACACACAACAGTGGTTTCCGTTACCGAAACAACAGTTATGTCTTAGGGTCGCTTGACGAACAGGGAGACTACAATCCAAACTACCTCGACTTCCAGACCTTCATGACTTGGAAGAAGAGTGCCTACTCGCAATGGAGCTACAACTTCCTCGGAAACGTCTCTAGGAATCGATACAACTTCATCCCTCAGACACGTGAAACAGACGTGGGTAATATCAATGAAGCACTTCGTTTGACTGTCTTCTTTAATGGCCAAGAACGAACGGGGTTTGATACCTACTTCGGTGCTTTCAGCGCGGCACGAGCTACTGAGAATTCTCGCATGCAGTTCATCGCATCGGCATTCCAGACATTTGAATTTGAGACTTTTGATATCCTTGGAGCGTACAGCCTTGACGAACTCGAGCGTGATTTAGGTTCAGATGAATTTGGTGAGGTACTAACCAACCGTGGTGTGGGTGCTTTCCTCGATCATGCACGTAATGAGCTCGAGGCAACTGTACTTAACTTTACACATACAGGATTCTCTATCCTTCCTAACGATAACGTATTGGAATGGGGTGTGAAGTACCAGTACGAGAATATTTACGATAAGCTTAGCGAATGGAACTACGTTGATTCTGCTGGCTTCTCTTCTCCTCACCCGCAAGATTCTATCGGATACCAGGTTCCTAGTCTTCAACCTGATCAACAGATCATTCTGCGTGACGTGATCAAGGGAGAAAACGATGTGGTTTCTTCTCGTGTAACGGCATACGTTCAGAATACCTGGAGTACAGAGACGGAAGAAGGACACGAATGGAACTTCAACGTTGGACTTCGTGGAAACTACTGGAGCTTCAACAATGAGTTTGTTGGAGGTCCGCGTGCGCACATGTCGTATAAGCCTCGTTGGATTAAGTATGAATCTGCTGACGGCGATACGCTCATTCGCAGAGACATCATCTTCAACCTTGCTGGAGGATTGTACTACCAACCGGCATTCTACCGTGAAATGCGTGGAATCACTGGTGAAGTCAACCCAGACATCCAAGCGCAGCGTTCAATTCACGTAGTGGCAGGGATTGACTACCTCTTTGAAGCCTTTGATCGTCCATTCAAGCTTGTAACGGAGGTTTACTACAAAGACTACTCGAACCTCATTCCATACGAGGTAGAGAATGTCCGTTTGAGGTACTACGGCGAGAACCTTGCGAATGGATATGCTACAGGAGCTGACGTCATGCTCAACGGTGAGTTCATCAAAGGAATCCAGAGTTGGCTACGTGTATCGTTCTTGAAAACAGAAGAAGATCTCGTTAATGACTTCTACTACGAACGTTTCAACGATGAAGGGAATCTTATCATTCCTGGATTCACCCTAAACGATGATGCTGTTGACAGCAATCTCGTTGAGCCAGGATTCATTCCTCGTCCTACCGACCAGCGTTTGAGCTTCTCTATGCTGTTCCAGGATGAGATGAAGCGTTGGCCAGAGTACAAGGTGCTGGTCAGCATTTTCTACGGTACTGGACTCCCTTACGGCCCTCCTAGTTTCGAACGTTACTTGGACGTGTTGCGTACTAGCGCTTACCGCCGTGTAGACATTGGGTTCTCACGTGAATTGGTGGTTAAACCAGCCGAAGAACGAAACAAGTTCAAGTGGATGAAGGAAGGTTATGTGGCGCTTGAAGTATTCAATATTCTTGGAGTAAACAATACCATTAGCCAAACATGGATTGAAGACGTCAACGGACGTCAGTATGCGATTCCTAACTTCTTGACAGGACGTCGTCTTAATTTGAAAGTGGCATTTAAGTTCTAGCGAACGATTACTTGAGTTGCTAGTCGAACTCCATCATTTTTTTCGATCAACACCACGTAACTCCCCTCTTGAGGAATACGCCATTCCGCGCTAGCGAGATCAGAGATAACCAAACGACCTTGAAGGTCAAACACCTGAGCCGAACGAATCTGGTGAGTTGGAATATCCATCTTCATTTGATCCGAGGTCGTCAAAGGGTTTGGGTAGAGATTCAATTCCGCGCTAGCGAGATCATCAATGTTCAACAAACAACCATCCCAGATATCAAGGACCTGAGAAACGCTGGATTCTCCAGACTCAAGCAAAGCGCCCCAAAGCTGCATTGATTCATAGTAGTAGGCGATGACAACATTCGCTGGAGAAGGCTGACCATCAGCGGTCTCCACTTGAACAGTGTAACAACCACGAGGGAAGCACATAGCCTCAGAATACTCAAACTCAAGCGAGCTGAGCTCAAATTCGAAGTCAAGGAAATTCTGATTGAAGTTGTTCGTCACATCGATATGATAGGTCATTCCCATGGCACCGAAATACTGCACCGAAAGGAAGCCATCAAAGCAATCAGTGGGATCATATGGCGTGCCCGTGTAGCTGAAATCACATGCTTGATCTGAGTAGAAACCCGTCCACAATTCAAGATCAATATCATACTCTTGTCCTTCAACAAAGGGTACGTCAAGATTAACCAAATGAATGCTGCTTTGCCCGATACCAAAGAAGAGCACTTCTTCTTGTCCGTGCAGCACGTCATCCACATACACCTTGAATCCAGGGTAGCTGAAAATGTCTTCCCCTGAGTTCTCTACTTCGATCAACAGAATCGATTGGTCAACGGGATGAATGAATACATCCACAATATTCAGAGCGTCACACTCGTTTTGACTATATGCGACCGTGCTGACGAGAGCAAACGTGACCAACAACAACTTCTTCATGTTTCTCATATTCCTTTTGACGAGAAGATAGATCGCAAGTTACACTACTCCCCTTTTCTGTCTGTGCATGTTGTAGCACAATGCGCTGCAACCCTTTGAAACACGAGCCTTAACAAGTACTGAACTCCAGTTAACATTTCTTGGCAAGGTTCTTGGATTTGGATACACCAAACCACAATATCATGCACATGAAATTTCTCCTTTCTTTGCTGCTCTCTGCTGCGGTGATTGCCGTTACCGCACAAAATTCTCAATCACACTATGTACTATTTGACTCAGACAGCCATGAAATTTCTGCTTCGGCTGAGGCAGGATTGCTTGATGCGTTAAGTCAATTGGCTTACATCCGAAGTCTCCGAATTGAGGCTCATACTGATGCCGATGGAAGCGACGCATACAATGAAGCGCTTGCTCAGCGCCGTTTGAATTCTGTGGAATCATTGCTCGCTGATAAGGGCTATACCGTAACGCAAAAAGGCGCACACGGTGAAGACTCTCCTATTGCTGATAATGAAACCGAAGATGGCAAACAACAAAACCGACGTGTCTTGGTTCGTTTTGAAGGCGATCGAGAGTTGTTGACAATGGAAGACATCTATGAAGAGATGATGCCTAACATGCAATCCCATTGTATCGACAATACCAAAGACACCGTGCTCGTCGCTAAATCGGGAACAGTAATGTTCATCCCAGCCTACAGCTTCAAAGTTGACAATCACGATGATTGTATCGAACTACGACTGCGAGAAGCGCTTGATCTCACAGACATGATGACCATGAACATGCACACTGGTTCGGACGGAACTATGTTAGAATCAGGTGGAACTGTCTACCTAGAAGCGTATCTGAACGGAGAACGTATTTCTGGGGAACTCGAAAAAGACATGACTATCTACTTCCCAACCAATCGCACAGAAGACGACATGCTTGCCTTCTCATCGGAAGAAGGTGGTGATGAGATGAACTGGGTTCCAACCGGTGAGAGCTTTGAATTGATTCCATTGAAGTACATCAACGATTCCTTCAATGTTGAGTTTAAGAAGACTAACCGCATGCATTGCCGTCTGTTCTTCTGTAAAATTCGACGTGCACTTCGACTCAGAGGGAAAGAATCAAACTCGACATACATCGAAACACGTTCATATGGAGATGGATATGTCTTGGACAGTGCTTTCTATGATTACGACCAGAAGAAGATTGATGCTGCATATGCACTAGGAGAAAGAATGGCTAAACTAAACCGAGATGTGAGTGCCATGTATGCAGGTAACGTCCGCAACATGCAATTCATCAACTGTGACCGCTTTCCCGAAACGCCGGTTAGTCCGGTAGAGGTCATCTGTGCAGCAGATGCTCCAGCCAATGTACGCGCGCTCGTTCCTAGTGTAAATGGAATGATGCAGGGTAACAACATGTTCGGAAATCCTACCTTCTTGTTGCCTTCCGATCGAAGAATAGTCTATGTCTCGATTATCATTCAAGACAATGAAAGCTATCTGGCCATTCAAGAAGCAAGTGAGGAACGAGAAATCAATCTCAACTACGAAAAGCTTACCCCCACTCAAATTAAGTACAAGCTCAAAGGCTTAAAACTATAAAACTTGCCCTCCATCATCCAGCTCGCTGGATAACCGACGAATAATTCGTCATCTCTCTCTCAACGACGTTAAAGAACGTCACTCTCTCGATGATACCTCCGGGTATCAAGATCAGGCCGACTGTATAGTCGGCCTTTTCATTTTAAATTCTCATTCCAATTCTCATTCTAATTCTCATTCTCATTCTCATTCTCATTCTTACTTTTACCTCGTGTCATGGATCCGAAATCTATACCAGCGCTTTTACGCTTGGGGCCCTTCATTTCTAGGTCTCCTCTCTATAGGAATTGCGATGCTTTTCAAGCCTGTTCCAACCGTCGCTGAAAGCCTTTATCGCAACACCATTTTTGCAGGATTTCGTTGGGTTCGAGACGCACTCTTCAACTGGATCCCTGTTCCATTGATGTTGATTATTCTGATCCTCCTTTTCATTTGGATAGCGATGGGATGGTATCGAAGACGGTTGTTCGGTTTTCGTCCGTGGTACCGCGGTATTCTGAACGCCTTCGGAATACTCATTACCTGGTTCTACGTGAGCTGGGGGTGGAATTACAGCGCTCCAGGGGTAGTAGACAAACTCAGCCTGAATCTCGATGGTTTTGATCGTGATGCTCGTCAAGAATTGATTCTCGCTAGCGCGGAACAGTGCCTTTATCTTGGTTCCTCATTGGATTCAGCACTCGTACTAAAAGAAAACGTCACCCTTCAAGAAGTCAACACTATTCACGCCGCTGTGCGGAATACACTACGTGACATGGGTGTGCGCACGCCTGGAAACGTCAAAATGAACCTCATCAGTGAAAGCGGTTGGATGCGAAAATGGGGAGTTGCAGGTATCTACATGCCTTTCTCCGGAGAAGCACACGCCGATGCCTCCTACCTAGCTCTTCAAGAATGGTTCATCGTGGCCCACGAATTTGCCCATGGCTATGGCATCACCGATGAAGGTGAATGCAACTTCATCGCCTTCGAGACATTACGAAACTCTGGCAACCAGGAACTAGAATATGCCGCTTGGTTCAATCTTTATGATGAACTAGTACCTACCTACGACAGCACTTTCATTGAGCTCTACCCCGCTCTTCACCAACACCAACTCGCGCTAAGACAGAATGCGCGATCGCACCGACAATATGCACCCAAGGTGGCTCAAGTTTCAAATGATATTTATTTGAAGTCGCAAGGAGTAAAAAAAGGGGTAAGAAGTTATCGGGGGTGGATGGCAATGGTATACTCCCGGTTGGAGGGCGAAAGGGCAAAAAGGCTAAATGGCGAAAGGCGTAACAACTGACCATGCTAACCGCCGAAGGCGGACTAATCATGCTAATAACATGCTTAAATCAATTCTTGGAATACTAATGCTCTTGAGCATTGTGATAGCTTGGTCATTTGCTGATCAGAAAACGGGCTGGGAACGGCCGGAGATTCCTGAGGTAAAAGGAAATCCGTTGACCGATGAGAGCATTCAGTTAGGGGGAGCGTTGTTCGGTGAATTGCTGTTTTCTCAAGATACTTCGATCAGTTGCCAGTCTTGCCATATCAATGTGGATGCCTTTGCAGATCATCTTCCTGTGGGCGAAGGAATCAAAGGTCGGACGGTGACGCGAAATACACCTACCTTGTTCAACGTAGGCTTTCATCCTTCCTTTATGATTGATGGGAAATTCGCTTCCCTTGAGGATCAAGTGATGGGCCCCATAATGGACCACCGTGAATTCGACATGGATCCCGAAGAGTTGATGGCGCGGTTGAAAACGGTTCCATTCTACGACGAGCTCAGTAAGAAAGCTTACGGCCAGCCGTTAACGCTGGAAATCGTACAAAAAGCGATTGCCAACTTTGAGCGTGTGTTGATCTCTGACGATTCAAGGTTTGATCGATTCATGAAAGGTGAAGCCGAATTGAGTGCCGAAGAAATGCGCGGCTATGCACTGTTTTCAAGCGATGAGCTGCAGTGTTCTGGATGTCACGGTGGCTACTTCTTCTCCTCTTTTGAATTTGAAAACAACGGACTCTACGAACAATATGCAGACTCAGGAAGGGCGCTCATCACAGACCTAGAAAGTGATATCGCAAAATTCAAGGTGCCAACCCTGAGAAACATCGCCCTCACTTATCCATACATGCACAACGGGTCAATGGAGACGCTCGATGAAGTGATCGATCATTACGCTTTTGGAGGAGCTGATCATATCCACAAGTCAGAACGCATCAATGGATTCGACATTTCAGAAGATGACAAAGATGCGCTGATCGCCTTCCTGAACGCCTTGACTGAAGTCAGATTGGAAGAAATGAACTAATCGCTACCTTCCCGCTGCAATCTGTGTTATGAAGTACTTCCTATTTCTACTTATGACGCTTTCGATCCTTTCATGTGGCGAAAGTGAACCTGAACCATTTCCTGTCTTTCATCTGCCCGAGGAGCCTCCGTTCTATTCAAAAGAAGATGTCCGTTCTGAGATGAAACGTTCTTGGAACGCATATAAAGAACACGCTTGGGGATATGACGTTTTGAAGCCACTCTCAGGACAAGGCTACAACTGGTACGATGAATCGTTGGGGATTTCTCCTTTTGACGCGTACAGCACCCTTGCATTGATGGGAATGGATGAAGAGGCCAAAGAAGTGGAAGCATACGCGCTTGCTAAGGATTGGGACCAAGACATCTACGTCCAGATCTTCGAAGTAAACATCCGGATCCTTGGTGGATTGCTCGCGATGTATGATCACAGTCAGAATCCTGCGGTTCTAGACAAAGCGATTGACTTTGGCAACCGCATGCTGCCGGCGTTCGACTCTCCCACTGGAATTCCTTATCACAGCGTGAACCTTCGAACGGGAGCTGTAGCAGGAAATCACGGAGAAGGTGAAGGAAACGTTGTAAACACAGCTCAAGCAGCCACCTACTTGTTAGAATTCGGAATCTTGAGCTACTACTCCGAAGATCCAAAGTACTATCAGGCGGCGAAAAAAGCCAGTCTGGCTATCTTTAACCGTCGTTCAGACATCGGCTTACCAGGAGATTACATCAATGTTGAAACTGGTGAATGGACCAACACATGGTCTTACCTACAAGCTGGGATGGATTCGTACTATGAGTACCTTTTTAAGAGCAATCAGCTCTTCCCCGACCCCGACATCGCTGCTGCTTGGGATACCAGTCTCTCGAAGATCAACAAGTACTACGCTGACACCTTTCAAGGACGTCAATACTATGCTTGTGTAGATATGCATACTGGTGAAAAAGTGAAGCGATCCATGTCTTTATACGATGCCTTCTTCCCTGCTATTCAAGCGTCTGCAGGTGATCTCGCTAACGCGGAATCGAATATGGAAACTTGGTACTGGCTATGGGATAAATATGGGTTGTTGCCTACGCGATACCTCTACGAAGCGGATTCCATCGAATACGCCAACTCCGAACTCAACCCGGAAATTGTGGAGTCGGCCTTTTTCCTTTACCAGATTACAGAGAATGAAAACTACTTGAAAATGCTCGACGAGTTTTGGACGGATATCAATGATTGTTGTAAAAATGACCTTGCTTACCACGCCGTCGAAAACGTGGTTACAAAAGAGCCCAAAGATTACCTGGCCACATACTTTTACGCAGAAACGCTCAAGTACTTCTTCCTTGGTGCACATGACCAAAAAGAATTCCGAATCGAGAACCATATCTTTAATACGGAGGCCCATCCTTTCCAGCGGGAACACTTTGAATTGAATGAAGTCAACCGAAGGTTGGGAATTTAAGTCAGGCCTAAGGCGTATGGCTTAAGGCTTAAGCCAATAACCACTGTCTTAAACAACCGCTACGAACCACGAACCACGAACCACGAACTACCAACCAAAAACCCTCTCTCATGCCTTACAACGAATTCCTTGCAGACCGTATACGTATAGTTCTTAAAGACCGGAGTGCTTCATTTCGAGAGATGAAAATGATGGGAGGCTTGTGTTTTATGGTGGATGAAAAAATGTGCCTAGGTGTTGTGAAGGATGAAATGATGGCGCGTGTTGGTCCTGATGCTTGGGAAGAAGCATTAAAAAGAGATGGTGTACGCGAAATGAACTTCACCGGACGTTCTATGAAAGGTTATGTGTTTGTTCAACCGGAAGGTTATGACTTTGATGCTGATCTAGAGCATTTTGTGGATTTGTGCTTGGCGTTTAATCCGTTGGCGAGAGCGTCTAAGAAGAGGCGTAAGGCATAAGGCGTTAGGCGTTAGGCGTTGGGCGTTGGGCATTGACCCGTCCTAAAAAAAGTTGACAGTGTTTGTACTAATTTACTGTTATAGGTTTACAAGTGTTCTTGTTTCCTGTTTTAGGTTGTCTTTTTCAAAGTGAACTTGGTTGGGCGTAGCTAGCCTTAAGCTTTCATGTGGTCGAAGCGAGTTGTACAGTGCAACAGCTTTGCGGACTCCTTCTCGTGCGTCATCTAAGCCTCTTAAGTTGTAGCTATCTAAGAACTCTCCTTTGATGATACCATTGATTCGTTCAGCTTTAGGATTGTCCAACGGTTGGGAGTTCTGAGTCATTGAGATTCGGATTCCGTGTTGTTCCAGCAATGCTGTGTATTCACTCGAACAGTATTGGACTCCGCGATCTGAATGATGGATAAGACCTTCCGTGCTGGTTGTCGTTGATAGCGCCATTCGCAAGGCGGCTATACATCCTGAACGATCCAAGGAGCGCGATAGATGATAACCCACGATTCGTCTTGAGTAAGCATCCGTAATCAAGGATAAGTACAAGAACTTACTACCTACTCGAACATAGGTAATATCACTCACCCACAGTTGGTTAGACCCACTAAGCCGGATTCCTTCTGTGAGATTATCGAAGCGATTAAACCAACGGTAGGAGAACGTCGTCTTGGCCTTGTTACGACGAACCTTTACCAACATCCCATTAGAGCGAAGAATATCAAACAGACGGTCTCGACCGATTTTCAACTCATTTTCATCCATTTCTGACTTGATCATATGGTACAGCTTGCGTGTACCAACTCGTGGTAGCTTGGAACGGACTTCAGACACCAGAGATAGAACCACTTCCTCTTGCAAAAGCGTTCGCTCCCTTGTCTTCTGTGATTTATAATACGATTGTCTGGTTACACCAAGTAGCCTGCATAACACCACCAGGGAGGTGCTTGCATTCTCCTGTTTTACTTGTTCGACTGCTTGGTATCGGACTTTTTTCTGATGTTGATCTTCAGCTGATCTTCAGCTATATCGATCATCGCATCAAGTAACTGAGTCTTGAGTTTTTCCTCTTTTAGCTGCGCTTCTAAGGCACGAATACGAGCTGCTAGAGCTTCTGGATCTTCTTTCTTAGATGGATGTGACATGGCTTGATGGGTCTCGAGATAACCAAATTTACGCATCCAATCTAGGATTGTACTATGACCCTTGATATGAAAGTGTCTACGTGCTTCTGTCATGCTCATTTCACCACTGCTCACTAGGTCGCAGATCTCATGTTTTAGCGCTAAACTGAAGCGCTGGCGGATTGAATAGGTTTGTGACATTGTGTTTGGTTTTAATGTCAACCTATTTCAGGATGGGACTCATTGGGCTTTAGGCTATAGCCTTGATTTTAGAACACGACTACTTTAGTCGGTATAAGTGCACTGATTCACCTTCTTCTTCTATTTCCTTTTCAAATTGGAAATTAAGTTTATTTAGAACCTTAATTGAGCCTTGATTGTCTGGAAGTACTGTTGCTATGATGGACTTCAGCCCTAATTTTTCGAAACCAAGTTCAATAGCGGCTTTTGCTGATTCAGTTGCGTAGCCTTTTCCCCAGTGTTGGCTCATGAGGCGGTAGCCGAGGTCTACCTCATTCAGTTCTGGGATGTACTTCAAACCAGTGAAACCGATGAATTCTTGGGTGGCTTTTAACTCAACAACCAATCTTCCGAAGCCGTGCTTAGTGTAATCGCCTAGGACGTCTTCTGTGATTCGTCGCTCAATTTCTTGTTTAGATACCACTCCCCCATCTCCAGTGTATTTGCTCACCTCTGCATCGAGGTTCATTTGATAGGAAGCTTCGATGTCATCTAAGGTGAAGGGACGAATAAGTAATCGCTCAGTTGATATGGTCAATTGTGACAAGTCCATTTCTGGCAACAAGGTAATGCAACTTATGCCTACAAATAGCAGCCTGATTATTGATTTTGAGCTACTTATTCTTTGAAGTGTTAACAAGTCGAATTCATGTTGATTTTTGGCCATTAAATCGTCCGGTTTTGACCTTGAATTCAGCTACTTTAGGAAGGTAATTAGTACGCACCTGTAATAGCCCTTTTGACCTTGTTAAAATCGAGTTCTCCTTCTTTGTATTCATTATTTAGACTTGGAATACTAAGCGTGTTCTATTTGCTGTTTGGATTATCATCTAACCCGTCGTCCGCACAGAACTTAGATTCCCTGTACACCGTTTGGCAAGACAATTCTGTATCAGACTCACTGAGAGTTGGGGCCTACGGGGAGTACATCTGGAACGGATTTCTCTTCACGAGACCGGATAGCGCTTTTGCATTGGCTGAAGAAATGATCCGCTTTTCAGAAGAACGAAACTACCCTTTAGGAAGCTCTAAAGCACTGCGAGTACAAGGCATTTCACACGCGATTCGCGGCAATCATGATGAGGCTCTTAGATGTTATGAAGGGTCTAAAGCCATCTCAGATTCTGTCGGTGACGTCAAAGGAAGTGCCGGCATCATTATGAACATCGGCATTCTTCGAGGAAGCCAAGGGGATTACCGCGGAGCATTGTCTTCATACGAAGAGGCCTTGGCTATTTATGAAGAAATCGAAGATCTCGTTGGGATTTCTAAAACCACAAACAACATTGGTGGTATCTACCATGATCAAGGTGATTACATCAAGGCGCTGCAATATTACCAGCGTTCTCTTGTGACTTATGACGAACTGGGAGATAAGTTTCAAAAAGCAGGAACACTGAACAACATTGGATTGATCTATGCTCAACAAGGAGATACTGAACAGGCATTGAACTACACAGAACAAGCACTGGATATCCGCGAGACTATTGTAGACAAGCGAGGGTTGGCTGTATCATATAACAACTTGGGCTTGATCTATGAGATGGAAGAGGAATATCCTAAAGCTCTTGAATACTATGAGCTTTCAGGTCAACTCCGCAGAGAGACCAATGACCAAGGAGGTTTGGCAGGAGTCTATAATAACATCGGGCTCATCTATTCGCATCAAGAAGAATATGACAAAGCGCTCGACTTTTACCAACAGTCGCTCGTCATACGTGAAGAGATCAATGAGAGAAAGGCCATCGCCTTCACTTTGAGATGTATTGGTTCGGCCTACCTGGGAAAAGAAATGTATCCCGAAGCCATTAAGAACTGCTCTGAAGCACTCTCAATTGCTCAGGAAATCGGTGTGTTACTTGAGCAAAAGGATGCGTGTCAATGCTTATACGATGCTAATAAAGCCGTCGGAAACGATAACGAAGCGCTCTTCTACTTTGAACTAAAGCAAACAGCTGAAGACAGTTTACAAGAAATTGAAACGATGAAAGAACTTCAGCGCATGGAGTTCAAGAAAATCATGACCCAAGACAGCATTACAAAAGCTGAAGAAGCTTTGCGTGTAGAGGCTGAATACCAAGAAGAAGTGAGCTCTGAAAAACGCTCCAAAATGTGGTCCATCGCAGGAGCAGTCTTTTTCCTGGTGCTCGCCGGAGGTTTCTTTGCTCGTTGGCGATACGTGCGAAAGTCCAAGGCTAAACTGCAAATAGAAAAGGAACGTTCAGAAGATATTCTACACAACATCCTCCCAGAGAACATTGCTGAAGAACTCAAGGAAAAAGGAGAGGCAGACGCCAAAGACTATGACATGGTCACTGTGTTGTTTACCGATTTCAAGGGATTCACTTCTGCATCGGAAAAGCTAAGTCCACAAGACCTGGTTACCGAAATCAATACCTGCTTCAAGGCTTTCGATCGAATCGCCGAGAAATATCGGATAGAAAAGATCAAAACCATTGGTGATGCCTACATGGCCGCGGGAGGATTACCTGAACCTACGGAGACTTCTGTGAAAGATACCGTACTCGCAGCCATAGAAATGCAGGAGTATATTGCCCAGCGCAAAGTAGAACTTGACGAACAAGGCTTACCCTCTTTCGAAATGAGAGTGGGCGTCCACACAGGTCCAGTTGTTGCAGGTATTGTAGGTGTCAAGAAGTACCAGTATGACGTTTGGGGAGACACCGTGAATACCGCAAGCCGCATGGAAAGCAGCGGTGAGGTCGGACGAGTAAATATCAGTGGCGCTACCTATGCCCTTCTTCAATCAGATGCCTCTTTCACTTTTGAATCGCGTGGAAAAATCGAGGCGAAAGGCAAAGGGGAAGTGGAAATGTATTTTGTTCAATTGAAGAGCTAGGTATTTGAGGAGTAAAAGGTTCAGAATCGAATCATTCTGGTGATTTCTCTTATCTTTTCACTCCTTGACCAAAAACCTGCTCATACTCGTAGTTGCAGCCATGCTTGTGGCTTGTAATGATGCTCCCCTCTTGGATGCAAACGCACCGCAAATGGAGTATCTGCCTTCAGCGCACACGGGAGTCACCTTCACAAACAAGGTTATTGAATCACATGACCGTTGCCTTAATCAATACGACTATTTCTACAACGGCGGTGGTGTAGGCATTGGTGATTTCAACAACGACGGAAAACCGGACATCTTCTTCACCGGAAATGATGTTCCCAACCGGCTTTATATCAACCAAGGGAACCTTCAATTCCAAGACCAAACGGAATTAGCTGGGTTAATCACAAATAAGTGGTCAACCGGTGTCACAGTGTTGGACATTAACTCTGACGGCTGGGATGATATCTACGTTTGTAATTCGGGTCCTGACTGGATGAAAGAAGTTCCGATTAACCAACTCTTTGTCAATCAGGGTGACGGCACCTTTACAGAAGAAGCTCGCAAGTATGGTATCGATGATCCAGGACTATCTACTCATGCCCTGCACTTTGATTATGACGGCGATGGATTGAATGACCTCCTTGTCTTGAATCACGGAGTCAGAAACATCAAAAACGAACCGTTGGAGTGGCTGGAAGAGATGAACAGTCTTCCTCGAGAAATGCAGAGATTGTTTTCGAATCAACTCTATCGGTTTAATGGACAATACTTCGAAAACGTGACAACACGATCTGGAATTGAAGGCATTGGATTCGCTTTGGGAGCCGCTGTTGCTGACTTTGACCACGATGGCCACCTTGACGTTTTCGTAGCTAACGACTATTTCATTCCAGACAAATTGTACTTGAATGATGGATCAGGAGGATTCACAGATGCCATCGAGAAAAAAATGAGTCATACCTCCTTCTTCTCCATGGGATGTTCAGCTGCTGACTTTAACAACGATGGTTGGGAAGACCTCATGGTGCTGGATATGACTCCAAATGATCATTATCGAAACAAGACCAATATGGCCTCAATGGACGTTGATCAATTCAAGCTGTACACTGACCACTTGGACTACCTCCCTCAATACATGGTCAATTCTCTATTCATGAACAATGGCTACGGGGCAATGAGCGAAGTATCCCAAATTTCTGGCGTTTCGCTGACCGACTGGAGCTGGGCTCCACTTTGGGGTGACTACGACAATGATGGGTTGATTGATCTCTACATCACCAATGGAATCTACCGAGATGTAAAAAACAACGATTGGCGTCGAACCCTTCGTCAAAAAGAAAAAGACTCCACTTGGACCATCCTAGATGGTTTCAACTATCTCATGACGGCAGAACAGACTCCTCTGATTAACCCTCTGTTCCGAAACCAACAAGCCTTAGATTTTCAATCGGCAGAACAAGATTGGGGGTTAGAAGCTCCTTCTTTTTCCAATGGAGCCGCTAGTGCAGATCTTGACGGAGACGGAGATCTAGACATCATCGTCAATAATCTTGATGAGGAAGCATTTCTGATTCGAAACAATACCGTAGAAAAAGGAGAAGGGAGCTTCGTAAATCTTCCTCTCTCCGTTGAGTCCGGAGGTCCCGGAACACGAGTTGAAGTGATCACTGACGCAGGTCGCTTTACTTCGATGTATTCTCCAGGAGGTTATCAATCTTACTCACAAAAGGTCATTCATGTAGGCCTTGGTTCATCAAGTGAAATACATGAAATATTAATCCATCCGCCTTCTTCGGCAACATTGATTCTTGAAAGCCCTGAAATCAATGCTACCCTAGCCATGGAAGACGCGTATGAAGACACCTCGTCTATTTCCTTTCCACACCCCGTTTTCGTTAACTCTACTCAGTACTTAGGACCGCAGGTATACCACGAAGAAGACGCATATGATGACTTCGAGATAGATGTGCTGCTTCCCCACCGACAATCTCAATTAGGACCAGGGTTAGCCGTCGGAGATGTTAATGGTGACGGATTGGATGATTTCTTTTTCGGAGGTGCGAAAGGACAAACCTCTCGCCTTTTCAAACAATTGGGACGCGGCGGGTTCCTTGAAACACAAGTGCCCTTGGAATTATCTGCTGCAGATAGAGAAGTACTTGGAGCTCGCTTTATCGACGTAGATGAGGATGGAGATCTTGATCTCTATGTTGCTTGTTCTGGATTGACCGATGAAGGGACAGATCAACTGTTTCTCAACGACGGCTTGGGAGATTTCACATACTTTGAACTAGAAGACATCGTGGGTTCAACAGAAACCATCCTTTCAATTGAGGGGAAGATATTTGTTGGAGGCCGTGCGTCCCCTGGCAAGTACCCCAACTCGTCTCCTTCCTACCTAGTGACAACTACAACGGATTCGTCAGCTATGGCAGCCGAAAGTGTTGCCAAATCGCTTGGAATAGTTACGGATGCTTGCATTCAATTAGATCATAGCAAATCAGCTCAAATACTAGTCGTTGGAGAATGGATGGAACCTGTTTTCCTTGAAGGTGATTCTATGCAGCCTCTTCCTGTCTGCCCAGACATCGCACTTCATGGATGGTGGCAACACTGCGCTTCTGCCGATTTCGACAATGACGGAGACGATGATATCCTCCTTGGAAATGTTGGGCTCAACAACAAGTTTCATCCATCGGCAGACCATCCTTTACATTGTTTCGCTGGAGATTTAGACGGTAACGGCACGCATGACATCGTCCTTTCAAAAGATAAAGGCGGAGTGCTGATTCCAGTTCGCGGTAAAGAGTGCACAACAGCGCAGTTACCGTTTGTCGCCGACTCCTTTCCTACTTATCACTCCTTCGCTTCTTCTGAATTGGACGACATCTATGGGGCAGAACAGTTGAATAATGCTGACCATTTCGTGGCGCATACCTTCGCTTCTATGGTGCTTAGAAATGATAACGGTCATTTCGTGCCTATCACTCTCCCTCGAATGGCACAGGTGAGCGCTATTCGCTCCAGTGTCATCCGCGACTTTAACGGAGACGGAAACCTGGATCTGCTAGTAGCAGGCAACAACAGTCAAACTGAAGTAGAAACAGTTCCTTATGACGCAGGAAAAGGCTTGATTCTCTGGGGCAATGGAGATTGTACTTTCGATGCAGATTACCTCATCGAAAACACGGGTGTTTTCATCCCAGGAGATGTTGTTGACATGCAAGAGATTTACATCGGCAGAGATTCGATCCTAGGTGTACTGGTAGCTAAGAATAACAGTCGCCTCAATCTTCTTCTTCGCCCAAGTCAAGAGTAACCCTCTTACATTCTCATTCTTTTCCCCATCTTCGTTACATGGATATTAGCACACTAGCGACAGCGACCAAATCAGGTGTAGACATTCTTGATTCAGCTATCGATAAGTTCGATAAGTACAAGCAAATCAAGCAAGACACAACCACTTACCTGCGTCTCTTATACCTAGAGGTGATCAATAACCTGGAGGTATTCTCGACCATTGATCTAGACCAATTCACTTCGGCGCAAGCCAATGCACCTGAGGTACAAACACTGATGAAACTCGTGCAAACAGAAATTGCCGAGGGGGTATTCTACAAAGGCGGCGAAAACGCCAACCAACAGCTTTACGAGCGTCTTAAGAAAAGAGGCCAAATCAAAAACCGAGACAAGCAATTGGTGACTAACAACAAACAAGGCGATGAAGTTAAGGTCAACAAGAGCTACACCTACGAGAACATTCTCCAGGCCATCTCCTTCGTGGTCACCAAGATTGAAGTCATGCGCAAGTACGCAGAACTCTCTGATGACGAACTCAAGGTCATGAAAACCATCAGACTCCGCTCAAGACTCATCAACATTCACCAAAGACTCCGAATGATCAAGAATAGTTTGGATCAGATGGATGAGGTGAAGGAAATGGCACGTTAGTTCTTAGGCCTAAGGCTTAGGGCGTAAGGCTTAAGTTGAATCTAACTAAAAACAAAGGACAAAATTCTAACGCCTAAAGCCTTTCCGCAGGCCTAACGCCTAACAACAAGCCTCGTATGCTTCCCTTCAGCCACCACAACGTACACACCATTCGCTAGACTCGAGATGTCTACCATCGTGTTGGGGTCTGCTTGTTCGTTGTGTACAAGCTGTCCGGTTGTAGTGTAAATTGACACTTGAGCGCGTTGTGTGAGGTTCGCCAAGACGATTACGTTCGACGCTGGATTTGGGAAGAGATCTAGCGACAACACATTGCTTTCTTCAATCCCAACGAAATCATTGTTTGAACCGAAAGTTGGCGCATGGATCTCAAACTCTCCCACTCCATTAGGAATACGCGCCCATCCCATGTCTTGCTCTTGTTCTTCGAATTGAGTCATATCTGCGATCAACCCTTCCGGTGTGATGAGCCATAGCGTCTCTCCATCTCCAGACAGCTTGAAATTCGCGTGGAGTGGTCCGTCATCTTGGTCTTCATCTGCCCATACGATTAAGTAATCATCTGGCGCGAGTGTCGTTCCTTCTGGGATTGGCCACTTATCTAGATTCCATCCATTATCTGTCAGGTAGTAACCTGAGAGATCGATCGTAGCGCTTCCATTATTGTACAATTCAATCCAGTCTTCGTCCTGACCATTCTCGTCGTAAGCTGTAGATCCGTTGCGGGCCATCAGCTCGTTGATGACCACATTACTCGCTTCAGCCCATGCAGCTTCTACGGTGTAGTAGTAAACGTCATGTGCAGCTCCTGCTGGTGAATATGAACGAGAAGCTTCTTCATTTGCTCCGATGGCTTCGATATAGAAACGAGCAAACTCACCTGGTTCAAGGTCTCCAGTCAATACCGCTGTGTAGAGATCGCCATTGGCCGTCATCTCCATCGAGTTCATGTGACCCGTGATTTCGTTTGACCAGTGGAGAAGAACACTTTGAACACCGTTCACCCCTGTTACTTCCGCTTCAATCGTAACGTCTTGACCAGCCAATGGATTCTGCCATTCTCCTTGGTCATTGGACATCGTGACCGAGACGATTTGAGGGGCCACTTGGGAAACCTCACTATTGGATGCGAGGTAGTTGTATCGATCCTCTGCCCACTCTTGCATCGCTTCAACTTCGTTATTGAATTGATTGTAGGTGTAGAGTTTCTTTGGATCTGCCTGCACCTCTGCATCGATAAAATCAGCCCAGTACTGCAGATCTTCATTAAATGTCTGTGGGTACATGACTTCCTCTAATAGAGTTCGCATGTGCGCGAGGTATCGCTGACGAAGTGAAGGAACCTGCATCATACGGTATAGCAATGGATAGTTCTCATCATCTGCATGATAGAATGGACTCCAATTAACATTGTTGACTTCCATTACCGTATTCCCGTCATATTCCAATGGAATCATACGCTGAGTCAACGTATCGAAATACAGGAAGTAATCCATTTTCCCTTTGTACACGTAACCGTCGTCGTCGCTGAAGAGAATCTCAGAAGCCAAGAACCACAAGGTGCGGTCGACATCCATCACCTCATTCAATGCCTCCTCCAATTCATCTAGCGGAGTATTTTCCAAGACATCACAGGTATTGATCAAATCAGCCCATGGATCATCGACATTGGTTGTTTTCAGCGTGTAGTGCTCTTGATACTCTGATTCATCAGCGCCAAGCCAGTTTAGCGCAGCGGTTCCGTCACCCCATTGAGGGCCACCACCACCGCCGCCGCCGCCGCCACCGCCGCCACCGCCACCGCCGCCAGGGCCACCGCCACTGTCTTCGCTGTCAGCGCGCCAACGCGTTCCATTTTCATCAATGAACCACTCCTCGAGGAACTCCTTGTTCAATTGCTCCACATTTGGGTAGAGTCCCCAGTCTTCTCCATTCAGGTAGAGATGAGTAAATGAAACAAGGGCAGCAGGTATATGTCTGCGAATTTTAGTCTCGTAGATAAATTCGCGCAAAAAGGAAGGATCATATGCTCCGTTCTGAAGGTTGAAGGCCTCATAACCGTCATGATCTTGACCTTGAATCCATTCGTCTAAAGTGATATTGAACGACTTCTTGTCATCATCAATGGTGAAGTAAGAAGTTTGTCCTTTGAATCGCACCCCACATTGCTCGTAGGTCTCTCCATCAATAGTCACGGTCGCCTCGATTGGAATGGCATCTTCGTAGTTGTCTTCCAATTGGTCCCACCAATCAGCTTGTTCGAAGTTGATTTCAATGACACGAATAACATTGGGGTCGTAAAAGTCTTCTCCTTCCACATCTCCAATCGTGATCATGTGAACGTCTTCATCTACTGTCCATTGAAAGGGAAGGTTTTGCGCGTTTGATGTGAGTCCTGCTACTAACACTAGCAAGGTGGTCATCAGAAATTTCATATAGGTCGTGTTCGGTGTTAGTTCTTTGACTAAGTAAAGGACATAAGGTTTAATCAGTGTCAGATTTTTTCTGAAGAAATTTCTCAAAGACCCTTATCCTCTATTGGCCTGACTGATATTCTCCTCTCGATTCTAGTCTACAGAATTGCATGGATTCAAGCGTAGAATGTACCTTTGCAGTATGATTTCAAACGGGAAAGTAGCCTTTCACACCCTAGGGTGTAAACTGAACTTCGCGGAGACTTCGGCCATTGCTCGAAGCTTCAATGAAGCTGGCTACGCGCGTGTTGAGGTGCAAGAAGCTCCCGACGTTGTAGTGATCAATACTTGCTCTGTTACTGATAATGCAGATAAGAAGTGCCGAAACATCGTTCGCAGAGCCCTCTCCACTAACCCGGAGGCGTTCATCGCAGTCATTGGGTGCTACGCTCAATTGAAGCCTGAAGAGATCGCCAATATTGAAGGAGTCGATCTCGTTCTTGGGGCCAATGAAAAGTTTAATCTCTTAGAACACGTAGGTCATCTTGACAAGGTTGATGGAACAGGGGTTGTCAAGGCCACTGCCATCAAAGAAACCAAAGACTTCATTCCTTCTTATTCGAGTGGTGATCGTACAAGAACCTTCTTGAAGGTGCAAGATGGTTGTAACTATTTCTGTGCTTTCTGTACTATCCCGCTAGCGCGGGGAAGATCGAGATCGGCGAACATCGAAACGACGGTCATACAAGCTAAAGAAGCTATCGCAGCAGGAGCAAAAGAGATTGTGTTAACTGGAGTCAATATCGGTGATTTTGGAACGGCTCATAACGAAGACCTACTCGGACTCATCAAAAAGCTAGATCAACTCGAAGGTGTTGAACGTTATCGAATCTCATCCATCGAGCCTAATCTCTTAACCAATGAGATCATAGACTTCGTTGCACAGAGCAATCACTTCGTACCTCACTTTCATATTCCGCTTCAAAGTGGAAACGATGAAATTCTGCGCGCCATGCGCCGGAGATACTTGACTGATCTATACAAGGATCGCATCCACCGTATCAAAGAAAAAATGCCGGATGCATGCATCGGAGTAGATGTCATCACCGGGTTCCCTGGTGAAACGGATGAGCACTTTAACATCACTTATGAATTCATCCAACAGTTGCCAGTAAGCTACCTTCATGCTTTCACTTATTCAGAACGGGCCAATACCACAGCGTTGCGTATCGATGAGGTTATCCCAATGAATATCAGGCAAGAACGCACTAAAATGTTGCGCATTCTAAGTGCAAAGAAGAAGCGCGCATTTTATCAAAACCATCTCGGAGATGAGCGTCCTGTGCTCTTCGAGGCAAGTGAACATGATGGTTTGATGTTTGGGTTCACGGATAACTATGTAAAAGTTGAACTACCTTTCGCCAAGGAACTGATCAACAAGGTCAGAGATGTGAAACTTGGAGAGATGACGCCAGATGGAAATGTTTCTGCTAGCCTTCTTACCACCACAGCAACTTAATGTACCCAAACCTCTATTTCGCCTTTTACGAGCTTTTCGGGATCGACCTCCCCTTCCTTAAGCTGGTGAACTCTTTCGGATTCTTCGTAGCGTTGGCATTTATCGCCGCGAGTATGACGCTATCGCGGGAATTGAAACGCAAAGAAGAACAAGGTTTACTCAAAGGGGAAAAGCGCAAAGTAATTGTCGGCAAAAAGGCCACTCCCGGTGAGATCGCCTCTAGCACAATTATTGGGTTCATTTTCGGTTTCAAGTTCGTTTGGCTTGGAGTCAATGCGAGCGAGATTTTCAGAGGAGACACGCTACCCCAAGAACACATCTTCTCTTTTGACGGAAGCTTGTTGTGGGGAATCATTATGGCTGCAGCCTTCGGAGGTTGGCGTTGGTACGAGTCAAAGAGAAACGCGCTCGACAAACCTGAGGAACGTGAAGAAACATTCCACGTATGGCAGAATACCGGAAACATCACACTCGTTGCTGCTATTGGTGGAATTGTAGGTGCTAAACTCTTCCACCTTTTTGAGAATCCTGATGAATTCATGCAGTTCTTCAAGAACCCGAGTCTGGAGAGCTTTTTAGGTGGACTCACCATTTATGGCGGACTCATCATGGGTACCGTGGCCTGTTACATTTATGCACGCAAGAAAGGAATCAAATTCATCCATTTGGCAGACGCTGCCGCTCCAGGCCTGATGCTGGCTTATGGTATTGGTCGTGTAGGTTGTCAGGTGTCAGGAGACGGTGACTGGGGGATCCCAAATACAGCCGACAAACCAGGTTGGTTAAGTTGGCTTCCTGATTGGGCATGGTCATACAGCTACCCGAATAATGTCAATGGTATTCTTGGTCCTCGTTCGGCAGGATACACAGGAAAGACAATTCCAATCGACGACCCCGCGTGTGCCGCTGAATTAGCGAATCCTTTGAGCTCTACTCAGATGTGTGAAGGGATGATCAATGGTGAATCCGTGAGTGTATTCAAGGGCTATGGTACCTACCTCGACCCAGGGGTATTTCCAACTCCACTCTACGAGGTAGTCATGGCGCTCATCATCTTCGCTATTCTTTGGTCGCTCAGAAAGCGAATCAAGATTCCTGGAATGATCTTCGCGATCTACCTCATCTTCAATGGCTTTGAGCGTTTTTGGATCGAGAAGATTCGTGTGAATAGTACCTACCAGATTTTCGGAACAGAAATCACCCAAGCAGAAATCATTTCCACCATCATTTTCCTTGGTGGAATCTTTATGGCGCTCTACCTCAAACGAAAGCACAATGGCTCTTCCACTCCGTCAACTGCTTGACGCACTCGTTGACCTTAGCAAAGAAACAGGACAATGGATGCTTCAGCAGCAAGTCAATCCTGAACAAATTGAAACCAAGACGCTCAACAACTTCGTTTCATTCGTAGATAAAGGAGCAGAAGAGAGATTCGTCACCGGACTTCAGAAGCTTCTTCCTGAAGCAGGATTCATCGCAGAAGAAGGTACGGGCACTCCTAGTGAAAGTGGCCTGAATTGGATTATTGATCCTCTTGACGGAACCACAAACTTCCTTCACCAATTTCCAGTATGGTGCACAAGCGTCGCACTGATTGACAAAGATGAACTTCAGCTCGGTGTAATCTACGATCCGAACCGAAATGAATGCTACACAGCGATTAAAGGTGAAGGCGCATTTCTCAATGGCGAGCCAATCGTTGTCACAAAGAAAACAGCGCTTAAAGATTGCCTATTGGCGACAGGATTCCCATATGACGACTTTGGAAGACAGGCTGAATACCTTGGCTTACTCGGTGTTCTTACCCAAGGAACCCGAGGTATCCGAAGACTAGGAAGTGCCGCGCTTGACTTAGCTTACGTGGCATGCGGTCGATGTGACTTGTTCTACGAGTATTCCTTGAATCCTTGGGATGTTGCGGCAGGTGCACTCATTGTTAAAGAAGCCGGAGGAACAGTTACTGGTTTCAAAGAAGGCGATGACCCCATCTTCGGAGACGATATTCTTGCCTCCAACACCTCCACCCATGAAGAGATGCTTGGTGTCATTGAGAGGCACTTTAGCTGAATTGCAATTATTCCCTGAGAAAAGCCGAATAGGCGTTCCGCGTTCAGCGAAGGAAATTGTAAATTCACGAATGACACTAAATTCAGCTAAAACATTCATAATGCCTTCGGGGTTTTATCGGTGAAGTTGTATAGTTGACACCAACCTACGAACCGTGAGATTCGTCTTTTGCATCGTACTTGCCAGCATTTTTTTGCCAGCTCAGGCACAAGAAATCCTTGATCCGTGTTTCTACTCGGTTCCAACGGGTGCTGAATTCGCTAATTCTGAGAACATTGCGAATGAAGTAGACGCCGCTGGCGGTGCCGATATGGTCAAATATGAAGACGGTGCGTGGTCTGGTGGTGGCAGTGGTTCAAACCTCAATTTAGAGCCCCCAGTTAATTGCGATGCTGTGAAGGCAGTCTTTCTAAGACCTTCAGGTGGAGCAGGCGAAGGAGTTGGATTCAGACTCAATCAACCGTTGACCGCTGGTACAGCCTATGGTTTCGAATTCGCCTTTGCAAGCCATGGAACCGGATCAAATGGTGCCTTCGAATTACGCGTCTTTACAGCCGATGGCCCAGATCTATGGGTAGACGGATTCCAAGAAGGAACGCAAGTTGCTACAATAGGTCCATTCGGAAATGATTGGGAAGACTTCGAATACAATGGAGTAGCCAACGTTGCACAGAACGGACATCAATGGGTATTTCTTTACACGGAGGAGAGTAGCGGATTGATCCTTAACGGATGCCAGAATGATATTGAAGAACTGACCTTAGACTTACCGCAGACGACTGAGTTGTGTGAAGGAGAATCAGTCGTTATTGGCGATCCATCTTTAGCTGCTGGAAACCCAACGTGGAATACAGGAGCTACCACCGCCACTATTACGGTGAACGAATCAGGATTCTATGTAGTAAGTGCAGAAAACGCATGCAACAGCGTTCAAGATGGAACCAACGTCATTGTCTACGGCGACCCTGTAATGGTGCCTGAACAAGACACCACCATCTGTCTTGGAGATGAACTTGAATTCAGAACAGAAGGCCTCAGCACACAAAACTTGTGGAGCGACGGAAGCACCGATAGTTTATTCTTCGCCACAGAGCCTGGAATGTATGGTGTTACGGTTACCGATGATTGTGGAACAGCTTCTTACATGATCGAGGTCACGCTCGATTCACTTCCAGTCTTTGATCTTGGTCCGGATACCGCATTGTGCTTTGATCAGCAACTCAACCTCAGTGCTTTGATTGACGATCCCGACGCTACCTATTTATGGAATACGGAGGCTGAAAGCTCGAACATCGATGTCATCCCAAATGAATCAGCCATCTACACCGCAGATGTCACCAACCAGTGCGGCACATCAAGCGATGCCATTTTCGTAGAGTACTCCCTCTTACCGACGGATATACTTGCTGGTGGATACGAGCTGTGCTTTGGAATTCCTTTCGTGCTCGATGTGAGTGCTGTGGAAGGAACTTACGAATGGCGTGATGGGTCTACTGCACCTACATTCCAAGTTCCTTCACCAGGAACATACTGGGTGACGATTACGGATGACGATGACTGCTGGGAAACCACAGTTTACACAGAAGTGACGGTAATTCCGTGTACTTGTCCGATGTTTCTCCCCAACTCCTTTACTCCAAATGGTGATGGAAGAAATGATGTCTGGGCACCTGTATTCGAATGCGAACCCTATGATTACGAGCTACGCATCTTCGATCGCTGGGGCGGTGAAGTATTCAGCATTCTTGATCCTTCTATTGGATGGAACGGAAAGGTCGGAGGTGAATTCTTAAGAGACGGAGTTTACGTCTACGAATTGACTTATCGCGAAGAATTCGCAGGCATCCCTATTACCAAGTTTGGGCATGTAGTGGTGCTGCAGGAGGATAGGGAATGACATGGCCTAGGGCGTAAGGCTTAAGGCTTAAGGCTTAAGGCTTATGTCTCGCTAATCATGCTAACAGCCAAAGGCTGACTAAACATGCTAACAGCCAAAGGCTAACTAATCACGCTCCGCCTTCGGCGGATTATTCCAACTCCTTCTTCTTTTCTTTAATCAGCTTCGCCACCTTGAGTGTTTTCCCTTCGAGTGATTCATCTACTGTGAGGAGCAGTCTTTTCTTTCCTTTATGGCGAAAGAAAATTTCCTGACCAACCTTCAAGTTCACTCCGCTATTCGACATTGGAGACAAATTCGGATTCATTACGCCTGGAATGATCAATGGAATCGACTTCGCACTTTCATTGCGGAGTGTGAAGGTGACAACCGTCTCCGTTTCCAACGCTAGTTGAGGTTCAGGAGAAAGAATGAAAAGTGGAAAGATGAGTGTGAGCAAAAGTGTTTTCATTCTTCTATAAGTGGAATGATTCCTCTTATGTTCAGACTATTTGACGAGAGTCGAGGGTCGAGGGTCGAGAGAATTAGGGGCTAAAAGGCGAAATGGTGAAATGGTGAAATGGCGAAATGGCGAAATGGCGAAATGGCGAAATGTTGCTAATCATCTTTACGAACCACGAACCACGAACCACGAACCACGAACCACGAACCACGAACCACGAACTATTTCCCCCCCCATTAAACCCTTCCCTATATTCGTAGTCATAGTACAAACGACGCTTGTGGACCTGATATCAAAAGAAGAAGTTGAGATTAAAAAACTTCTCAAGGCACCTGATCAACAAAAGAAGGCCTTTGAGATGATGGTTCGCGTATATAAGGAGATGGTCTATTTCCACGTGCGGCGTATGGTTCTTGATCATGACGACGCCGATGATGTTACCCAGAATGTTTTTATCAAGGCGTGGAAAGGATTGAAGAATTTCCGTGGTGATAGCAAGGTCAGTACATGGCTTTACCGCATTGCTACGAATGAAAGCATCACCTTTCTACAGAAAGCGAAAAAGCTGGCTGGAGTTCCTTTTGATGAGTTGGAGTATAAACTGTCTGATTCTTTGCAGGCAGATGTGTACTACGATGGAGATGAGATTCAGCGCAAGCTCGAAGTCGCCTTGGCTCAGTTACCGGAGAAGCAAAAGGCGGTATTCATCATGAGGTACTACGATGAGATGCCTTATAAAGAGATCAGTGAAGTCACTGGAACTTCTGTTGGGGCGTTGAAAGCAAGTTACCATCACGCGGTTACGAAGCTTGAGAAAATTTTAACGGAAGAGAATTAAACCCTCGAGGTGAACCATAGTCTGAGAGACATGAAAGAGTATAACGAAGAATTGAATCAACTGGAAAAAGAGGCACCGCTCCTCTTTTCGCTCCGTGCTAAACGGGCTTTCCAGACTCCTGATTCATACTTCGACTTATTGGAAGAAACCTTGAATGCACAGGCTTTGCCTGAAGCAGGGTCCTTCCTTGCGCCTGAGAATTACTTCAGTGCGTTGGAAGCAGGGGTGCTGAATCAGACCTCTGGAACACCCTCTACTGAAAATATGGAAGTTCCTGATGGGTACTTTGACAAACTTGAGTCTTCCATCCTTGCTGCCATTGAAGAGGAAGAGGATTCCGAAGCCAATCCAAATAAAGATGAAACAGCCACAAAGGTGTTCTCGATTCGTAGGTATGCGATTTCAGCAGCGGCAGTGGCAGCGGTTTTGGCAGGCTTATTCTTTGGAACTGACCTCTTCTCACCAAAGGAAGAATGCATCACGTTTGCATGCTTGCTTGAACAAACAGATTTAACAGAAGAAGAATTGATCTTCCTCTACGATGAGGATATCGCAGAAGAACTTTTAGAAGGAGAAAATGTCTCTATTCTTGACGGATTAGACGACAGTGAGGAAGCGATCGAGTACCTATTAGACTCGGAGATCGATATTGATGAATACTTTTACGACGATGAAATTTGAGATGAAACACTTTATACTAACGGCATGTATGGTCTTCACTCTCGGTATCTCGGCATGGGCTCAGCCTGGGCCGGGCGGAGAGAAAATCGAGCAGCTTCGCATCGCATTCATTACCGAAGAGCTTGATTTGACCTCAGAAGAAGCTCAGCAGTTCTGGCCTATTTTCAACGAGTTTAACGACAAGAAGAAGGAAGGACACGAGCAGGTTCGAAAAACCAATCGAGAGATTTCAAAGAAGGAAAATCCAACAGAAGCTGATCTTCGTCGTCTCGTAAATGTACGTGCAGACCAAATGCGCACTGAGGCAGACCTTGAGGTTCAATTCATGGAAGATGTATTGGCTATTCTAGGACCCGAACGAACATTCCAACTCATCGAAGCTGAACGCAAGTTCAAGCGTGAGGTGATGCAACGTATACAAGATAAGCGGAGAGGCGGTGGTCCGGGAGGACGACCAAATCGTTAACCGTTTTTCGGTTTTGACTGACCTCCACCTTTACGTGGGGGTCTCTTTTTTTGGTGGCGTCTGTTCCCACCTGGTTTTCCTCTTCCTTTTCCTTTCCCCTTTCGGTTTTTGCCTCCGCCTCTTGAAGGTTTAGGATCATAGGCAGGGACATCCCCAACATCTGTTTCAGCCTTTAGCTTAGGAACAGTGCTTCCAATCAATTGCTCGATACGGAAGAATTTCACCTGCTCATCAGGAGAAATAAGCGTGAGTGCTTTTCCTGTGCGCGAAGCTCGGGCTGTACGTCCAATGCGGTGCACGTAGTCCTCCGCATCTTGAGGCACATCGTAGTTGATGACCAACTCAATATCATCGATATCGATTCCGCGGGAAACCACATTTGTGGCAACCAACACCGTCAGTTTGCGGTTACGGAAATCAAGCAACACCTGCTCGCGCTGCTTCTGTTCGAGATCTGACGAGATCTCGGCACAGTTGATTCCTTTGCGCTTGAGGTTGCGATTAATCTCACTCACCGCTCGCTTGGTTGAGGCAAATACGATAACGCTTTTCCAATCTTCACCTTTCAGAATCTCTTGCATCACCGGAATCTTCTGCTTGTTGAACAAGCTATAAGCGCCTTGCTCCACCCCTTCGGCTGGCTTAGAAAGCGCAATATTCACTGTGACCGGATTCTTTAAGATTTGGCTCGTTAGGAATAGGATCTTGTCAGGCATCGTTGCCGAGAACATCAGCGTTTGACGGTTTTGAGACGTCTTGTTGATGATGCGCATGATATCGTTGTAGAAGCCCATATCAAGCATACGATCAGCCTCATCAAGAATCAAGATAGGAAGCTCTCCTACTGGCACGTAGCCAAGGTTCAGGTGAGAAAGCATTCTTCCTGGCGTAGCAATAATGATATCCGCTCCCATCTGAAGTGCCTTCTTCTCTTGCGAAAACTCCATGGCATCTCCACCCCCATAGATCGCCATAGAAGACAACCCAGTAAAGTAACTCAAACCTTCTACTGCTTGGTCAATTTGAACAGCTAGTTCTCGGGTAGGAACGATAATCAACGCGCCCACCCCTTTTCTATCCTTCATCTCGAGCAGGCGGTGCATTGTAGGGATCAAAAATGCCGCAGTTTTTCCTGTACCGGTTTGAGCGATACCAATGACATCTCTTCCTTCAACAACGGGGGGGATAGATTGCGCTTGGATCGGTGTCGCTTTTTCGAAGCCCATGGCCTCTACTCCGTCCAACACGTCATCATTCAACGGTAATTCATCAAAATAAACTTCTTCCTGCACCATAGGTCTAACTAGCTGAAGGTGTTTGCGAATGCAACTTCTCGTCTTCCTTTAGCGTCCCGAAGGTAAGTGCTTTACCATTGCCTCCAACTTTGAGGCAGAAATGAAATTAACATCCAAGATTGTGAAGCAATTGGGAGAACTTTCCATGCTTCAATTTGTACCTTGTCTTATACACTAGAATGCCCTTGAATCTGAGATCGAACGTTTTACTAATCCTCCTGCTTTGCCTGTTGCCATTCGCGGCATCAGCAACGCATATCGTGGGTGGTGAAATGTACTACGAGCATATTGGGGGCAATGAGTACGAAATCACACTCAAGGTTTACCGCGATTGTGGTCCTACCAACACCAACGGCACCTATTTCGATGATCAAGCGAGCATCGGAATCTTTACCGCCGGAATTCTTTACGACAATCTCCTTATTGATATTTCAGACGCCGTCATTACTGAAGTACCGGTTGCCCTAGAAAATCCTTGCTTTGTGCTCCCTCCTGATGTTTGTGTTGAGGAGGCAGTTTATGTGGCTTACATTGATTTGCCGCCTAGTCCGGTTGGCTACGATCTAATCTACCAGCGTTGTTGTCGTAATCCGTCGATCATCAATATCAACTTCCCTGAAGATTCGGGAGCGACCTTCTTTGCGCACGTTCCTGCAGAAGATGTAACTACCGATAACTCGAATCCTCAGTTCAATAATTTTCCGCCAGTGGCTTTATGCGCTAACGCGGAATTCTTCTTCGATCACAGTGCGACAGATATTGATGGAGATAGCTTGTCTTACTCTTTTTGTGCGCCTTTGCTAGGCGGAACGCCGGAATTTCCAATGCCTTCGCCTCCAGCAGCTCCGCCCTACGTGCCTGTGAGCTGGGCTACAACCTTTAGCGATACCTACCCGATTACTTCTGATCCTGGCTTTAACATAGACCCCGTCACAGGGGAAATTACAGGTACCCCCACCCTCCCGGGTCAATTCGTCATCGGTGTTTGCGTGGAAGAGTGGAGAAACGGCGTGCTTCTCAGCACCACAAACCGAGATTTCCAGTTCAACGTGACGATCTGTGATCCCACCATTATTGCTTCTATTCCTGAACAAGAGCAATTCTGTGATGGACTAACATTCCAATTCTCTCAAGAATCCATCAACGCTGAAGGCTTCTATTGGGATTTCGGAGATCCAACCACAGACGATGATAACAGTACAGACCCGAGTCCGGTCTATACCTACGCTGACACGGGTGTTTACGAAGTAACGCTCATAGCCAATCCAGGCTGGAGCTGTGCAGATACCACGACTACGGAGTACTCGGCCTATCCGATCATTATTCCCGTCATCCAACAAGACGACTTTGTCTGCATCAATGGGAATGGCGTCTACGATTTCGTAGCGGCCGGTGATTACGATAGTGACGCTACCTTCTTCTGGGACTTTGGCCCATCAGCGAATCCGAGTTCCTCCGAAGATCAAAACCCCGAAGGCGTGATATTCGGGGAGGTCGAAACATTTGACGTCACGCTAACAGTCTTCGACAATGGTTGCGAGGAAACCTCGGTGGAAACTTATGAGGTTCCGCTGCCTCCTCAAGCCTCTATAGTGGCTCAAGACAGCTATTGCGAAGGACTCACATTCACCTTCGAAAACAACTCAACCAACGCCACAGAGTTCACTTGGGATTTCGGCATTCCAGGAGACGATGATGTGACCATAGAGGTAGAACCCCAATACACCTTCCCTGATACCGGAGAATACGTGGTTACACTCATTGCAACCGCGCCGGGTGCCTGTCCAGATACGACCACGGCAGAGTTTGGAATCTACTGGCTTCTAGACCCGTATTTCCTGGCTCCAGATCCACAGTGTTTTGAAGGGAACAGCTTCAACTTTACCGGAGAAGGCACCGAAGAGTCGCAAGCAGTTTACACTTGGGAGTTCGATGGCCCGGCTTCTCAAGAGACCTCAAACTTTCAGAACCCAACAGGCATTAACTACGATGAATCAGGAGAATTCGATGTGACCTTGACGATCGAGGCCAATGGATGTATCGATAGTTACACGGCACCAGTGGAGATCATTCCTAACCCAACCATCGGATTTGAAGGCGAAGGGGCTGCTTGTCCGCCGATGAATGTCCATTTCGACAACACCTCATTCACGGCAACCACGGCAAACTACGTCTGGGATTTCGGTGATGGCGGTACCTCAACCGCTGCGAACCCAACGCATACCTACACACTCCCTGGCACCTACACGGTTAGTCTTCAAATGACTTCCACCGGATTCTGTGCCGAGGTTTTGAATGAAGTACAAGTGGGTATTGTGACCGTTTATCCCGTGCCATATGCCGCCTTTGATATCGAACCGAATACTGTCAATATCCTAGAACCAGAAGTTGAGGTGATGGACCTTTCAGAGGGAGCTATTCAAGTGTACTACAACTTCGGAGACGGAGGATCAAGCTCAGAGTCTGACCTTACCTACACATACACAGATGCCGGTATTTTCGACGTTACGCAGACCGTGGTTAACCAATATGGGTGTACCGCTGTAGCAACAGGTGAAGTCTCTGTGGAAGGATTCATGTTCTACGCTCCGAACGCCTTTACTCCGAATCACGATGGGATCAACGACGTCTTCTTGCCAAGCGTTATTGGTGTTACTAGATACCAAATCCAGATCTACAACCGATGGGGTGATATCATATTCGAATCAGACGATCCGAATGAACCTTGGCTAGGAAATGTTGACGGAGGCGATCACTTCGCCCAAGACGGAATGTACGTCTATCGCGTCGTGGCTCATGACCTGATTGGCCTCCCTCATGAGTTTGAAGGACACGTTGTTCTTCTGCGTTAAACTCTCTGCGCACAAAGTGTTATTCTCACATTAACATCTTGCCCTTAAGTCTCCAAGATTCAAGACGGTATGCAATACATACCTATTTTTTTGTTAGATTTACGTAGAACCAAAACCAAAACTGTCGGGTATGTCTGATGGAGCGAATCACAGAGACGACCTTTTTTCAAAGGCTGTCAGAGCGGGGAAGCGTACCTACTTCTTCGACGTCAAAACAACTCGAGGTAACGATCTATACATGACGATTACCGAGAGTAAGCGCCGTTTTTCCGATGACGGACGCTATCACTACGAAAAGCATAAACTCTTCCTGTATAAAGAAGACTTCGAGAAATTCGCCGAAGGTCTACAAGAGACTATAGAGCGCATTGAAGCATTACGCAATAGCGGAAACTACAGCGAAGAATCACCAATGGATCGTTCACCTGAACATGATTCAGAACAGGAACCACAACAACACCACGCCCCCGCTGCTGCCAGTGAGGAGCACGTGAAGGAGTTCACTGATATCGAATTTGACGATTTAGAGGATTAGTTGGTCGAGTGTCTAGAGTCAAGAGTCGAGACACTTTCCAATGACTAAGAACTAAAGACCAATAACTAAGGAATTCTCCCTTAGAAAGAAACCATACGCTGCGCATGTTCAGTCATTAGACTCAACATGCGTTCGTTGTTTATAGCCCCATCATGAACGGATTTGTCGATCTGAGAGAACTTTGGCTTTTTGTAGAGTACGCTCACTTGGAGGTAATTCAGAACATTTGTGAATTGATCCATGCCTCGAGCGGCTCCTGACATTCCTGAAGAGACACCAATCAATCCAGCTTTCTTACCGTGAAGTACTTTTGGAGGGATACAATCGATGAAGGCTTTTAAGACACCAGGAAATCCACCGTTGTATTCCGGAATGACGAAGATGTACTTCGTTGCTTCCTCCATGGTGTTGATGAGATTGTTCATTAGTGGTGACTTCTCTTCCCATGCATCAGCGAAGACGAAATCTCGTGGCAAGTCTTTGAGATGAATATGTGTCGGGGTTACTCCATTCTCTTCTAGCTGATAACCATAGGCTTTAGCCACCAATTCACTCATGCTATTTGGCCTATTCGTACCTGTGATGACCACAAATTTATCGTCTGATTTTATCTCCATCTTATTAACCTGATTTTCACCGAAACCTGTGTAAAACTTCATTCCTTGTAGCCCTCGAATAGTGCTACCTTTACGGATTCGGAGTTGTATCTTAACACAACACTTGAACGCGAAGTACGTTCATCGAAAGCAAATAATCCACGCGATATGAAATTCACTTGGTTCGGACATGCCTCTTTTAGTTTAGAAATGGGTGGAAAACAGTTGGTTTTCGATCCTTTCATTACTCCGAATGAACAAGCTAAATCGATTGATGTCAACGCCATTCCTGCTGATTACGTTCTCTTGAGCCATGGGCATGCTGATCACGTCGCTGACGCGGAAGCCATCCTAACACGCACTGGAGCGACTTTGATTAGCAACTACGAGATTGTTTCGTGGTACGGTGAAAAAGGAATTGAGAATGCGTGGCCGATGAACCACGGTGGAAAACACCAATTCGATTTCGGTACAGTGCGCTACGTGAATGCGGTGCACTCAAGTGTGCTTCCTGATGGTACCTATGGTGGAAACCCTGGTGGGTTCATTATCGAGGCCGATGGAAGACGCATCTACTATGCCGGTGATACCGCGCTTCATATGGACATGGAGCTGATCGGTAGATACTGGAAGCCAGATTTGGCCATCCTTCCTATCGGTGACAACTTCACCATGGGCATTGAGGATGCCATTATATGTTGTGATATGATCCAATGTGATAAAGTGATTGGTGTGCACTACAACACCTTCCCTTTCATCAACATTGATTCCGCGCTAGCGAAAAAAGCATTCGCAAAGGCGGGTAAAGAATTGATCTTGCCGGGAATCGGTGAGAGTAAAGAAGTGTAAAGAATGGGTAAGATCATTGCTGTCGCCAATCAGAAAGGCGGCGTTGGAAAAACAACTACTGCGATCAACCTCGCAGCATGTTTCGGAGTTCTTGAATACAAGACACTGCTTGTAGACGCTGATCCTCAGGCGAACTCAACCTCAGGTGTTGGGATTGACCCGAAGAACATCAAAACAAGTGTGTACGAATGCCTCGTAGATGAAACAGATCCACGTGACATCATCATTTCGACGAACAACCCGAACCTAGATCTTCTGCCTGCTCACATTGATTTGGTAGGAGCCGAGATTGAGTTGATCAACATGCCGAACCGCGAATACATGATGCGTAAGGCGCTGGCGAAAGTGAAAGACGATTATGACTTTATCATCATCGACTGCTCGCCTTCTCTTGGTTTGATTACCGTAAACTCATTGACCGCTGCCGATGACACCATCATTCCGGTTCAGTGTGAATACTTCGCCCTTGAAGGACTTGGGAAACTGTTGAATACCATCAAAATCGTTCAAAGTAAACTCAATACTGACCTCGGTATTGAAGGCATCTTGTTGACGATGTACGATACACGCCTCCGTCTAGCGAATCAGGTAGTGGATGAAGTACGCATGCATTTCCAAGAAATGGTGTTTGATACTATCATTCACCGAAACACTCGTCTTGGAGAGGCTCCAAGCTTCGGAGAGACGATCATCATGCATGATGCGACTTGTAAAGGATCAATTAACTATCTGAACCTTGCGCGAGAGATCTTGCAGAAGAATGAAATGACGCGTATTCGCGACAACGAGAAATATTTAGACCTCAATGGCTAAGCGACAAGCGCTCGGAAGAGGCCTTAGCGCCCTGCTAGAAAATGCAGCCAATGCTCCTGAACCGAAACCGGTTGAGAAAGGAAGCATTGGAAACGTGGCGGGTTCGATTGCCATGCTGCGTATTTCGCAAATTGAAGCCAACCCCTTCCAGCCACGTACAAAGTTCAACGAAGAGGCACTTCAAGAACTAGCACACTCTATTTCAGAGTTGGGGATCATTCAGCCTATCACTGTTCGCAAAATTGGCGCGAATAAGTTTCAGCTCATCAGTGGTGAACGCCGTTTCCGTGCTTCACAGATCGCTGAACTGGAAGAAGTTCCTGCGTACATACGGAGTGCGAATGATCAAGAAATGCTCGAGATGGCCCTCGTTGAGAACATCCAACGAGAGAACCTTGACGCCATTGAAATTGCCATTTCATACCAACGACTTCTCGAAGAGTGTGAACTAACTCAAGATGAGCTAAGTGACCGCGTGGGGAAGAACCGAGCTACGGTCAGCAACTACTTGCGACTGCTCAAACTTCCTGCTGACATTCAGCTTTCGATCATTGAGAAAAAGCTAAGCATGGGACATGCACGCGCATTGATCACACTCGACGATACGAAGAAGCAGCTTCAAATCATGAAGCAAGTCATCGATCAAGACTTGAGCGTTCGTGCTACAGAGGCTTTGGTTCGTGATGCACGAGAAAACACAAAAAGCGCTAAGAAGGCAACAGCCTCGAAGTCATTGTCGTTCGAACATCAGAAAGTAAGAGCAGATCTTCGTTTGAAATTTGGAAGAAGTGTAGAACTTCGCGCCAAAGACGACGGAAGTGGAAAGATTGAAATCAACTTCAAAGATGAAGACGATCTGAAACGCCTGCTCGAATCACTTGACCTTTGAAAACGCTTTACCTCTGTATATTTCTTTTGATCTCTTGCCTAGCCCAGGCTCAACTTACAGATACTACTGAAGTTGTCACCATTGCGCCGGTTGAAGAACACTCTGTGCGTAAAGCAACACTGCTGAGTACCTTCGTTCCGGGTGCCGGACAGATCTACAACAAGAAATATTGGAAGGCTCCCATTGTATATGCCGGTCTTGGTACAGCGATTTACTTCATTGATGATAACACCAAGAACTATCGCAAATGGCGTGACAACCTCATCGCTGAAGAAGATGGTGATCCGAATACGATCAATACGACTGGACTGAGTTCGAGCGTCCTCAGGGAGAATATGGATCTGCGAAGAAGATGGCTAGATCTAAGCTATATCGCTCTAGCCGGCGTATACGTCCTGAACATCATTGATGCGCATGTGGATGCGCACTTGTTCCATTTCGACGTTTCTGAAGATCTCACCTTAATTGTCCACCCATCCGTCATTCCATCCTACAGTGTAAATGCTGGAATTGGACTAACCCTGAATTTCTAATTTTACGACATATGCGACTGGCTATCATAGGATATGGAAAAATGGGTAAGGCGATTGAACGCATTGCCGAGGAACGTGGTCATGACGTTGTGCTACGCGCTACCTCCAAGGCCCCTGCCCTGCCTGAGCACCTCGAAGGTGTGGATGTAGCCATTGAGTTCACCTCACCACATTCTGCCGCAGATAATCTATTAGCCTGCATGGAAGCCGGAGTACCTGTCGTATGCGGTTCTACCGGTTGGTACACCAGATTAGAAGAAGTATCTCACGAAGCTTCACAACATGACGGTGCCTTGCTCTATGCGACCAACTTCAGCATTGGCGTAAACGTCTTCAATGTACTAGTGAAAAGAGCCAGCGAGATTATGTCTCGACTGGATGAGTACACGCCAAGTATCATCGAAGCCCATCACGTGAGCAAGAAAGATGCTCCAAGTGGCACTGCATTAACGATTTCAGACATTGTGTTGGACCACTACCAACAATTCGATGGCTGGACGGATGATATGGAAGAAGAAAACAAACTTCCCATTGAGTCAATTCGCGAAGGAGATGTAAAAGGACTACATACGGTAGACTTCACATCCAGCATTGATCAAATTAGACTAACACACGAAGCCTTCTCTCGTGATGGATTTGCGCTGGGTGCAGTTCAAGGAGCAGAATGGCTGAAAGATAAAACTGGCGTGTTCACCATTGGTGACATGCTTCAAAACCTATTGAAATGAGCATTTTCGAAATATTATTGATCCTTCTTTATCTGGTCTATTTCGTATCGCTACCATCGATTTTCAAACGCATTGGTCTTCCTTCATGGCATGGATTCGTCCCTGTGCTTCAGTGGATTACATGGTTGAAAGCCATTAAACGTCCGTGGTACTGGGTGTTTGTACTCTTCATCCCTGGAGTGAACCTGCTGATGCTAGGTATCATGAATGTTGAGCTAGGTATCGCCTTCACGAAGGAAAGCACGAAAGACCAATGGTACTTCGGTGCGCTTCCTTGGGCAGCTATCCCTGATCTCGCCTTCCGCATGAAGGATGTGAAGTATGTGGGACCACGAGACTGGAGCAAGTCTAAGAAGAGCATGATGCGTGAATGGGGTGAGGCGATTTTGTTCGCTGTTATTGCCGCATCAGTGATTCGTTCATTCTTCTTTGAAGCATATACTATTCCAACAGGATCGATGGAAGGATCGATGCTTGTGGGTGATTACCTCTTTGTAAGTAAAATGAGCTACGGTGCGAAAGTGCAACAAACCCCTTTGTCTGTACCTTTCGTTCACAATGCCCTCCCTGGTTCCATGACCAATTCTTATGTTGAATGGTGGAGCCTTCCATACTTCCGCCTTCCTGGCTTTGGAGACGTGGAGCGTTATGATCCGGTCGTGTTCAACTTCCCTCATGGGGATTCTGTGCTTGTGCACCCGCAATTGGCTGGTCATGACTACTACGCCATCATTCGTAACCGAGGAGTTCAGATTGCCGGGTCTTACGAAGCATACGACACCGATCCAGAAGGATACAACGAACAAGCACGTCGTTCTTTCACTCAGAATTCTCGTCAACCGATAGGTATCAAGCGTCGACCGGTAGACAAAGCGGAGAACTACATCAAGCGTTGTATTGGTCTACCTGGTGAAGATCTAGAGATTCGAGACCGCGTTGTTTACATCAATAATGAAGCGATTGAAACTCCAGAAGGTGTGCAGTTTAACTACAAAGTAGCACTGAATAACCCGGTAGAAATCAAGCGTGTCAAGGACAAACTCGAGCTGACCGACCTTGATTTTGGTACTACTGAACAGGGACTGATGGACGAGTCTACGATTGCGCTTACTGCTTCTGAGGTAGAGAAATTGAAGGCGATGAACGTAACGGCTTCTATTGAATTGGAAGATCAATCAACCACACGTGGCACCATGACGATCTTCCCGAATTCGCAACAGGCTCCGTATGACTCTTGGGATGTAGATAATTTCGGTCCATTGCATATTCCTGCGAAGGGTGAGTCAATTGACCTCAATCTAGAGAACCTTCCTCTTTACCGCAGAGCTATTTCAGTCTATGAAGACAATGAGCTTGAAGTGAAAGACGGAGTCATCTACATCAACGGTGAGTTGGCGAGTTCATACACTTTCCAACAAGACTACTACTGGATGATGGGAGATAACCGCCACAATTCAGCTGATGCCAGAATGTGGGGCTTTGTTCCTGAAGACCATATCGTTGGTAAGGCTGTCTTCACTTGGTTCTCGAAACAAAATGAAGTTCAGCACGGCGAGTCTAAGATCCGCTGGGAACGTATGTTCCGTACTGTTGACTAAATGGAGGTTTTTCCAGCAGTTTGCTTTCCTTCTTTAGGTTACCTGCGTGCTTTGGCTAGCGCCGAAGAGGCGGTCATTGATATTGGCGAGTTCTACGTAAAGCAGAGTTACCGCAACCGTTTTGACATACTTGGACCTAACGGTAAACTCAGTGTTACCGCACGGGTTGAAGGAAGCGCCCGAAAAGGCGTATCCGTCAAAGACGCGAAGCTGGTCAATGACGAATGGCGAAGACTTGCGAAGAAAGGCATCCAAGCCGCTTATGGGAAATCAGCCTACTTCATCCACTACTACGATGAAATTGAAGCGTTGATCAACGATGCAGTCTACTTATCAGACCTATCGGTCGGAAGCATTCAATTCCTTCTTGAACAATGGGAGCGAGCCATTCCCGCGATTAGCGAGACCTACGTGGAAACCGAAATAACAAAGGATCATCGTACGCGCCATGCCTTCATTGAAGATGATATCAAGCAGGCGTATACACAAGTATTCAGCGATCGATTTGAATTCGTCGCAGATCTTTCGGGAATTGATTTGCTGATGAATCTTGGACCTGCAGGCGCAGAGTTCCTTTCGTAGCGATTATCCTTTATCCAGGAATAGATCGAGAATGACTACTCGCTTATCCTCTACTTTGTAATAGATGCGGTAATTCCACGCTAGAATTGAGCGGTAATCACCATTTAGGGAAGAGAACTTCGCTTTACGTGATTGGTGAATAGGATTTGAGCCAAGCTTTCTCATGCGGTTCATCACGGCCATGCGTGCGTCTTCTGCACCAATCAGCGATGTAGATGCTACCTTCTCAATTAGCGTGCGAAAAGCCTCTTCTGCACGCTCACTAACAAGAACTTTGTACTGACTCATGGTACAAATGTAAGAAAGAGTCAGCGCAGGCAGTTATATTTGACCTCGACCAAATCTCAAGCAATGAAGAAGCTCCTATTATTCGTGGCGCTATGCCTCAGCTTTACAGCATTTTCCCAAACTCTAAGTGTAGAAGAAGCCGTAATGGAACGGTGGACAACCTTCTACCCTGAGAATCTTTCTCAGCTTCAGTGGGTGAAGGGAACCGACAACTATGCCTTCGCAAAAGACGATCAACTCAAGATCTACAATATGCGAGGACGAATCGTTGGAGCGATCACGCTTGAGCAAATCAACAAGCATCCTGATCTAAAGCTCGAGTCGTTACCGCGATTCAAGTTTACATCGTCAAATACGGCGGAGTTTAGTTCGGCAGACAAGAACTACACGGTTGACGTGAAGTCAGGTAAAGTGGCGTCAGCAGGAGAAAAAGGAAAACCGATGGCCAATGAAGAAAAGGCCAGCAACGGTAACACCGCCTTCACTAAAGAGAACAATGTCTTCGTCAATACCCCTGGTAAAGTCACACAAGTGACTGATCACCCGGAAGGGATTGTCGCTGGACAAGCCATTGCTCGTTTCGAATTCGGTATTGGTAAAGGTCTCTTCTGGTCACCGAGTGGTGAACGATTGGCGTTTTATGAAAAAGATGAGCGCAATGTGACCGAATACCCGTTGGTTGATATGAACGCTACGCCGGCAGAGCTGAACGCCATTCGCTACCCTATGGCCGGAAGCAGCAGCGAGCACGCCGCTTGTGGAATCTATGATGTGCGTTCTGACAAAACCGTATACCTAAATGTCAACGGTGGCGTTCGCGACGATAGCTACTACATCACCAACCTGGCATGGACTCCTGACAATCAATCGGTGATTGCGGCGATTGTCAATCGTGACCAGAATGTAAGTCGTGTGGTTAAGTTCAATGCAAGCACAGGAGAGGTTGATCGTATTCTTTTCACAGAGAGCGACGATAAATACATCGAACCGGAACAACCGGTCATGTTCATTCCTGATGGATCTGGAGACTTCATCTGGTTCAGCGAACGCGACGGCTTCAACAACATCTACCGATATGGTGCTGATGGGAAGCTTCGTGGCAGAACAGAAGCCACCTTCCCTATTACTGAACTTGTAACATTCAGTCCAAAAGGAAAATTTGCGGTTGTACATGCGCACGGTCCAAACCCTACAGAAACACACGCGTACCGTGTTGATCTGATGACCATGCAGATGTCGAAGATTACAACACAAGCGGGAACGCACCGTGTGATGGTTTCTGGCTCAGGGAAATTCATCATTGACACCTGGTCAAGTGTAGACACACCACGTAAGATCGAATTGAAGAGCGTGAGTGGCAAAGCTTCTCGCGTTTTGCTTGATGCCGCTGACCCTATGGCTAATCGCGCAATCGGTAAAACCGAGTTGCTGACAATTAAAGCAAACGACGGTACTGACCTTCACGCACGTCTGATCACTCCTCCAAACATGGATATGAACAAGAAGTATCCAGTAGTAGTGTACGTATATAATGGTCCACACGTGCAGTTGGTGACCAATAGCTACATGGCGGGAGCACCTTTATGGATGCACTCATTAGCTGGAGATGGATACATCGTATTCACTGTTGACGGAAGAGGATCAGCAAACCGTGGTAAAGACTTTGAGCAAGCCGTATTCCGTCAACTCGGTAACCAGGAGATGGAAGATCAATTAGCTGGTGTGAACTACTTGAAATCACTTCGTTTCGTGGATAGTGAGCGCATGGCGGTTCACGGTTGGAGTTTTGGAGGATTTATGACAACCTCATTGATGCTTCGTCAACCAGGTACTTTCAAAGTGGGTGTTGCCGGTGGTCCTGTAATTGACTGGACGCTTTACGAAGTCATGTACACAGAACGCTACATGGATACGCCAAAGCAAAACCCTGAAGGTTTCGAAGAGTCAAATTTAACCAACTACGTGAGCAATCTTGAAGGTGATCTCTTGATGATTCATGGTACCATTGATGACGTTGTGGTGATGCAACATAACATGCGTTTCCTGAAAGCATGTGTTGATGAAGGTGTTCAGGTAGACTTCTTTGTTTACCCCGGGCATCCGCACAATGTGCGTGGTAAAGACCGTGTGCACCTGATGACAAAGGTGATTGACTACATTAAAGCAAACCTCTAAGCCGTGTCGAGGAAGATCCTCTTGATTCTTCCCTACCCTCCCGGACATGCTCCCAGTCAGCGTTTCCGCATAGAGCACTTCATCCCAATTCTAGAAGAAGAAGGATGGGAAGTGACCATTGCTCCATTCTTAGACGAAGCTACTTGGAAGATCTATCACCGACCAGGTAGGCAAGTCCAAAAGCTATGGGGGCTTATCAAAGGATTTGGTCGGAGGTATCGTATGCTTTTTGTTGTGCGGAAATTCGATCGGGTTTGGGTTCACCGAGAGTGTGCTCCTTTGGGGCTTCCTTTAATCGCTTGGTACTTATCGAAGATCGCTAACCAGCAGTACCTGTTTGAATTTGACGATGCCATTTGGCTTCCGAACGTCAGTGCCGGGAACCGTAAATGGTCTTTCATCAAACCTTATGGTAACGCGAAGAAGCTTATGAAATGGAGTGGCGTGAATGTCGCTGGAAATGATTGGCTAAAGGCTAACGCCGAAGAGCTCAACCCTAGATCGTTCACGCTTCCCACGATAGTGGATACAGAACAAAACCATCGCTTCACACAAGACCAACAGACAGAAAAACCCAACATCGGCTGGACTGGATCACACTCAACCCTCCCCTATCTCGAAGCGCATTTGCCCATCCTCCAAAAGGTATACGAGCAACACCCATTCAAATTGGTGGTCATCAGTGACATTCAACCCACTTTCGATTTTCCAGATCTTGAATTCATTGAATGGAGCTCAGCAACGGAAGGAGAAGACTTACTTAAGTTCCACATTGGCATCATGCCTTTGCCCGATGAAACTTGGGTTAACGGGAAGTGTGGGTTCAAATTGATCCAGTACATGTCTGAAGGAATTGTTCCTGTAGCAGACAGGCTTGGCGTAAACGCTCAAGTCATTGATCATGAGAAAAATGGCTTCCTCTGTTCTAATGAGGAAGAGTGGACGAATGCCCTACTTCGATTGTTGCGAGATCACGACTTGCGCAGCAACATGGCTCAAGGATGCAGACCGTGGATAGAAGAACGATATTCAGTAGCGTCTCAACGGGAGTTATTCCTACATTTGCTCGACTAAGAAATCAACCCCATGGCAACAGCTGAAGGCGTTATGCAACGCACCCCTCTTTACGATGAGCACGTTAAACTTGGTGCTAAGATGGTTCCATTCGCAGGATTTGAAATGCCTGTGCAATACACTGGAGTGAAAGACGAGCACATTTGCGTGCGCGAAGCAGTAGGAATGTTCGACGTTTCACACATGGGTGAATTCGTAGTTACTGGTCCTGGCTCTATCGACTTCCTTCAGAAGGTGACTTCGAATGACGTTAGCAAACTTGTTGATGGTAAGGTTCAGTACTCATGCCTTCCAAACGGCAAAGGAGGAATTGTTGATGATTTGCTCGTTTATCGAATTGCCGAAGAGAAGTTCCTATTGGTAGTGAACGCTTCTAACATGGAGAAGGATTGGAACTGGTTGAACGAGAACAACTCTTTCGATTGCACACTCGAGAATAAAAGCGACGATTGGGCTCTATTGGCTGTTCAAGGTCCTAAGACATCAGAAGCACTTCAGTCATTGACATCGGTAAACCTTGCCGAGATGAAATACTACACTTTTGAAGTGGGTGAATTCGCTGGTGTTCAAGGTGTAATGATTTCAGCAACGGGATACACTGGTGCAGGAGGCTTCGAGCTCTACGTTAGAAATTCAGATGCTCCAGCGGTATGGAATGCTGTAATGGAAGCTGGTAAAGACCATGGCATCAAGCCTTGCGGTTTAGCTGCGCGTGATACACTCCGCTTAGAAATGGGCTTCTGCCTCTACGGAAACGATATTGATGACACGACTTCTCCTATCGAAGCCGGTCTAGGTTGGATCACGAAGTTCACGAAGGATTTCATTGATGGAGACCTTCTCAAGAAGCAAAAAGAAGACGGTCCTTCACGTAAACTGGTTGGATTCGAACTCGTTGACCGAGGCATTCCTCGTCAAGGGTATGACATTGTTGATGCAGATGGAAACAAAATCGGCTATGTAACAAGTGGTACGATGAGTCCGTCAACCAACAAAGCGATTGGAATGGGCTACGTGTCTACGGAACACGCTAAAACCGATAACTCGGTGTATATTGCTATCAGAAACAAGCAGATTGAAGCGAAGATCGTTCGTCCGCCGTTTTACAAAGCCTAACAGATGACATTAGAAGACCGCGCCAGAGTAGAAGTTTGCTTTTCCCCTAAACAGTACGAACTCTACAAGTCTGATTTTCAGATTTGTGTAGTAATTGATGTGTTAAGAGCTACTTCTGCGATTTCGACTGGTATCGACAACGGTATCGAGGCGGTCATTCCAGTGAGCTCAATTGACGAAGCTCGCGAATACTTGAACAACGGTTATACAGTTGCTGCTGAGCGCGGTGGTGAAGTAGTAGAAGGCTTCCCTTTTGGGAATAGCCCATACGCTTTCATGGACCCTTCTCTTAAAGGCAAAGAGGTTGTACTGACCACTACCAATGGTACAAAGGCTATCCACATGGCAAGTGAAATGCCTACGGTCATTATTGGGTCATTGAATAACCTCGATGTTGTTTGTCGATGGTTGATTGAACAGCGTAAAGATGTGCTGCTTCTTGGTTCAGGTTGGAAAGACAAGTTCAACCTAGAAGACACAATCTGTGCAGGGGCCATCGCCGATCAATTGATTGAATCTCGTTTGTTCAAGGCAGAAGAAGATTCAACGATTGCTGCAAAGTTCATCTACCGCAGTGCTCGTGAAAACATTTTCAGCTTCCTACGTGCTTCATCTCATCGTCGCAGACTTCGTCGTTTGAACCTCAATGAAGACGTGAAGTACTGCTTGACTCCGAACAACGTGCGTTCGATTCCTATTCTTAAAGACGGTAAACTCGTTAAACTAGCGTACGAGTATGAGCCGGTTCATTAAGCTTCTAGTTCTTGCGCTTTTCTTAATTAGCCTACCGGCCGAAGCGAATGCTCCTTGGGGCTTCTTTGCTCATCGTAGAATCAATGAGCTCGCTGTTTATACGCTCCCTACTCCCCTGTTCTCTTTCTACAAAGAACACATTGACTTCATCAAGGAACACGCTGTGGATCCTGACAAAAGAAGATATGGTGTCAAAGGAGAAGCTGAACGTCATTATATAGACATCGATCATTATTACAAGTACGATACGACAGGGAGAGTGCATGCCAATCCTTTCAACCTCATGCCGAGGAAATGGGTAGATGCCGTGGAGAAATACACCGAAGACACCCTACGCGCCTACGGAATTGTGCCTTGGCATATCCCGATGTACAAAGATCGTCTGACGCGTGCCTTTGAACAGCAAGACGTAGCTAAGATCTTACGCTACTCTGCAGAGCTCGGACATTACATCGCTGATGCTCATGTCCCTCTCCACACCACAGAGAACTACAACGGCCAAATGACCAATCAAAAGGGAATTCACGGTTTCTGGGAATCAAGAATCCCTGAACTCTATGAAGATAATTGGGACTTCTTCGTTGGGAAAGCCAGATACGTAGAGAACCCTCTCGACATTTCATGGGCTATTGTAGAAGCCAGTCACGCAGGAGTAGATTCAGTACTCCGCTTCGAGCGTGAGCTCAACGAGCAGTTCCCCCAAGACGCCAAATACAGCTACGAAGAACGCGGACGTGTCTTGACCAAAGTCTACAGTGAAGAATACAGCAAAGCCTACTACGACATGCTCGACGGTCAACAAGAACGTCGCATGCGCGCTTCAGTTATTATGGTAGGAAGTGTTTGGTACTCTGCATGGGTAGATGCGGGGCAACCAAACCTCGTTCTCAGTCAAGAGATCGATCTAGAAGAAGCCGAAAAAGCCATTCAGGAAGAGCTGAATGTGGAGAGTAAGCCAGAGTTGAAGAAGCGGGAACACGAATGATCTAAGACTTATGGCTTAAGGCTTAAGGCCTAGGGCTTGACGTAGGCGGTATGCGGTAAGCCGAAGAATTCAGGTAAGATCATTGGCCAGAACAATGTATTCAGCTTACGGCATACGGCTTACCGCCTACAGTTCGTAGAGGCTCTGCAACTTTTTTCATGCGAAACGTAACCTTGTAGGATTTCACGAAGTATAAGGGTAAGAACTAACTTACATGCACCCTCATGAAAAAGCTAACACTCAGCATTTTACTCGCACTAATCGTAAGCGTTGCGAGCGCTACCCTTCCGAAGGTATTATTCTATGGGAACGTGATTGCCGGTGATATCGGCGACATTGTTGCCCCTACTGAAAAAGTAGATGAGACGTTTATGAACGGCGTAATGGTCACCATCGAATGTGAAGGTGAGGTTATCCGTGAATACGCGAACAGATCAACAGGATTCTACTCTGTCATCCTGGATAGTGGAAAGAAATACATGGTGACATTCTCGAAAGACGGATTCATCTCAAAGCGTTTTGAGATCAACACCGAAGCGGTAGTGCCGCTAGAAAAGAAGTCATTCAAGATGTACACAGACGTGACCTTGTTTGAAAAACCAGACAAAGGAGATTTCTCAGCATACGAGAAGCAGCCGGTTGCGAAGTGCAAGTATAACAACACGAAGCAACGCCTTGATTGGGATATGGACTATGCACGCATGGCCTTCAATCACTTCGTGAAAACAGCAAAGAACGTAGAAGCTACTGCCTCTGTTGCTGAAGAATAAGAATGGAAACTGGAGTTATCCAGTCATTAAATAGGATCAAAAGCGTCGCTCAGGTGGCGCTTTTTTTATGCCCTGATTTTGAGTTCTTATCTTCCCAGCATGAGAATCATCTTAACCATTGGGCTCAGCCTTTGCCTTTCTGGCTTATTCGCTCAAGCATCTTTCGACCTAAAAGGCATGAATTACGAGGGTGATGAAGCCATCCATGTAGAGAAATTGGCTACAGACAGCCTGGCTTCTACCTTCATGATCTGGATTAAAGAAGGTGTCAAAGCCCATTTTCACGCTTCCCACACAGAGTATGTATATGTACTCGAGGGAGAAGGATCAATGATGTTGGGTGAAGAAGAAGTGATGATTCAACCTGGACAACTGATCTATATTCCGGTGGGTACCGTGCACTCTGCGGTAGTGAAAGCAGGCAGTGAGCTTAAAGTACTCTCTGTACAAACCCCGGAATTCAAAGGACAAGACCGCGTTTTTATAGAACCTTACCGCAGGCCAGATTCAAAGTGAGGCACTAAGGCCTGTGTCAAAGATTCAGGACAACGGGTTGGACGCCCACTTTCCATATCAATAAAGACCAAGGTGGTATTCGCTAGGGTTAATAGCTCCTCTTCTTCTCCTTCGCTCACGCGGAAACACTTGTAGGAAAATGAAATTCGGGCTTTTGGCAACTCAATAATACTCGTTTCTATACGCACCTCATCGTCGTATTTGGCTGGTTTTACGTATTTTACATCATACGTAAGGACAGGCAACATCACGCCTTGGTCTTCCATGGCGCGGTAACTTAGTCCGAGTGAACGCAACGACTCTACTCGACCTACTTCGAACCAGGCAGCATAATTGCCATAGTAGACGTAGCCCATTTGGTCTGTTTCACTGTACCTTACGCGAACATATGTAGAGTGGGTGTACATGAAATTTGAATCTTGAAATCCTAAACCGTGTTTCTAGGGTTAATATGGTGTTAAGCTTGGATTATCTGGCGCCATCCTGAAACCAAACTTCAAGTCAAAACTCTTAAGTGTCTGTTAGACACTAGCGTGCCCCTAAGATGATGTCGCGGAAGCTATGCAATCCGCATGGAACATACAAGGGGTAAATTCACGAAAAAACGCGCGGAACGCAGAATTGACGCAAATTTCAGTCTCAGAGAAAAAACTAGAAAGTCAATAGGGTTGGCGCTTTTTTTTTCATTTTTTTCTCCAAATATTTGTTCGCTCTAAAGGGGTAAGCACCTCCCCTTAGCAACCTTAACAAGTTGCGTTAATAATTAGTTAACACTTTTAATTTCTGGTATTTCCATGGCTACGGATCACAATCAGGTTTGGCAGAATTGTATTGACATCATCAAAGACAATGTCAGCATGCAGGCATTTAAGACCTGGTTTGAGCCTATCAAACCGGTGAAGCTGGAAAAGAGTGTTTTGACAATTCAGGTCCCATCACAGTTCTTCTACGAATGGTTAGAAGAACACTATGTGCCACTCTTAAAAAAGATTATCCGCAAGGAGCTTGGTCCGGAAGGTCGGCTAGAGTACAGCATTATCATGGAAAACAACTATGATAACGCTAACCCGTACACTGTAAAAGTACCGACAACGAACAAGAAAGCGATCAAGAATCCTTCGGTATCGATGCCGCTTGATATGAGCGATACGCCTATTAAGAACCCGTTTATCATCCCGGGTCTACGTAAGCTAAACATCGACTCTAACCTGAACCCAAACTACTCTTTTGACAATTTCATCGAAGGCGATTGCAACCGTCTAGCACGATCAGCTGGATTCGCGGTAGCAAACAAACCAGGAGGTACGTCATTCAACCCACTTCTTATTTATGGAGGAGTTGGACTTGGTAAGACGCACCTGGCCCACGCAATCGGTATTGAAATTAAAAATCAGTACCCTGAGAAGACTGTCCTTTACGTTTCCTCTGAAAAATTCACTCATCAGTTCATTGACGCTGTAAAGAATAACAGCGTCAATGACTTCAGTCACTTCTATCAAATGATTGACGTGCTGATCATTGATGACGTTCAGTTCTTCAGCGGAAAGGAAAAGACGCAAGATGTCTTCTTCCACATTTTCAACCATCTGCATCAAACAGGAAAGCAAATCGTTCTCACCAGCGACAAGCCACCTGTTGAGATGCAAGGAATGGAACAGCGCCTACTCTCTCGTTTCAAATGGGGATTGAGCGCTGACCTTCAGACACCATCACTAGAAACGCGTATCGCTATTCTAGAAAAGAAGATGTACGCAGATGGAATCGAACTTCCTAAGGAAGTAGTAGAATACCTTGCTTACAGCATTACCACGAACATTCGCGAGCTAGAAGGAGCCCTTATCTCCTTGATCGCTCAAGCATCACTGAACAAGAAGGCGATTACGCTTGACCTTGCGAAGCAGATGATTGATAAGTTCGTGAAGAATACTGCGCGTGAAGTAAGCATCGACTACATCCAAAAGGTGGTATGTGACTACTTCGATCTTCCGATCGAATTGCTCAAGTCTAAAACACGTAAACGTGAAATCGTACAGGCTCGTCAGATCGCTATGTACTTTGCAAAGAAGATGACGAAGTCTTCGCTAGCCAACATCGGCTTGCACTGTGGAGGAAAAGATCACGCCACCGTACTTCACGCTTGCAGAACGGTCAACAACCTCCAAGAAACGGACAAACACTTCCGTAAGTACTTGGAAGACCTCGAGAAGAAACTAAGCATCCAATAAATAAAAACCCGGACCAAACGTCCGGGTTTTCTTTTATTTCCTGTGTGGATTAAATGGAGACCACTTATTGTAATATCGCTGTACGGGTGGGTGCCCCTTCTTAATCTTCCACTTCTTTTTGTGGAAGTCATTCTTCTGCACCTTGCAGCCTGTAGCACCACCTGAAAGCGCTACCAAGATGGCGATGAAGAATATAGAGACCAATTTCTTTGCGTTCATCTGACTAATTTTAATCAAAGTTACGCGCGGAGTATCCTCCAGTTTGTAGGTCAACGTCTACCTTCCATGTAGTCTGAAATCGTCAAATGCACTAGGAATCAACATCATATTCCTAAAACGCGAAGCCTACTCCCAATTGCTGAATCGTTTCTTCTTGGAACATGAAGCCATACTTGAACACCAAAGTTTTGGCGAATTTCAATCGCAAACCTGCTTCTGGATAGAACCGAAATTCTGTTTGATCAGAATTCCGAAACCAGTCTGTTTCCCAAAAGTCTCCATCGTCAAAGTAGACATCTGCCTCTTCATACACAGTGTAATAGCCTGCCCCACCGCCAACATACCCGAACAAGGGGTACACCAACTTGAATGTCAACCCTGTGGAAACGGCGATATTCGCCTCTCTTATCTGACCTGTTAGGACTCCTTCTCCTGGGTGGGTCTCGTTGCCAGCGTTATCCACTTCATAGAGCACTCCAAAGCCGGTAAATATCTCAGCGTTCATCTTGATATTCATGTATCCACCAACTCCCCTCTTATTCAGTCTTCCGAAATCAAGACCAAAGGGACTTTGCTCATCGTAACTGTAAAGCAAGAAGCCTTGGCTTCGTTGATTCAATCTTCGCACGCAGCGCTTGATCTGATTGCGGCATTCCTCTGCCTTACTCCCCATGGAATACACATTCAAATACTGCTCGTAGTTCGCTTTGGCATTCGAATAATTCTTGAGCTTGAAACTCGATTCCGCGTTAGCGAAGTAATAATTGAGCAAGAGATTCTTGATATCCATAATCCCTTGGTCACCCGGAAAACGGTTCACATATCGGTTATGCATATCGATCATTCCCGACTCGTTTCGAGAATCTGCACAGTTCTTGGCAATGCTCACATAAGAACGACGCATTCTGTCATTGGCTGTGCTAATGTATTTTCCACTGCGATAAGTATCAGCATACTTTTCGGTGTCTTCAATGTAGTTTGAATCCAGGGCCTTTTTCCAGAGAATCTCCTCCTCACATTTTGCCACCATATTCGTTGCCTCAGGATCGTTCGATCGATGGGTAAGCGCTTGCTTAAAGTAATCCAGGGATTGAGTGTAGTTTTGATATTCGAAAGCTGCGTGACCGTTTTCCATGGAAGACTTATAGCCTTCCTTCGCTACCATTGACGGAGTATTGTAAATAGCATCTACAACACTTCTTGCATTGGGATCGGCACTAACATTAGGATCTGACAAGATCTCTAACGCCTTTTCATACTCTTCAAAATCGATGTAATAACCCACAGCATTCAATGCGTAGTCTACCTTCGTCTTATCTTCTTCCCATGCTTCATACCATGCCTGACACGCTGCTCTCGGGTTATTCGATGACTCAAATTGCTCTGCATCCTTTACGAGGTTAACAGTAGTGTCGTCAGAGAGCATTTCTTCAGTGAAAGCATCAATTTTCGCCTGTAATTCTGCGTCTGCCTTTTTTTGCGCCTTGACTAGGTACTTCTCGACTTTAGGCTGGTTGTCTAAATGATAAAACGCCATGGCAGTGTATAGATATCCATCACCACGACTTGGATCAGCAATAACCAACTCTGAGGCAATGAGTAACACATCTTCCCAAAGATTTAGCTCAACTTTCTCTTTTACTCTGGATTCTATTTCGGCAAAAGACTCTTGACTAATGCCTGTCACTCCGATGAAGCAGAGAGTGATAATCAGTGCTATTCTTTTCATCTCTGTAGTTCTTAATCGAATTTCTTGAGTAGGTCCTGATACTTGTAAGAGGAATTCTGCCTACGCAAAACTCCGAGGTCTCTATCAGAAATCCCATTCACTCTACTATTGTACTCCGTCTTGTACTTCTTACTTGCTTTTTCGCAACCTGAGTAATACTGCGTTCCCATCTCTAATTGGTGCGCACAACTGATGAGATTATTTGCTGAGCTCCAAATGTCACCTACAATTCCAGAACCCCAACAAGATGCCCCTGCGCTGCTGCAGGCATCCATGATGCGCAGACGCTCAGGCTCTACTCTACTTTCGTAGTCATAGACTTTTGCTCTAAAAGCATCTTCATGGTCACTAATTTGGGCTTCAAGTGAATTAATCTTGAGCTTTCTACCATCAATCGCATCGACTAAGATTTCTCTTTTAGCAGCGAATGCCTCTTTCAAATCATTCACCTCCTCGTTGATCTTAGAAGGTAAATCAACAGTGAGGTCCCAGATTTCATCATCGAGTTGTTTTATTTCAGCTTCCCTTACCTGCTTTTCATTCTTCTGTTCACGCTCAATTCCTTTTTCAATTTGTTCTAAGCGATCGATTTCGTTTTCCAAATCAGTCTGTTTGATCACTAGAAGATCAATATCGGCTTGTGTTAGATCTTGGGGATTGTCTAATAGGTACTCGACCTCATTGAGCTCGGCTCTTTTAGCTCTTAGTATGGTCTTGTTGTCATCTATTTCGCCGTCTTTTCGTTTGATGAAGGCAACTAACTGATCTCGAATGAGTTCTCTTCGACGTTCCTTCTCTTCAATTTCTTGCTGATTCTCTTTCCGAAGTTGATCCTCCAACTTGATGATTGCTGCAGCCTCTTCTTCAGCCAACTCGTCAATTTTCGCTTCCAGAATTCCAACCTTTAATTCAGCATAGTGCTTTTGGGCAATAGCACTCAGCCAATTCGCGATATCATTGTTTTGCTTGCTTTCCGCCTCTTCATTTACTTTTCTGACGTACTCTTTACTCAACTCCTGAATGCGTTCACGGATATCATTGTTGTCAGCGATGAGTTCATTCATCTCTTCGTTAATGTCATCTCGTTTTTTAGCGAATTCGTTTTCCTGGTATCGGAAATCATCTAATTCTTGGCGTTTATCAGCTAGCGCCGAATCAGCATTCGTCTTCTTTTTGCGAATCTTGTCAAGCTCTTTTTCTACCAATGCGTCGTATTCCCGCATGGCCTCGTCAACAGAAACTCGATACCAATGATTTACTTTACAAATCGGAGGTGGCCCTCCAGCCCCACAAGTCCCAGGATTATGCTCCTTGTATCCACGTCTTGCGGATTCACGGCGATTCTTCCATGACTCGCCGTTTTCGATTTCGTCAAGCTTTCTTTCTAGCTCTTCCTCGACAGCCATTTCGGTTTCGAGTTGTTTCCGTTCTAGATCACGAACTTCCTCTTCGAGTCGCTTTAATTTCAAGTCTTCAAGCACATAGGTGTCCATGTGCTTGCGGTTGAGCTCACCAACTTTTTCGCTGTTCTTCTCTTCCTTAGCTGCAAGTGACTCAATTTGCGATACTATCCCAGAGCCAGCTGTTTGGCCTGAAACGTAAAGGGTCAGAAAAAGAATAGGGATAACGATTACTCGTCGTAACAAAGATGCCACAGATGTCAGTTTAGGTCAGATTAATTCGGTTCCTACAAAGATCGCAAATTCAAACAACGCACTAAATCAATGGGTTGGGAGCAACATTCGAAGGGATTCAATCGAAATTTTTCGAGCATAAAGATTACCATGAACATTGCTTGCTAAGTTTTTTGAATCTTGCAGGTCAATCCACAAAGAAAATGTCACACCGTATCCTTATGGTTTGCCTCGGTAATATATGCCGGTCACCAATTGCCGAAGGCGTTATGAAACACCGCGCTGAAGAAGCTGGATTAGATGTATTTGTTGATTCCGCAGGAACCAGCGGATGGCATGAAGGGGAACTACCTGATCGGAGGTCGATTGAGATCATGAGAGCTTTTGACCTCGACATCACCGATCAACGTTCAAGACCCGTGCGTCAATCCGACTTTGAAGACTTTGATCTCATACTAGCCATGGACCGATCAAACTACGATAACCTAGTGGACATGGCAGCTACAGCAGAACAGAAAGACAAGGTCAAAATGATCTTAGCCTACGGCAACTCAGGAACTACGGCGAATGTGCCAGATCCTTATTACGGTGGTGATGATGGATTCAGAAATGTCTACTTGATGATCGATGAAGCCATTGTGGCGCTTGTCAACGATTTAGCTACCAACTAGCACAAGGGACGATCTTCCCTCCTCGTTGGCCACGCTTGCGTGTTTTTCCTTTACATCCTGGAGCACGGAAAATTGTGTACTTCAAATGGAAATAAATATCTGCTCCGTAGATGTCAGAATTGAAGAGGTATGGACCTAAGTTATCTGTACCGATGATAATGCTGTTCAATCGAACCATGAAACCAACTATCGGGTCTGCAATCTCATGCAAGGTAATCGGCAAGGCTGCTTCAAAACGCTTAATCTCGTAACGTGGCGTTAGCGAAAGCGACGCTGCTCGCTGAATACCAAAGTTTCTTTTGAAAGGAACGCCCATAACAAGGCTCGCATTAGCGTATACGTTGTAACCAAGATTGTAATCAAACTGAGCGCTTAAAGCTGCAGGTAATGCTACTCGGAAGTTTGCCTTTTGATTGTCTTCTTGGAGTTCGAAATTGTCATTCAAGAATGTGCTGACACCATCCAATCCTTCTGGATCGGCACTGTCGAAATTCTCTAAGGTGTACTCGCTGTCTTCATTAAAATCAGAAGCATAGAATACTGGATCAAACTTCACACGACCTATATCTAATAGTGCCACAGACACCTTGTACTGGTAATCACATGTTTCACAACCTCCTGCACGGAGATGTGGTATGTAGTTCGAAACACCAGACTTTGTCTTCTTGTAGGTAAAGCCAATGTCTACTCCCCAGCCTTTCCCAGTGTTCCATCCAGGTTCATTAAAACCGTAGGATCCAGAAATACTGTGGGTTTGCATGGTGGTTGAATCTTCTACCGTGAAATGCCACTCGTTCAAACGTGCCGCAGCAGCACCGATGCCAAACAAACGTTTCACATGTACCCCAGCCGTCAATAGATCATTTCCTGTTTGTCGAATGATTTGTCCGTAGGATAGTCCGGCCTCAGCCCAAGCTAAGGTGGTGGCACGCAAATTCGTGATACGCGTGTCTGTTCCTATGTAAGGTCCATATTGAAAACCATTGATGATGTAATCGGCTGTTTTCTGACCAAGTCCACGCACATCCGTCACACTTCTCACTCCGGTGTATAAACCAAACGAGTGCTTCCCAATGGTAGCCGTAACGGTAGGCCCTTGAACCAATACATCAGAATAGGCACGAAATGGCGCACGTTTTTCATTGTACAACACTTCGGCACCATTAAAACTGTTCGGATTGGTCAGCGAAACTTGATTGCCATCGAAGTGGACAAAGTCATTTCTCGCGAAGACACTAAACCCAACCAAGTGGATATCAATAAAGGCTTTTGAATCAACAATGGATGACGGATTCAACAAGAGGCTATTCGTTGGGGAATAGTTGCTGATCCCGATCCCGATGCTCTCTTGTGCGAACATCGATGATGCGAAAAGGCAAATTGTCAATATGAAGAGGGCGGCTTGCTTCATAGTCTCTTGATTACTACGGAACTAAAGCACAAAATGTTGTAAAAAAATGAAAGTTTCTTGAGTTCAAGAATCTGAAAATGACATAAACAAAATCTTTATATGAATACTATCAAATCACTGAATAACAGAAATCTAAATGGAGTCTCTTAGGAGATCAACCAAGTGCAATTCGAAACGCACTGGTGTATTCGGCGGCACAATATCTTCAGACCCTTTCGACCCGAAAGCATACGCAGAAGGAAGCCATACTTCACGCCTTTCTCCCCTGCGCATATAGCCAACAGAACGCTCAATTCCTTCGATCACTTGGTCTGGTTTTCCGTAGTCGAAATAGATATACGTCAGGCTATCATCAGCCACATCGAAGACCGTTCCGTCGAGGAAACTTCCAGTAAAACCCAAGATCAAATGATCACCCGCATTTGGTCGATCTCCCTCTCCTTCTTTCAGCACTCTTTGCCATCCTGAACCAAACCAGGTCACACTATCTTTGATGTTGAGCTCCTCTAGTTGAGCCATGATCAATTGTTGGTCTTTGGTGGCTTGAACTTGCGACAGGTATCGTGGACTATTGAAGTATTCCTCTTTGGTGTATGCACTCTGAATCGCAATGATCAATTCAATTCTTGCGGTATCGGCTACCATGATGGAATCAATAGTGTACTCGTCTATGAAAGTTCCTTTGATCTCTGAATACGGCAAATACCATCTGATACTGTCTCCCGATTCCGCGCTAGCGAGTTCATGATTCAAAAACCAATGATCAGCAGGAATCGCCTCTACCGGGCGCACATCATAGCCCAACATGTAGTCATAATGACTGGAAAATCGTTGCGCCATGTACACATTCAACGAAGCTGTGTGGGCATCCCCTACCTTCCGATCACCTTCTCCAAAGGCGCGAAGCTCACGGTAGACGTTCTCTTTACGTTCTTCGAATCCATCAGGCGAAGATTGGCAAGCTGCCAGAAATACGATCAAGAGACACCCTAGAACCCTCATGGAAGCATGGTAAGATCAACCAACAATATCGCATCCTGAGGAATACGTCCTTGATCACCTGTAAGTCCGTAACCAAGACGAGCCGGCCAAATGCTTTGCGCAGAATCTCCCTTCTTAAGCAAGCCGGCCATTTCATGAAGTCCTGGAGGGGCGTCACTCTCTCCAAGAATGAAACTGAAAGGGTCATCTTCGTTTCTGGCGTAGCAAAGGGTGCTATCAAACAACCAAATCTCCATGGCTACGCGAACTATATCTCCCTTGCTGAGACTATCTCCTACCTCACTTGAACTTACTGCATAGCGCAGTCCAGTGGGCGTTTTCTGATATGATAACGCATGCTCCGATAAGTATGAGGTGATCAATGAATCCTCGGCCAACATCTTGTTGCGATTATAATCAATGAGCTGCTCGCGTAATTCAGCCTCGTTCACCGGTGGAGGTGTTGGTCGATCTTCTCCACAAGATTGAACAGAAAGGATGACAGAAATGATTCCAAAAACTAGGAGTCTCATAGGTCGTAGTTAAGCTCTTCTTTATACTGAGGAAGGATCTCATTGAACTGCTGTACAACGGCTTCCAAGGGCTTTGTAGTGGCTCCTCCAGCAGCATTGTTGTGTCCGCCGCCGTTGAAATAAGTCGCAGCCACTTCGTTTACCTTGAAGCTTCCTTGTGAACGTAACGACAATTTTACTTCGTTATTCCCTTCACGAATGAAGGCTGCAAAGTTTACTCCTTTGATTGACAACGCCTGATTCACAAGGCCTTCGGTATCACCCGGTCTGTAATTGAATCGTGTCAATTCTTCGGCCGATAGGCTAATGTATGCCGTGCGATATTCAGGTAACACCACCAGTTTCTCACTTAGTGCATAGCCTACCAGACGCAATCGGTCAAGGAGATTCGTATCGTAGACATTGCGATGAATCTGGGCGTGATCTACACCGAGCTTGATGATTTCGGCGGCAATCTGATGTGTTTCTTCATCTACCGATGGGAATCTGAAACTTCCTGAATCGGTCATGATTCCACAATACAAGCATGCACCAATTTCTTTGTCGAGGTAGACGCGATCTCCCATGCGATCAATGAAGCGGAAAATCAACTGTGCGGTCGAACAAGAAGATGTATCCGAGATCAACACATCTGGGAAGTCTTGAGGATGTTGGTGATGGTCAATCAAAATGAAAGACTTCTGACCAATCAACGCCTCCATCGCCCCTCGCATCTTCCCGACGCGTGAAATATCATTGTAATCAAGACAGAAGATCAAATCTGCTTCGTTCAGAAGCGACTCCACTTCCGCTGTGTCCTTGTCGTAATACTTGATATCCTCCGTCCCTGGCATCCAGTTGAGGAAGTCTGCAAATCCATCCGGAAGTACCACAGTGACATCTTTCCCTTTCTTAATCAGGTATTTAGCCAACCCAAGCGAAGAACCAACGGCATCTCCATCAGGCGATTTGTGTGCTGTCACTACAATGCGCTGTGCATGTTGAATCAGCGGAACTGCTTTTAAGTAAGGATCAGTTGTACTGGAAATCATGGCTCAAAGATAGCCAGAGGGCCAGAGCTTTTTCTGGCAAGACTATTGTAAATTTGAACAAGCAACTCCAATGCTTCCACATGAGAACAGTATTCATCCTTCTTTCTGCCGTTGCTATTCTTTCTTTCGCTAGCGCGGAACACAAGTTTTACCATAGCTACACATCGATGCGTCATAATCTGAACACCAATGCGTTCGAGATTGAAATGCGCATCTTCACTGATGACTTGGAAAAAGCGATTGGAGGAGACGAAGAACCCATTCGCTTGGGTTCCGATAAGGAGATTGAAGACGCTGACTACCGTATTGAGAACTACATTCGTGAACGCTTCCATGTGAAAGCGAACGACCAAGAGCTTTACTGGAAGTACTGGGGAATGGAGGTTGACTATGACATCACATGGATCTACCTCGAGATTTCTAACGTTCAGCCCATCAATGTTTTGAGCATTGAAAACCGCATACTATTCGAGCACTTTGAAGACCAAAACAACGAGATCACACTCGAGTACAATGGTTGGACAAAACGTATGCACCTCACCACTGCTGAACCAAAGTCTGTTATTCAGAACTGATGACGAAGAAAGAGAAAGCCGCTTTCGTAATTGAAAGCCTGGAAAAGCTATACCCGGAAACACCTATTCCACTCGACCACAAAGACCCGTATACCTTATTAGTGGCGGTATTATTGAGTGCGCAGTGCACCGATGAACGTGTCAACTTAATTACTCCGAACCTCTTCGAACGAGCTGACAATCCAAAAGACATGCTCAACTTAACAGTAGAAGAAATCAGAGAGATCATCAAACCTTGTGGCTTGTCTCCGGCAAAATCAAAAGCGATCTACGGTCTGAGTGAGATCATCATGAACAAGCACAACGGAGAAGTACCACAATCCTTTGAAGAACTTGAGGAGCTTCCTGGCGTAGGTCATAAGACAGCGAGTGTAGTTATGTCGCAAGCCTTCGGTGTTCCAGCATTCCCTGTTGATACGCATATTCACCGTTTGATGTACCGTTGGGGACTAACCACTGGTAAGAACGTTGATCAGACGGAGAAAGACGCCAAGCGTCTATTCCCAAAAGAAAAGTGGAACTCACTCCACCTTCAGATCATCTTTTACGGAAGAGAGTTCTCTCCTGCCCGTGGTCTTAAGCTTGAAAAAGACTTCATCACGTCTACTATCGGACGTAAGTCAGAAATCAAAAAGTGGACGAAATGAAAATGAAGAAGGGGCTTCGAAACAACTATCGTTCGAACATGCCGCTCTTCGAGCGAATTTCGAAAGACTTTCGCTCATGGTCGCAAGATCGAAAGCACCGCAAATTCCATAAGGGTGAACTGCCGGTTATTGTGACTTGGCCTGATTTCCCTAGTAAGCGGACTACGATTCACAAGATTGCAGACCACCTTCATTTCAGACTGACCAACAAGGCCATGTCGAGTGCAGATATTCTTCTCTTCTTCCATGATCAAACGAAGAAAGAATGGCAAATCGATGGATGGATGAAACACCCGAAACGGGTAAACGAACACTGCAAAGACATCTCTAAGGAAGCAGTAGAACTTGTTCATCAGAACCTTTTAGGCTACGGAACCTTTATTGATCCCTTGAATTTTAATGGAACTGCCGTCATGAAAAGTGACGACAACGCAAAACACGACGGCAAATACATAGAATGTCCGATATCAAGCACTGAGGAAGGGTACATCTACCAAAAAGTACTCAGCAACAAAACCGAGGATGGCCAAGCCGTTGATATTCGCGTGCCTGTTATTGGATTCAAACCTGTCTTGGCTTACCACAAGTTTAAGTCTTGGGATCAACGCTTCACAAATGAAGTGACGCACTCGACTCTTCTCGATCTAAGTGACATATTCTCAGAAGCCGAAGTGGAGCAAATTGGCCTGTTCACTGAGGAGATGGGAGCAGAATTTTGTGAGCTTGATGTCATTCGAGACCAGGGCGATGGTAAAATCTACATCATTGACGTCAATACTACGCCATACGGACCACCTGCTGGTCTCAACGAAAAAGACCGCAACAAAGCAGTGGAACTGCTAAGTGCGGCCTTTCAAAGGTCTTTTGTTGACTAGCTTATTCTTCGCTAGCGAATTTCTCGATTACTTGTTGTGTAACTCCAGTGTTACTGAACCCTCCATCGTGGAATAGGTTCTGCATTGTTACGTAGCGTGTGAAGTCAGAGAACATCATCACGGTGTAATCAGCACATGCTTGAGCGTCTGCATTCCCTAGTGGGCTCATTGACTCAGAGAAGCTGATGAACTCATCAAATCCTTTCACCCCACTTCCGGCTGTGGTAACCGTCGGAGACTGAGAAATCGTGTTCACACGCACTTTCTTGCGCTCTCCGTAGTGGTATCCAAAGCTACGTGTGATCGACTCCAACAATGACTTGGCGTCAGCCATGTCATTGTAATCTGGGAAGATACGCTGCGCAGCAATGTATGTTAGTGCTACTACAGATCCCCAATCATTGATGGCATCCATCTTCATCGCCGCAGAAAGTGTACGGTGCAATGACATCGCGCTCACGTCAAGCGTTTGGTGGTACCACTCATATTTAAGGTCTGTGTAGTGCTTCTTCTTACGAACGTTTGGAGACATCCCGATTGAGTGAAGAACGAAATCGATCTTCCCTCCGAAATGATCCATAGTCTGCTGAAATAAGTTCTCTAGGTCTTCTGAGCTTGTTGCATCTGCAGGTACAACCAGCGCGTTTCCACACTTCTCAGCCAACTTATTGATTTCGCCCATACGCATAGCGATAGGTGCGTTGGTCAATACAAACTCTGCTCCTTGAGCGTAAGCTGTTTCAGCAGTCTTCCATGCAATTGACATATCGTTCAATGCACCGAAGATGATTCCTTTTTTGCCTTTCAGTAATTGATGTGACATAATGGGGTGTTTAATTGGGCGGTAAAGCTACGAGATTATAATAAACCAAAAAGTCCCACACTTTTGCGGGACTCAATGGCTTAAACTGAAAAACTAAAAACTATAAATTACTCATGCGGTTTGCCTCGAAAGGCTAACCTATCTCAACTAACTTTGCTCAGCCTCTCTCATACTGAGCGCCTCAAATATAGGATGAAAATCGTACGATGCAAGAGTAGATTTAACATCTAAATAATATTGCCTTTCCAATAGTGTGATGGGAACACTTTCCCAGGATTCATAATCAGCTTCGGATCGAACACTTTCTTTGTCTCCCACATAAGATCTAAGACATTTGGCTTGAATGCGATATCCATGTAATCCTTTTGTACCAAGCCTATCCCGTGTTCCCCGCTCAACGTGCCGCCGAGCGAAACGACCAATTCGAAGATCGAGCGAATAGCGGAAGGTAGTTCTTTGTCCCACAGCTCGTTACTCATATCTCCCTTCAGAATATTCACATGCAGGTTTCCATCACCTGCATGTCCGTAGCATACACTTTGGAATCCAATAGTCAGTCCAATCTTTTTTATCCCGTGCAATAATACAGGAAGTGCATACCTCGGCACCACGGTGTCTTCTTCCTTATAGATACTCTTCGCCTTTACAGCCTCTCCAACTCTCCTTCTTAGGAACCATAGTTTATCTTTCTGCGCTTGGTCTTCAGCAAACAGAACCTCGCCAGCGCCGTGCTCTTCCACTACAGTCATAATGGTTTCACAGTCAGACATCAGGATTTGCTCATGATTGCCGTCTACTTCAATCAATAGATGTGCTTCTGTATCGTCAGCCAATTCCAGCTCATGTGAACCAGTAAACTCCATGGCCAATTCGATGGCCGCACGCTCCATAAATTCTAGAGCAGAAGGTGTGATTCCTGCCCTGAATATGGCAGAAACGGCTGAACAGGCATCCACGGATGAGGCAAAGGGTACCAAGAGTAGCATGTTGCGCTTTGGCTTTGGAATGAGCTTTAGGGTAGCGCGTGTAATGACCCCGAGGGTACCCTCTGAACCAACCATAAGCTGCGTAAGATTGTAGCCGGTGCTATTCTTTAGGGTATTCGCCCCCGTTTCCATCACCTCTCCATTGGGAAGGACGACCTCCAAATTCAACACCCAATCTTTGGTGACGCCATACTTCACTGCACGAGGTCCACCTGAATTCTCGGCGAGGTTCCCGCCAATCCAACATGTTCCTCGGCTTGCAGGGTCAGGTGCATATAGCAGTGCATGCTCTGCGCAAGCATTTTGAAGTTCTTCTACAATAACCGCCGGCTGTGTAATTACCTGCAGGTTCTTGGTATCGATTTCCAAAATTTGGTTGAGGCGTTTTAAGGATAGTCCTACCCCACCGTATACACTCAGTGCGCCACCGCTGAGGCCTGTCTGACCACCAATTGGAGTCACAGGAATCCCTTGTTCAAAGCAGTAAGCCATCACCTTGCTGACTTCTTCAGTATTCGCCGGAGTAACAACCGCCTCTGGAGGAAAACTCAAGTCTTCAGTTTCATCTCGACCATAGGCTTCTCGCTGATCTAGTGAACTATGGCAATGTTGTTCACCGACAATGGATGAAATAGACCGCAGGTGTGTTTCAGAAATTTTGGTGTACATCTTGTGATTAAATTCGGAAAACGTCTGTAATGCCTATATTCGGACGCCTTGAGCCAAAGATAAACCCTCGCTTGAAATGAAACACCTTTTTGCAATTAGCTTCATCATGCTCTTAGCGCTGCCCTATTCCGCGCTAGCGCAGAAACAAGAACTTTCAAATGAACTCATCTGGTACTCAGGAGAGTTCAGACCAGAATACGTAGGAGGCCTCCGTTCAATGTCAGACGGAGTGCACTACACAAGCCTTGAATACTCGCAGGAAAACGGATCTGAGATTGTGAAGTACTCGTTTGAAACGGGGAAGAAAGTAGCAACACTTGCTACATCAAAAGACATCTTCAATGATGCGAGCACGGGAATAGACGATTACGAATTCAGTGCCGATGAAAAGATGATGTTGATCTCGACCGATACGGAGTCAATTTACCGTCATAGTACACGAGCGAACTACTACGTATATAATATCGAGAAGAAAAGAGCCTTCCCACTGGCTGATGCCAAGTTGGGGAAACAGCGCCTGGCAACTTTCTCTCCGGCTGCTGATAAAGTAGCCTTCATTCGTGAAAACAACATCTTCATTACTGACATTCAGTACCGCACAGAAGTTCAAGTAACGGCTGATGGAAAAGAAAACGTTATCAGCAACGGTGCTACAGACTGGGTGTACGAAGAGGAATTTGGTTTTGACAAAGGAATGTACTGGTCGCCAAACGGAGATCGCTTGGCTTACTACAAGTTCAATGAAGACCGCGTTAAGCAGTTCCAAATGGCCATGTACGGAGAGCTTTACCCTGATCAATACACCTTCAAGTACCCGAAAGCCGGCGAAAAGAATAGTCTCGTCAACATTTTGGTTTACGACCTTGAAGAGGAAATGTCTAAACCAGTAGACATTGGCACTGAGCAAGACATATACATTCCACGCATCAAGTGGACCTTAAACAACAACCGCCTTTGTGTGATGCGTATGAACCGTCACCAGAACCATCTAGAGTTCTTGATGACCAACATCTCTCCTGACGATCCATTCACCATTCCTACGAAAGTGGTATTCGAAGAAAAGGCTGACACTTACATTGAGATCAACGACAACCTCATTTTCTTGGAAGACGGTAAGACCTTCTTGTGGAATTCAGAGCGCGATGGTTACAACCACATCTACCGTTTCGATATGAGCGGAAACGTAGTGAAGCAGCTGACAAAAGGAGAATGGGACGTAATTGAGTTCCTTGGGCTGGATCAAGACAAAGGACAAGTGTTCTATTCTTCTTCTGAGGTGTCTGCCATTGAGCAGCACGTTTACTCAGTGAGCATCAAGCGCGGAAAGAAGAAGCAATTGAGCACGCGCAAAGGTTCGAATAGCGCCGTGTTTAGTGAAGGATGCAAGTATTACATCAACTACCACACTGATGCCAATACACCTTATTACATCTCGCTTCACGACAGCAAAGGGAAAGAGCTTCGTGTATTGAAGGATAACTCAAGTTTGAAGAAGACGCTTAAGAAGTACGACCTAAGTCAAAAGGAATTCTTCACTTTCGATAACCGCAATGGTGACGCCCTGAACTGTTGGATGATCAAACCCGCTGACTTCGATCCAGCGAAGAAGTACCCAGTATACGTAGCCATTTATGGAGGACCTGGACATAACACAGTTTCTGATTCTTGGGGAGGTTCAAATTACCTCTACCACCAGTTACTCGCTCAAAACGGTTACATCGTAGTAAGTGTAGACCCACGTGGAACAATGTACCGCGGACGTGAATTCAAGCACTCAACCTACATGCAACTAGGGAAGTATGAAACAGAAGACTTCATCGACTTCGCAAAGTACATGGGCAATCAAGATTACGTTGATGCTGAACGTATCGGGATCCAGGGATGGAGCTACGGTGGTTACATGACTTCATTGTGTATGACAAAGGGAGCTGAAGTATACACGATGGGTATTGCGGTAGCTCCGGTAACGAACTGGCGTTACTACGACACGATTTACACAGAGCGTTTCATGCGCACACCGCAAGAGAATGCTTCTGGATACGATGACAACTCTCCTATCAACCACGTTGATAAACTAGAAGGTAAGTACTTCCTGATCCACGGAAGCGCGGATGACAATGTGCATTACCAGAATACCATGGAGATGATTGATGCGATGGTGAAAGCCAATAAGCAGTTCGATCTGTTCATTTATCCGAACAAGAATCACGGTATTTACGGAGGGAATACACGCTTGCACCTCTTCACAATGATGCTTGATTATACTCTCGAGAACCTCTAAAACACTGATAGTTAGCGCTGGCGAAATTTGCTAGATTTACGCTGGACGAAAAACACTAACCCTTAATCCAAACATATGAGTACTGCACCTACAGGGCATCCTAAGGGACTGATGACCCTATTCTTCTCTGAAATGTGGGAACGATTCTGTTACTACGGAATGCGTGTTCTCCTCACCTTATACTTGGTTAAATCACTAATGAAAGGTGATGCGGAAGCCAGCATCATTTACGGTGCCTACACCGCGTTGGTATACGCAGCTCCCGTTCTCGGAGGACGTATGGCTGATAAATTCCTTGGATATCGATATGCGATCCTATTGGGTGCTGTCTTGATGTCTATTGGTGAGTTCTTGATCCTTGGAGGTAGCGAAGACTTCCTTCTAATTGGTATGGGGGCCATCATTGTGGGTAACGGGTACTTCAAAGCGAACATATCCACCATTGTAGGTAAGCTCTATCAAGACGGAGATCCTCGACGAGATTCCGGGTTTACCATTTTCTACATTGGTATTAACATTGGAGCCCTGCTCGCCACCACCGTTGTGGCTTATGTAGGTGAAACCTATGGATTCGAGAAAGGGTTCGCCCTCGCTGGATTCGGTATGTTGCTCGGGTTTGCCATCTTCTTCTTCGGACGTAAGAACTACGAAGCTGCAGAAGGTCTTGACATTCGCGAGGCAGGACTTAAGAAAGTTGCTGGTCCGTTGAATGTGGCTGGTTTGATTACCATCGTCTCGCTGTTGATCATCCCAGTATGTTTCTACTTGATCTCATTGGCAGAGTATTTATGGATACTCCTAATCTTGATCTTCGTAGGGGTAGCGGTTCAGCTAATTTCAGCTGGAGCGAAAGAAGGACCTGTATGGCGTGATCGTATGATTGCCTTGGTGATCATGATGATTATTAACGTGGTATTCTGGGCTTGTTTCGAACAAGCTGGAACCTCGCTGACGCTTTTCGCTGACCGTAATGTGAGTCGTGAAATATTTGGCTGGACGATGCCAGCCTCCATGACGCAGTTCTTCAACCCTGCCTTTATTATCCTCTTTGGATCGATCTTCTCGGTGATGTGGGTGAAACTCTCGCAGAAAGGCCGCAACCCATCGATTCCAATGAAGTTCTCTCTCGGTATTCTTCAGCTCGGTCTCGGGTTCTTGATTACCCTTGTAGGTCTTCAATTCGAGAGCGATTTCCAAGTGCCACTATTGACATTGGTATTCCTGTACATGTTACATACAACTGGAGAGCTCTTCCTTTCACCTATTGGTCTTTCAATGGTAACTAAGCTAGCGCCGAAAAACATTGCGGGTACTGCAATGGGTGGGTGGTTCCTATCATTTGCGATGGCGAACTACTTGGCCGGTGCGATTGCTACCTTGACTGGAGGTGAAGAAGGTGGAGAATCACTTTCATTGGCTGAAGGTCTTGAGAAGTACGTTGACACCTTCTCTACCATTGGTTTCGTCCTTGTCGGATTTGCGATTCTAATCGCCGTTCTAAGTAAGCCTTTGACGAAGCTTATGCATGGTGTGGAATAAGCTGAGATTAACATCTTTAAACCATATAGCGCCCTTAGGGGCGCTTTTTTTTTCGGATATTTGAATCGTTACTGGGAATTCCCCGTACACCTTGTTTACCAACGATCTACATCATGAGATTATTATTGACCTCTATTCTATCATTGCTGATGTTTACCGCTGTGGCGCAGCAATCTGAAATTCACTGGATGACCATCGAAGAAGCGCTGGCAGCCCAGAAGAAAGAACCTCGTAAGATCATGATTGACGTTTACACCAAATGGTGTGGGCCTTGTAAAATGATGGAGAAGAACACCTTCTCAAATCCTGATGTAGTGGAGTTCGTAAATGCGAACTACTACGCAGTGAAGTTTGACGCTGAATCACCAGATCCAGTGACATTCCAAGGTCAAGAGTATGCGAACCCAGATTACGTTCCGAACAAAGCCGGACGTAACGGTGTACACCAATTAACTCGCGCAATGCGCGTAAGCGCCTACCCTACTGTTGTCTTCCTTGATGAAGATCAAAAGATGATCACTGGGGTGCGAGGAATGCAGAGTCCGCAGCAGATTGAAATGTACCTGCGATTCTTTGCAGACGACGGTCATAAAGCAGAAAACACACAACAGGCTTGGGAAGATTATCGAGACAACTTTAAACCAACTTTCCAATAGACTGTTATATGAGATTTGAGGCGTACACCGCCTCATTTTTTTTGATGAGAATCATGTGATATTCGCACTTTAATTCTTCCTATATTGCACACCCATTTAGACACCCCAAAAAACCAACAAATAATGAGCGAAACGGCGCGGATTATCCTCAATGGACAGGAATATGAACTCCCCGTTATTGAAGGATCTGAAGGAGAGAAAGCAATTGATATTTCCAAACTACGTGGAATGACGGGGTACATCACCCTTGATTCCGGATTTAAGAACACTGGATCTACCAAGAGCGCAATTACTTTCCTCGACGGTGAAAAAGGAATTCTCCGTTACCGCGGTTATCCGATCGAACAGTTGGCAGAAAAGGCAAGCTTCCTCGAAGTAGCTTACCTCCTCATGTACGGTGAACTTCCGAATGCTGATCAGTTGAGCTACTTCACTGACAGCATCACTCACCACACATTGGTACACGAAGACATGCGTCGCTTCTTCGAAGCGTTCCCTACGGATGCACACCCAATGGGAATTCTTTCGTCGATGATCTCAAGCTTGTCTACGTTCTACCCAGAATCACAGAATCCAAATCGTCCGTTCAAAGACATTGAATTGACGATTCACCGCTTGATCGCAAAGCTACCAACCCTAGCTGCTCAGGCATATAAGAACAACCTAGGTCACCCACTGACGTACCCAGACAACAAGCTCTCATACACTGAGAACTTCTTGAACATGATGTTCGGTCTACCGTCAAATGACTACACTATTGATCCAATTGTCAATGACGCTTTGAACAAGCTTTTGATCCTGCACGCAGATCACGAGCAAAACTGTTCGGCTTCAACAGTGCGTATCGTAGGTTCTTCTCAAGCAAACCTCTACTCTTCTATCTCAGCTGGTATCGCTGCACTTTGGGGTCCACTACACGGTGGTGCTAACCAGGCAGTTATCGAAATGCTTGAGACTATTCGTGAAGATGGTAGCGGTCTCCAAACTTGGGTTGACAAAGCGAAGGATAAGACGGATAGCTTCCGCTTGATGGGCTTCGGACACCGAGTTTACAAGAACTTCGATCCACGAGCTAAGATCATTAAGAAAGCTGCTGACGACGTACTCGCTGCACTAGGAGTAAATGACCCTGTTCTTGACATTGCGAAGGAACTAGAAGAAGTTGCGTTGAAAGACGAATACTTCGTAGCACGCGGTCTATACCCTAACGTAGACTTCTACAGCGGTATCATCTACCGTGCACTCGGTATCCCTACTGAGATGTTTACTGTGATGTTCGCTATCGGTCGTCTACCAGGATGGATCGCACAGTGGAAAGAAATGATCGAAAACGGAGACCCAATTGGTCGTCCACGTCAGATCTACACTGGAGCGAACGCTCGCGACTACGTTCCTGTAGAAAACAGATAATAACTACCTCATTATATGCCCTTCCGGTTTCGGAAGGGCTTTTTTATTCCCTATCATGGCACAAGAAGGCTACGTTAAAACAGAGATCAACGAATCGATCGCAACGATCGAATTCTATCACCCAGCGAGTAACTCACTTCCAGGTCACCTCTTGGCAGCGCTTGCTGAATCAATCACTGAAGCTGGTAAAAATGATGACATCAAGGTGATCATTCTAAAGTCAGCCGGAGACCGTGCATTCTGCGCTGGAGCGAGCTTTGATGAACTCATCGCTATTGACGACGAAGCCACAGGAAAAGCCTTTTTCTCTGGATTCGCGAACGTAATCAACGCTGCTCGTAAGTGTCCGAAACTCATTATCGGCCGTGTGCAAGGGAAAGCCGTTGGTGGCGGTGTAGGAATGGCTAGCGCAGTAGACTACTGTCTAGCTACAAAATTTGCTGCTGTAAAGCTGAGCGAACTAGCAGTAGGTATCGGACCGTTTGTGGTAGGACCAGCCGTAGAGCGTAAAATTGGTACTTCATCAATGAGCCAATTGGCAATCAACGCTACTGAATGGCGCTCGGCAGAATGGGCTGCACAGAAAGGTTTGTACGCTGAGATCTTTGACGATGCTGAAGCCTTAGACCAAGGCGTTTCCGCGCTAGCGAATAAACTAGCTAACAGCAACCCGGAAGCAATGCGTATGTTAAAGGAGATCTTTTGGCAAGGAACAGATCATTGGGACGAACTCCTCATGGAGCGTGCTGCCATGTCAGGAACCTTGGTCCTCTCTGATTTCACGCGAAATGCGATCAACGCATTCAAATCGCGCTAAGCTAGTGCTGAGCTAAACTCGACTCAATATTATACGATTCCACAGCCATCCATCGATAATCATCGATGGCTGCGTTGACAAAGAAGCTGCTTCCGGTTGAAATCAAACCGAGGATGAGTTGCGGACTGATGGCAAAACCACCGTCCATGGTGATGATGCTGGCGGTGACTAAACCTCCGCCTCCGTAGAGAAGACCTCTCTTAATCCATTGGTATTTTCGCATTTCCTTCAAGTGCCCCATAGCTCGGTCTGATGACTTGAGTGTTTGATTGAGATTCTGATAGGTTGGAACGAACAGCTCTCCGTCTTCCATAAGATAATCCATATTACCTCGGGCTAAATGACGACGTTCTTGACCGGTCCGCATTTCAGTTGGAAGTTCATCTTCCCCATAAACACTCATATCTACCTTCTCGAAAATTGATAGTTCACCTTTGCGAATACGCATGGCGAATGAGGCTTTTCCTGAAGAGATATCCGAAACGTTGGCAAAGACACCATGCTGATTCCGCGCTAGCGAAATATCATCCCAATTAATCTGAACACTATCTAATAAGAAATACGGGTCCTTCATGATTGGGTCAACAAAAACCAAGGACTTACCGTTTAAGGTATCGCCTTCTTCTTTGACTATGTATTGCTGGCCCAGAGAACTGATAGAGAGGCACCCAATGAGCGCCGCTAAGCTGATTAGTCGTTTCATGATGTCTCGGTTTGATTTCTCTAACGAGGAAATCGGCCCAAGAGTTTCAGCGAAACATGTCAGACATCGGACTATAAATGATTGAAAATGTGCACTTCAGCGTGAAAGGATCAGAATAGACCAAGGAACTCGAGAATATCCATGACATTCACGATTCCATCTCCATTGATGTCTCCGATACAATCGAAGCCTTGACAGCCTTGATTCTCGAGTAATTCGAGTAAGTCATTCACGTCAATATCTCCGTCGAAATCAAGGTCACCCGGGTCACCCACATTCTCGGTTGTAGAGTACGCCGAGAAAGAACCTGCTTGCAGTGCTACAATCGACTCTAATGCCGTATCTGAACCATCTCCAAGGGCCAAGCGAATGTGGTAGGTCTCTCCTACTGTTAAGCCCGTCTTGTAGGCTGTCAGCACCGTGGTATAGCCGTTCACGTAGATTCCTTCATTGTCGATATTGTCAACGTAGAATTCGCTATTGGTCTGGTCATTGATTGAACTCACCGTAATTGGAACGTTTGGATCCGTTCCAGGAACGAAAGCAATATTTTCAGCCCCATCAGGGAAACCATCAGGAGCACTATAAGGACCTGTGATACCGGGACCGCTAATAAAGAATGCGAACGCATCGTTGAATGCCGTATTTACCCACACTGGATACTCGTCTGATCCGAAGATGTAATTGAACGCCAAACTATCTCCGTAGGGAATGAAGTCGAACTCAAGTGAAACCACATCGTTAATGGCCGAAATCGAGAAATTCTGACCGATAAGTGGAGGTACAGAGTTGGCGATATCTAACAAATCAGCATCACCACTAACGCCCTCTCCGAAAGGAACCTCTCCAAAAGCGGGAGCATCATTCCCTGCATCAATGTTTTCTACGTCTGCGGTAGACATGACCAATCCACTGTCTAATCCGATGACGCCCATATCCATGAACGAACCAATTTGGATGTCTGCTCCACCGTATTCAACGTCTTCAATTAAGACTCCGCTTCCGAGCAAGAAGTCAAAGACAAGATCATTGGCTGAAACATCAGGCTCAACTGAAACTTGAGAGAAAGCTGCTACGCTGATAACACTAGCAGCAAAGAGAGAGAGTATCGGTTTCATAGCTCGTTGTATTGGAGCTTCAAGGTATGAAATTCAGACGATTGCACTGGATCAAGCTGCATGTCAAAATGGTTATCTTGAGTTCATGAAACTCAAGCTGAAGAAACCAGGAGCTTATTTCATGGAGCTCCTGATCCTTATCGCCGGTATTACCATTTCCTTCATGCTAAATGAATGGCGAACCTCACGCACAATGAGCGACGAACAAGCACGAATCATCGCTCAGCTGAAAACAGATCTTCAGCGAGACACAGCCTTGGCGCATCAGCAACTCAAATTCATGGAGCAAACGCGAGAAGCAGCTATCAGTTTATTAAAGTCAGAAGAACCGAAACCATTAGGTGATTATCGCAGCGATATTGCCATTATGGTTAACACGGTGTCGCAGCGATTTGCCTCTTCTACCTTCATTGAACTTGAGAGTACAGGAAAACTTGGTTTGATTGAAGACGATAATCTGAGAGGACGACTCATCTCTTATTACACAGCCGCTCAGCCAGCGATTTACGAGTGGCACGAGATTGATAAGTCGCAATACTTACCCATGATCACCAATTATATGAATACCTCGGTTCCATTCTCGCTGAATTACAATTTCGCTGCCTTTTCTCCAGAAGATTCGGTCAAGTTCATTCAATCGATTCAAGCTGACGAATTCAAACACATTGTTCAGTTCAATGTCATCATCAAAAGTGGTGTGGGCATGCATTGTCAAGCACTCTTGAGTGAGGCTGAAGCATTGCTCCAGGCTATCGAATAAAAAAGGGCGGAAAAACTCCCACCCTTTTTGCCTTAGCATTGGCAATTGCCACCTTGTTGATTCGGTGAACATTGGCAACAGCAGCAAGTACAACACCCGCTATCGTTACCACAACATGGATCATTTGATTTCATGAAGCTTTGTTTTAAGATTCACCCTAGTAGACGAAGGCAAATCAAAAAGACGCATTAGCAAGAACAATCCCGTGTTTTGGCGCTAACTATGTGACCATACACATCTGACTCAATCTCACAACACTCGACAAACACATCCTTTAACCGTTGACGGGCACGTTGAACTCGTGATTTCAAAGCACTGTATCCAATCCCAAGCTCTTCGGCGATAGCCTTTTGAGAGCCACCTTCTAAATTTACCCGAGAAATAAGCTTCTGATCTTCCGTCGAAAGCTGCGTTAGCAGCGGTTGAATACACGGAGAAAAATCAACGGATGACTCTTCTTCCATCCTTTCTGGAATATCCACGGTGAGTGAGGTATTCTGACGTTTAGTTCGGTAGTGATCAATGATCGCATTTCGTGTGATTTGAAACACCCATGACTCTATCCGATCGTGCTCACGCACCGTGTGCACTTTCTGATGAATCTTCATGAAAACATCTTGAAGGAGATCTTCCACCTCGTCCTGATGAACTTTGGTTCGGATAAATGCCTCAATCGGCTGTTTGAATTCTTCCCAGAGTGCTTCCGTCATGTTTTCTTTGATAGACGGCTACAATTGAAAAAGACGCATTATCGACGCACCCTTCCGGAATATGTCATGGCCTCTCCCTTTCCGAAGCTGTAGCTAAAACCTAAGGTAAAGAATGTTCCACGCTGTGAAAAGCTGTAGAGGTAGAAGTCATCGCGATCAATAACGGTCTCACGAATTCGTGTAGCGAAAAGATCTCGCACGCTTGCGTTGATGACACCTTTCCCCTTCCATAGCTTTTTACGTAAACCAAGATCAAGGCTCCAGGAAGCTGATTGCCTTCCTTGTACGGTGATTACGCTTGAGTTGTACTCTCCAGACACTTCAAAATCAACGGTCTTTTGAAGCTTCATTTTCGCCGTCAACTCGCCTTCCCACTGATCTCCATTAAAATCAAAACGCTGGTCTTGGAACTCACCCCGGCGTTGGAAGAAACCATAATTGAAATCTCCCGTCAAGGTCAGCCACTTCATTGGCTCATACTTTCCGTTCAGTTCAATCCCTGTTTTATTCTCTGTTCCGATATTCAAAGGCATCGTCACATTGACGTTGTTCTCGAAGAATGAGACGCGTTCAACTACCTCGGTGGTGTAGAGATGGTATACACTTCCGTTCAATGAAACTTTTGGAAGGAGCATGATGGCCGTCAACTCATAGGAATCAGCAAACTCAGGCTGCAGATCCGGGTTTCCTTGACGAATGTTGAAGGCATTTCTGATGTTGAAGAATGGATTCAGATCCCATAAACGCGGACGGAAAATTCTTCGAGAGTATCCTGCCTGCAATGAGAATCGCTCCGTCGCTTTCCACGATGCATGGGCCGTCGGAAAGAGATTAGTGTAGTTCTGATCGTTCGCCTCTTCGGTATCAACCAGGAAGGTATTCAGGTCAGTGTTCTCTACGCGAAGTCCGAGCTTCACACCCCAGTTTGACTTTTCATAGGCCGCTGTTCCGTATACACCGAGCACTTTCTGATTCCATTCAAAGGTGTTCGTCAATCCGCTATCTACCACCCATACTCCATCAACGAGGTCAGAAACTTTGAATTCATTTCCTACATCATTGATTTGGTATTGAAAGCCCGTTTCAAGTGTTACCAGCTCAGACACAGGATCAGTATAATCAAGCTTGAAGGTGTAATCAGACTGAAAGAAGTTCGATGCCGTTTGCTGAAATTCATCTTCAACTGCATTAGACAACGCGGTATTGGTGAATTCTGATTCAAGGTCTTTTCCGAAGAAATTACCAAGTGCACTGAATTGAAGTTTGTGTTCTTTGTCGTCTTTGAACTGCTTCTCGTACTGCACATCATAACGCCATTTCGGATTCACCGCACTTGTCACTTCTGTGCGTTCCCATGCTGGAATCGCCTCTTCCCCAATGCTGTAGAAATTGAAATCCGTTTCAGAAGGTTGATCTTCTAACTCAAGCGCGTAGTTTCCAGAAATCGTAATCGTATTGAAATCATTCAAGTAGAAGTCACTTCCAAGCAGAATATTTACAAACTGCTCGTTTCGGTACGCCACCCCATCACTCTCAATGATCGTGCTGTCGAGCCTGTTGATATTCGTGCTCTCATTAAACCTTGGAAGTGAACGATACCCACCGCCCAATTGCGTGAACAGATTGAGTTTTTTGGTGCGGTAATTCAAACTAGCTCCAATGCTATGATTGTCTGGAATACCTGTATTAACTGAGATCGAGCCGTTAATTCCGGTCTTCTCCTCCTTCTTCAGAACGATATTTAGAATTCCAGAGGTCCCACCGGCCTCATACTTCGCAGAAGGATTGGTGATCACTTCTACCTTCTCAATCATATCTGAAGTAATGGTACCTAAAGCGTTGGCGCCGTCATCTGAAAGCACAGACGGTTTACCATCAATCAGAATTTGTACACCGCCATTTCCACGCAGCGTGATATTCCCTTCAATATCAACGTTGACTGAGGGCACTTGATCTAGCACCTCTAATGCACCCGCTCCCGTGCTACTAATGTCTTTACCTACGTTAAACACGCGTTTATCGAGCTTGAATTCTACCGTCGATTTCTCGGCTGCTACTTCTGCTTCTTCTAGCGCTAGCGCGGAACGAGTGAGTCCTACTTCACCGAGATTATTCTCAGTAGCATTCAGACTTCGATTCTCTATCACCAGTGTTTCGTATCCAATGAATGAGATCTGAATCTTGATATCTTCAGCATTGACGCTAGCGCGGAATTGGCCACTTTCATCGGTACTGGTACCTCCAATGACTGAATCATCGGCCAATTGGAAGACCACTGTAGCGTAAGGAATCCCATCTCCAGAATCCGCATCGATCACTTTCCCAGTGATGATTTTGGCGTCAGATTGACCCATAACAGTGCTGATGCAGCACAGGAGTGCGCCCAGAAAAAGTCCGATTCTAATGATGTAGCTCATGCAAATTTGCTTGTCACTCCCTATTACAAAAACAAGCAGGCTTTGTTGCCTTGCTCGATAACGACGTTGTAAGTCAATGAAATGCGAAGGTAGATTCCGACTTAAAACGACACAAAAAAAGCCTTCCCGATCATGGGAAGGCTTTTTGAGCTAGTGGCGGAGAGTGAGGGATTCGAACCCCCGGTACCTCTCGGCACAACGGTTTTCAAGACCGCCGCATTCGACCACTCTGCCAACTCTCCGCGGCAAAAGTACTACTTTTTTATACTAGCATCCAAAGTTGAAGTGTGATTTTGGAGCAACATTTGCGTTGCGTAGCCTGTATGATTTGGTAATTTTATGATTCACAGATTATAGTATGTCTCTGAAACCTGTATTCTTTTTTTTCCTGATGGCCATTTGCATGCAATCAAACGCTGCCATTCGAGCCACATTTGACAACAAACAGTTCTTTGTTCCAGGAGGAGGGCTCTTACTTGAGACCCATATTTCTTTCGATGGCGCTACCCTAACTTGGGCAGCTATTGATAGCACTTCCGCAAAGGCGACCATTGAATCGACGATCATCATCTCAAAAAATGATGAAGTGGTTGATTTTCGTAAAACGGTAGTATCCTCTTCCGCGCAAGCGACAGGGAGCTACGCAGACTTCATAGACTTGCAGCGCTTCTTACTCGATCCAGGATCATATACCATCGACGTAGAGCTCACTGATGTGAACAATCCAAGTGCGCTCCCGATCACGATGAAGAAATCCGTGAACTTGTTTTTCCGAACGGATATTCCTCAGATTTCAAGCATCACTTTTGTTGAGGCCTACGCAAAAGCAACGACCACGAGTGAGTTGACAAAATCAGGGTTCGATATCCTGCCGTTAGTTTCAGACTTCTTCCCTCCTACGGCGAAGCAGTTGGTATTCTACGCTGAGGCCTATAACTCAGACAAGTACTTCACCAACGACGACAAATACCTGATCACGTATGCGTTGTGGAATGAGGGGCAGGCAGTAGAAAGCACGCGCAAGTATTTGCGCAAAGATGTCGCGACCGTAACTCCTCTTCTTGAACGCATTGACCTTGACGGACTTCCTGAGGGAGATTACCGCTTGGTGATTGAAGTGCGCACAAGAGATAATGAAGAGGTGGCTTCACAAGCGATTGGTTTCTTCAAGGCAGGGCAACCTGTCTCAAGCTTTACTGACGTTGAGAGTGATTATATGACGGAGCCTGGAATGGCCTTCAATAACCCTGACAGCATGCGTATGTATGTTGACTGCATCTACCCTATCGCTGGGAACATTGAAAGAGGTACTATCACCAACCTTGTGAAAACGGGCACAACCGACGTACAACGCGCCTACTTTGAGAACTTCTGGATGAGCTATGCTCCACAAGACCCGATGGGTGAATGGAAAAAGTACATCCGTCAAGTTTGGCATGTGAATGCAGAGTATACAACACCTGTAATGCCGGGCTACCGCACTGACCGCGGACGTGTTTGGCTGCAATACGGGAAGCCGAACACCATCGTTATGCGTCATAACGAGACGGAGGTATTCCCTTATGAAATTTGGCACTACTACAAGATTGGTCGATTCAACGACAAGCGATTCTTGTTCTACTCACGTGCCGTGTCTAATTACGATTTCGACCTTTTACATTCTGATATGCTTGGGGAAACGAAGAATGAAGATTGGCGTTCTGTCATGAGAACAAAAAATAACGATCTTCGCCCGACGGATACGCAGCTCAACTCAACCAATCAACGAGACACATACTCGTTTGATGAGCTGGAGGATCTGTTCTTCAACCCGAGATAGACGAGTGCAGAAAATAGCGGTAGCAATACTTAATTGGAACGGAAGGCATTATCTAGAGAAGTTCCTTCCTTCGGTGGTGCAACACAGCCGCGATCATGCTGAGGTCTGGATCATAGACAATGGGTCTACAGACGATTCGCTCGAATTACTTCGCACTCAATTTCCAGAGGTTAAAATTCACGAGAACAAGAAGAACTATGGCTTTGCTCAGGGTTACAACGAAGGCCTGAAGCATATTCAAGCCGATATCTATGTTCTGCTGAATAGCGACGTCGAAGTGACTGCTAATTGGATTCCGCCAGTAGTGGAATACATGGAGAGTTCAGACCTGACAGCGTGTCAACCGAAAATCCTGGATTACAATAAAAAGGAATGGTTTGAGCACGCGGGAGCAACCGGTGGATTCATCGATAAATATGGCTTCGTATTTTGCGCAGGTCGCATCTTTGATGGATTCGAGAAAGACGAAGGTCAGTACGACGAAAACAAAGAGGTCTTTTGGGCCAGCGGAGCAAGCCTGTTCATACGAGCTGAAAAATACCACCTCGTGGGCGGACTGGATGAAGACTTCTTCGCTCACATGGAGGAAATTGATCTATGCTGGCGTCTGAAGAACCGAGGCTACAAGATTGGAGCTTGCGGCAAGAGTGTAGTCTATCACGTTGGAGGTGGGACCTTAGATAAGCTAAATCCATTCAAGACCTTCTTGAATTTCAGAAACAACCTCTTCATCCTCGTTAAGAATTACCACTACGGCTCCTTATTCATGCTCATCATGAAGCGATTGGTGCTTGATGGTATAGCAGGCATGCGTTTCCTTACAGAAGGAAAACTGAGCTACACCTTAGCTGTGTTGAAAGCTCATGGTTCTTTCTACGCCCATCTTGGTGGAATGCGCAAAAAGCGAAAAGACATCCGTTCACGTATCACTGAACCGAACCGCGTTGGATGGTACGAAAGCAGCATCATTGTCGACTACTATTTCAAGAAGAAAGCCCACTTCACTGAGCTCGATCGGACTGATTTCCCACACTCATAAAGTTTAGACCGACGAGCGTAAAACGCTTGTAAAACCGAAGGTTCGAGCACATATCTTGCCTGCAAATCAGACCGAGAATGCAGGCGCCAATGCTCCTTCCAGCTTGTTCTTTCGTACTGGGAATTGTTCTCAGTAATTTTCTTGAGCGTGGCTTCTGGTGGATGTTGGTTGTTCTTTTTATCGCGTCTTTCCTGATACTGCATCGTATCGGAAGGTCAACCTCAAGAAAACAAGCACTGCGAAGTAGTACAGCCTGCGTTCTCTTTCTTTCCCTAGGTGGCGCTTCCACTTCCGTGAAACAGCACAAAACTATACCAGAAGAGGAAATAGAGACGTGCCTCGTGATTGAATCTTTCAGGCAATCAACGTCCTCTTGGCGTGCCCAAGCTCGATGTGTTTGGGACAGCGAACCGATCAGACTTCAACTTATTCATTTTAGAAATATTGACGAGGCATTGACTCCTGGCGATTCGCTTTGGGTTCGTGGGGTAATTTCGCCCTTCCCTGGCCCAGCCTACCCCCACGCCTTTGATCCCAGGGCGTTCTACCTCTCCAAAGATGTCTTAGCCCAATTGAAGGTTGACTCATTCAACGCCGTCTACCGGGCACCTATCCGTCTGCGAGCGACGTTGCAAGCATGGTTTCAGGATGAACTCATACAAGATGATCATGAAGAAGGAGCATTACTCTATGCCATGGTCACTGGCGATAAGCAATTACTCTCTTCATCTATTAAAGAGAACTTTTCAAAATCAGGCACGATGCATTTGCTCGCCGTCAGTGGACTACATATCGGACTCATTGCTGCTTTGCCTTTGTACTTTCTGAAAAGGGCACGGAAAAAGAGCGTTCGAATCATATGGATCACGATCACTTTGATCATCACATCTGTCTTCTGTTGGTTCACTGGCACCTCTCCCTCAGCGCTAAGAGCAACGGGTATGGTGGTGATTCTATGTGCTGCCTTAGGGCTGAGAAAAAAAGGGAACAGCCTAAACACCTTAGCAACAGTAGGACTCTTCATGATTGCCGCACAGCCCTCAGTAATCTTCAAGCTCGGATTTCAGCTGAGCTTCGCTGCCGTGGCTGGGATCGTACTCTGGCAAACACATTTCAGGTCATTCTTTCTCCGTTGTCGATTGCCTCGCAAGGTTGCGAGCGCATTGGGGACGAGCGTAGCTGCACAATTGAGTACGAGTGGCCTATCTATATTCTACTTCCGAATGTTTCCTGTCTACTTCTTGATAGCGAACTTCATCATGGTACCACTAGCCACTGTTACGATGTACGTGCTGTTGTTATCACTATCGATGAAGGCGCTTGGTATTCCTTCAAGTTGGATAGATCAACTCATGTATTGGCTTAGTACATGTATGATTAATGTATCTGCCTTTATCGCTGATCTGCCGGGAGCGGTGATCAATGGCATTCAATCTTCTGGATTGGAGATTGTCCTTGCGACCTTCTTTGCCATTCTCATCTTCACGATAAAAAGACGATGGATCCTCAAGGGCGCTTTGATGGCCAGTGTTCTCTTTTTGTACCTGATACGACAAGATCCTAGACCGCAAGTTTTATTCTTCGGTGGGGCTGCAAAGGGCGATATAGCACTTACGATCAATGACCATTCATATTACCTACAAACCAAATGGGGCAAAGAAACTTGGGCAACGCGTGATTGGCGTGAACTCAATGACGCCGATTGGATTGATCTTCGAAAAGACACCCTCGTGAAATCGAATGGATGCTTGTTCCATCGAGCAGACGGGGTATGTTCTGTCAATGGTCTATTTGTAGCTATTGGAAACAAAAAGATCGCATCATCACTGATAATCAGCGGAGATACGATCACTTACGAGCAAACCCGATGGTCGCTCTATGATGGTCCGTTGTTGTTGCGGCTTAACTCAAATAGATCAATTGGCGAACGTTTCTATCAACATAGGCCTCCCATTCCATAACATCGCGCAATGGCAAAATGGCGTCTACTCCATTATTGTTCTTGGAATATCTGGCTTCGACAAAGAAATTGTCAATGCTGAAGATGCAAACGATGTATTGGTTCTGGAACATGCGTTGTCCAAGACAAATACCATTGTCCCATAAATAATTCGTCTGCTCGTCGACCGGCATCTTTGTAAACTGATCGAGTGTCATTTTTGTACTCATTAGGGTTAGACTTCTCCCTCTCGTTTCCCTAAACCCCGCGAGTACTTGTACGCCCTAATGGGCAAAAGGTTCCGCTATGCTACCATCTCCCTTGATGAAAAGAATAGCTGATCCAAAATGTGCGGTAGATTGATGTATTCTTTCCGCTTGCTAATGAGCCTCGCTGCTCCTAGCGCTTCTGCCTCCATTCGTGTGACTTCATCATCGTCAGCAGTCAGGAAGACAAATGGTGTATTGATAAAACACTTCTTCATGATCTTGAGAATATCAAATCCTGCGAGACCTTGAAGTTGTGTATCTGACAACACCAGGTCAAACCTTGGTCGATTCAGACGGTCAAGCGCGTCTTTTCCTTCGGAAGTAACTTCCACTTCGTAACCGTAGTTTTTCAGAAACTTCTCAGTGAGGTTTGCTGTAACCGGATCGGAATCGATAACAAGGATAGTTTTCATAATTGTTCTAAATCTCTGCACCAAAACTATCTTTGCTTTGTCGAACGGAGTGTAGGAGGCCTCTCTTCACACGATGTAAGACAAATCCTACATTCATAATCCCTATGGAAATCAAGCTCATAGAATGCCCTCGTGACGCCATGCAAGGAATGAAAGACTTCGTTCCTACAGCGACCAAGGCAGCTTACATTAATAGCCTACTCAAGGTGGGCTTTGACACCATTGACTTTGGGAGCTTCGTCTCGCCTAAGGCGATTCCACAACTAAGAGACACAGCTGAAGTACTGGCGGCTTTGGATTTGAGTCATACGGAATCAAAGTTGCTAGCCATCGTTGCTAACAAGCGAGGAGCTGTTGATGCATGTGAGTTTGAGGAAATCGATTACCTAGGCTTCCCCTTCTCCATCTCAGAGACCTTTCAGCAACGAAATACAAACTCTTCCATCGAAGAATCACTGTCACGTGTTGAGGAAATTCAAGAGCTATGTACAAAGCACGGCAAAAAGGCTGTGATCTACATCTCAATGGCTTTTGGGAATCCATACGGTGAGCATTGGCATCCAGACATAGCCATTCAATGGAGTGAGCGTTTGCACAAAGATTTAGAGATCGACATTATCGCGCTCAGTGATACCATCGGTGTTTCTGCACCAGAGAATATCACCCCGATGTTCCAATCCGTCATTAAGGAACTGCCTGGAGTAGAGTTTGGCGCGCATTTGCATACGACTCCTACAACGTGGGAAGAGAAAGTTGAATCTGCTTATGACGCAGGATGTCGAAGATTCGACGGTGCTATCAAAGGCTTTGGTGGTTGTCCGATGGCGAAAGACGAGCTCACAGGGAACATGCCAACGGAACGAATGGTGGAATGGTTTGGCACAAAAAAAATCCCTACCAGGGTGGATAGAGATCTATTTGAGTTAGCCATGAACCAATCAGCCAGTGTATTTGGCTAATTAGTTCAGGCAATGATTAAATACTTCAAATCCGAATTTCTTTCGATATAGTTGGATCGACTCGAACTTTCGTACGTTGATCCTAATTCTGCAGCGTTTCACTTTTTCTAAAGTTTGGTCAGTAATCGTTATAACCAAATCTTACGGAAACAGCTATCAGAGGTTACAATATCAATTCAGGTAGTGAGCGAATACGAGAATTCTTTTCGAGGTTTTCTTCTTGATGAAGATGAACTCGACTTTCTCGTTCACCAGTTTTGTACTAAAAGTCTTCATAGTAATCAGATAAGCAATTTGGTACTGCACTATTAACTAACATCAAGCCAAAACGTAAATAACTGTAGGACAGTGACTTACAAAATTGATGTTTTCTCAATTCGGTTCAATAACGGAACTCTATTCCCATTGCGGGATATTATTTCGTTCCGAGACGAGTTGCTTTTAGAAGAGCTTCTTGCCAGCTCTTGCGATCATCTACCACAAAGTGTGTTAGTTCACCGCTTCTCAAGAATAAGGTCAAACCGTTGGGAATAATGGAGAGCGACTTAAAGTAATCGACCTTATCGATATCATCAAGTGATATACAGATTGGCTTTTCGACTTCATCTCCCCCCTTGAACTCAAAGCACAGCTCTTTTTTAGTCAACGTGAGTTGTCCTGCTCGTGCAATAAATCCATCCATACAGCTTGCGCCTTCTTGTCTTAAGACCTCCACAGCTCCGAATCGTTTGTTTAAAAATACTACAATTCAGTGGAGAATTTCCCGAAAGCGCTGAAGATTTTTTCGACCTACAAGGTCAATGCAGCGATCAACATCCCTAGAATTACGACAGTTAGCTTCTGGATATTGAAGCGGTGTCCGTTGGAGGTTTCGAAGAGAATTGTGGTCGAAATATGGAATAGGATTCCGATCAACATTGCACTCAAACTCACCATCACGACGTTCGCATCAAATGCGTCCGCGTGAATCAGTCGGTCGCTCAGATACATTCCTACAACTGGCATCAGAGCGAACACTGCGAGGTAAATCCATCGCATGGTGGCCGAGATACCTGAACTCAATAACATCCCTGCCAAGACGAGCGAAACGGGAAGTTTATGGATCAACAAGCCAATCAGCAGTGAATCTCCATCTAGGTGCATGTGTACATGACCATGGTCATGGTCGTGCAGTCCTCCCGCCAGTGGCATGGCCTCAATGAGTGCATGCAAACAGAGACTAACAAAAATCATGAGCGGAAAGCCTTTTGAAACGGCATGTTCATGATAATGTCCGTGTTCTACACCCTGGCTCAGGTACTCTAAGAGCACTTGAAGCATAAAGCCTCCCAAAACAAACCAGCCCGCCGTGCGAACGGTAAAGGAATCATCGAAAGTTGCTCCAAAGACCTCAGGGACGAGATGCAAAAAGATCAACCCGATAAGGTAAGCGCCGCCAAAAGCCAGCATCAAGTTCAAATGCTTGAGCAGTTTCTTTCCGGTGAGCTGAATAACCAGGCCACCAACGAAAACCACTGCTAGCATTAACAATGTGTATTTAACGAACTCCGTCATTTCCGTGCAATCATAATCAAACGATTCGAATCTGCGCTATGTTCTTCTAAAGCATATGAACCATAGACAGCCTGAATCTCAAATCCCTCTCCTTCTAGTAAGCCTCGCATTTGCTCTGCATCTATCGCCTGAACACGCTCTTGGTAGTGGTAGTCCTTTCCTTTGTCAGAGAACTCGATGTCCTTCAGAATATGACCGCCGTGGATTCTTCTTCTAATATGGAAACTCACCCCTCCGACTTCTTTTACCTCTTGTTCAACTAAGGTTGCGCGCACATAGTCAAGGTTCAAGAAATCGATCACGAAGATGCCATTCCCGGTCAAGTGCTTCTTTACTTGGGCAATCACTCGTTGATTCTCCGATTCATCATCGAAGTATCCGAAGCTCGTAAACAGATTGGTTACGATATTAAAATTCCGCGCTAGCGAGAAAGAACGCATATCAGCAACCTCAAAGGCGATGGAAGGAGATGACATTTCCTTGGCTTCTTTGATACTGTCTTCAGCAAGATCAACCCCCATGACATTCATACCGAGCTCGTACATAGCACGAGCATGACGCCCCTTACCGCATGCCAAATCGAGAACGCTTAGCTCACTTAAAGCCTGCGCTTCAAAATACTCTTGGTGAATATGTCTCATCAATTGCTGCACAAAAGAAGCCGCCTCTTCATCGCTACGATTCCCGTATAGGAGGTGGTAGTAAGGAGAGTTAAACCACTCAAAAAACCAATCTTGTAGGTGTTCTTCTGACATGAGGTCGGGAAAGGTCTTACGTGTTCTGACTGGCGAAATTATGAATTGCCAATAACTTTGTAGCACCAGACTATTTGATACTACCACTGTTGATCCGATGCGTTCATCATAAACCCTATGAACGTGAAGAAATCAGGAGAAATATTTCAAGAGTTCAGTCGCTTCAGCGACGATAGCGTAATGCTTGCTTTCCGTGGGGAAGTATCAGGAACTCTGCTCGATTCACTGCTAGAGATTGCTGAAAAGCGATTACATCATCTAGGGTGTGAAAAGCCAACGCGTAAGAAAGCCTTCAACATTCTTGTGGAATGCTTACAGAATCTGTTCGTCCATGGAAATGAAGACTCGCCAGAAGAAGAATCTTCTGGGGTAATTATTATGATGGCCTCTGATGACGGTATCAGTATCGCTACCGGAAATAGTATTGATAAGAACGCTGCTGAGATGCTGAAAAGCAGACTAGAACGACTTGAAGCATTGCCGAAGGAGCTGATTCGAGAAGAATACAAAGAACAGCTTGTTAATGGAAAGTTCAGTAATGTAGGTGGAGCAGGCCTCGGTTTTCTCGATATTGCGCGTAAATCGGGAAGGCAGATGGAGTATCAGTTCTCTCCGATTGATGATGAGCGTTTATTCTTTACTTTCAACGTAAAAGTATCCTGAGATGGAAGATATCAAGATCGAAGGCACACCGAAAACACCATCGGTTGACTTCAAAGCCGGAGATGGCACACTCGAGATCAAAGGAAGATCTATTCCAGAAAACTCAATTGAGTTCTACAAACCTTTGATGGACTGGATCGAGCATTATGCCAAGACTCCTCAGGACAAGTCTACTGTCAATATTCAATTAGAGTACTTCAATACAAGTAGCTCTAAGTGTATTCTTGACCTGTTTAAGAAACTAGAAGCGATCAACAACGAGATCGTAATCAACTGGTACTATGAAGAGGATGATGAAGATATGCTCGAGGCCGGTGAAGATTACGATGCGATCATTAATATTCCTTTCAAGATGATCGAAGTAGAAGAGATCTAACACACCTTGTGATCATGTAAAAATTCGCAGAAGACCACCTGAATAGGTGGTTTTTTGTTGCCCGATTATTTTGATCGCAGACCCGCGATCTTTTGGCCTAGCACGCCAAAGAAATGTCCTAAAGATTCTACGAAGAATCGCAGTCCGTCAAACCATAGCATGACAGCTAGGATGAAGGTCATTCCCCAGATCACAATCAAGTTGCCACTAAATGTGGTGATTTGAGTTCCGAAGAAGCTCTTCGACGGTGCATAGAAATGAGCCCCAAAGAATCCTTTGTGATGTGGAACGAGATAGATAGGATCTGTCTTTTGAACAATCTCCTCATTGTAGGTAACCAAACGTTTCACATCGTTCGCATTGGTCACAAACTCTTCTAGCTGATCGTTGTGATGATCATTCATCATCGCAAACATCGCGTCCCTCTTCTCTGTCGTTGAGGTCAAGTTGTTATTCAATTTGTCTTTCGAACGGGTGTTCAAACGACAATTAGCACGATAGTATTCATTCAATCGGTCAATCTCCACCAGCATACTATCAAGGTCGGCTACTGACGGCTTTCCACTCTCTAGTGCAGCGAAGTAGTCAAACTCAAAGCCTTTGACATCAACGATCTCTTTGGAGAACTCATTGTAAAGGATTCTTAGGTTCACGTCTAGATTCGTCGCGTCCTTCTCCCCTTGCAACTGCTTGCGCACATCAGAAACGATGGAGCGCATTTCCTTTACCCAGAAATCTCGTTTCCAGCCATAGGTCTTGATCTTGGTATCAAAAGCGTAGAACTGATCGTCATAGGCGTTGTTCTTGTACTGATACACCGTCATCGCCTCATAAGCCCAACGCGAGGCCATAATGTTTCCAATCCATGGCACTCCAGATTGCGATGCAAATGCTGGGTACAGCTTATCAAACTTCACAATCACTCCACTGAAGAGCAGTTGAGGAATAATCAAGATTGGAATGATGATGTAGATTACCTTCGCACTGTTGAAACTTGCGGAGATATTCAATCCGAGAATATTCGCGAAACAGCTTGTACTGAACAGAATTGCCCAGAACGCGAGGTACATTCCTTTGATCTCGAGTACCGTATTCCCGACCAAAATGAACATCAAGGTCTGAATGGCTGAGATCACGAACATCACGCCGATTTTAGCCATTAAATAGCTACCTCGACTCAGGTTCAAGAACTTCTCGCGCTTAAGTATTTTCTGATCTCGAATAATCTCTTCGGCACTTACCGTGAGTCCTAAGAATAGCGCCACAATAACACTAATGAATAGGAATTGCGGTATGTTTTCGCTCTCGCGGAATAGGTAGCTCGCCTCTTCAGAACGATCGCTTTGATAGAACTTCAAGAAGAAACTCAACAACAAAGCAAGCATCGGGGCTTCAAGCATGTTGATCAGCATGTACTGCTTGTTGCTCAACTTGCTCAAAACGTCACGCTTCAGGAATACACCTAGCTGTCTGATCAAGCCCGGAATTCTGAAGGCGGTATCCGGAGCTTCAAATGATTCCTTCTTCGTCCTCAAGTGATTCCCAATAATCACATTGAAGAAGTTGTTCCACTCTCGTGGCGTGATCTTTCGGTGCTCGGTTAGATTACCGTATTCATCAACGACCTTCGATTCAATGATATTAAAGAGCTGTTCCGGATTTACGTTACCACAAACCGGACATTCACTTTCGTTCAAGTTGACATGGTTCACCAGGCGTTTGAAGTAAATAATACTCTCAACTGGGTTACCATAATAGATTGGGTATCCACCCTGATCTAGCAAGAACAGCTTGTCGAACATCTTGAAAATGTCAGACGAAGGTTGGTGGATGACCACGAAGATGAGCTTACCTCTCAAGGTCAACTCTTTCAAGAGGTCCATGATATTCTCGCTATCGCGGGAAGAAAGACCACTGGTTGGCTCATCAACGAATAAGACACTTGGCTCACGAATAAGCTCTAGTGCAATATTCAATCGTTTGCGCTGTCCTCCGGAAATCGTCTTATCCAGTGGAGAACCTACTTTTAGTTCTCGTGCTTCGTAAAGCCCAAGTTGCTGTAGAGTCTGATCCACCAAAGCTGAAATCTCATCGTCGGTTTTATCAGCGAAACAAAGTTTGGCATTGTAAAAGAGGTTTTGGAACACCGAGAGCTCCTCAATCAAGAGGTCATCTTGGGCTACATAACCAATCACTCCTTCCAACTGATCTCCGGAATGGTGAATGTCGATCCCGTTAATGGTTACTTGGCCGTAGGTTGGCGTGTAGTTTCCATTCATCACATTGAGCAAGGTCGATTTACCAGACCCAGATCCTCCCATAATTCCAATGAGGGATCCGTTCTCTTCAATGATGTTCAGTTGGTGCAGGGCTTGTTTATTCCCCCGCTTGAAGTAGTATGAAACGTTCTCAACACGGAAAACAATCTTCGAACTATCCGATGTATCCATGAAACGATGGATAACGTCGCTGTAGTAGATCGGAGAAATCTTAGAACCTCTGACCGAAGCTCCTTGGTTGAAAACGTGGCTATTTCCAGCACTTAAGACCTGTCCGTTCAAAAGGAGGTCGTCAGTACCGAAATAGCGAAGGAAGAACATGTTCTCTTTTTCCAGGCGGAAGAAGATCAACATTCCATTCAAAGCCGATGACTGGATGGAACGGGCATGTTCCATTTCCACTTCGACCTTAGGTACGATATAGAGGAAGTTTTCGAGGTCTTTGGTTTCACCTTCTTCGAGGCTAATCAGTTCTCGAATTCCACCATATACTTCTTTGTCAATGTTGAAGGTATCGGCAACAGTATGAATGAATTCCCACTCTTGTTCTGTAGTGTCTTCAAACGCTACAATGAATTCCATCAACCGGATCAGTACGAAGTACTTCTCCTTCTGTGCTAATTCTTCATTAATACGAGTACAGATACGAAGCACCTTCACTGAGCTTACTGCCAATCGTTTCTGGCTACGTTCTTTCTTGCCAGATTTACGAGTGTTCAGCTCTTCAATGAAGCTGTCATACATATCAAGATAGCGGTTCACCAACTCCTTATTCAGCTGCTGCCGAAGGAATATAGCGACGATATCTCGTCCGCTTTTTTGCGTTTTATCGCTACCGCTTTCACGGGCGATTATGGCAAAAAGCTGCATTAAGGCACGGAGAATCCCTGCGCTCATCTAATTGTACTCGGTGATTAAAATTGTTCTTGCTTACTGCTTAAAGCCAATCAGAAGCACAGCGCAACCGCTGTCTTGACGGTTTAAGTCTAGCTGTGATTCGATGGTGCAGTGCATGGTATTCTCCACCACAAAATCCCAGTAAGGCGCATTGCTGTAGTCAGCGTTCGTAAACAGAAGATTCTTCTGCTCATCGTAGATGCGGAAAATGAGGTTTCCCTCTTGTTCTCCACTACATGCTGCAATGCGATATGTATTTCCTCCGAAGAAGGTTGTTTCAAATTCGGCTACCTGATCATTGTACAATAGTGCACGGTAGATCTGCCCGTCTGAGATGTAGGCACTTTCGAGGTAGTTTGCACAGTCATCAGCGATCGTCTCGCACTGTGCATTCGCTACATTCGCCGCCAAAAGGGCGAAAGCAAGGATGGATAGTAACTTTTTCATGATCACTGATTATTGAATAATGAATGCTCTGATTTCTCCAACTTGAGTTTTAATCGCCTCGAGCTGTTCATCTGTCATTTGAATATTAGACTTGCTGTTCAAGTATGTCACGCGCTCCGTAGCATCAGTAATCGGCTTAACGTATTCGTAGTCGCGATTCAAGGCCTTGAACTCAGATGCCAATGCGGCTAGCTTAGATGCCAATTCCAAGGTTTGAGCGTCTTCGCTCTTTCCAAGTAGACTCACAAGGCTGCGTGCTGCATTCCCTTGCTCTCCAATACGAACGCGAAGCTCTTGGATATTCGCAGCTGGATCTAGAGACAAGTGAAGGGCCTCTACCCATCCACCTGCTAAGATTAGCGCGGCGAGTTCGTCGTCCTTATTGTCTTTCAAGTAACGGTCAGCCGTTTGGAACAGCGCTGCGTTCAAGTTGTACAATGAGTCTTGATTGTCAATATTGCTTGCAAATCGATCGATCAGCTGTTGGTCAATCGCGTTACGCACGTTCAAGTCAGTAGCTAAGTCTTCTACCACCTTGAAATAATCGAGCTTTAGCTGCGCATTATTGAAATTAGATAAGTACGCTAGATCAGCGCCATACACTCCCATATTCAGGGCCTTCTGGAACTGATTCAAATACTTTTCAGTGTTTGCGGTTGAATTGAGAAGCTCCTCAGAATAAGGAATCTCGTTCTTTTTCAGCAGCATCGCAGTTTGCACAGGCGAAGGCAATGAGAAGATCTCACTGTCTAGCTTGAGCAGCGACGAAGTGACGGCGTTGTCGTTCGCCTCATCAACTGACACCTCTTGTTGTTCTTGTTCTGAATCCTGCGTCTTTTCATCAGCACAGGCTGTCAGCAACAGAAGTCCAATTCCGGTCCCAGCGAGCAATCGATAGGTTATACGTTTCATAGAGTGGATGTTTTCCCGGTTTCCGATACGTTCACGGTTCACCAAAGGTTACCAGAAAAGTACCGAAAAAATGAAAGTCTCCACGCGTAGGAATTCAAGACCTTGTTAACACCTTGATCTTAACAGACTTATTGCTGTTCGTAGCAGCCTTTCGTTCCTGGAAGAAAGCGGAAGTTATTACCCAAATCAAAATTCTCGGTCAGCGTAGGTCCGAGTGGCAATCCGCCAGTCCATAAGCTACCTCCTTGATTTAGTAAGGTAAAATCGAAATTCAGCACATCTGTGAATGGAGGCGTATTTCCATTGACCATGCCGTTGTATCGATCGCTGTCTGCTACGCTTGACTCAGAGTCAACGCCACAGAACTCAAATCGATAGTCCTGCATTTCATCATCCTGCATATCGACGATGAACTCGCTGAAATCAGATAAGGCAGCGTTGTTACCATACATGATACAGTTATGGAACCAGGTATCGGATATGGTTCGGGTCTGAATGTTCTGATTGATGTCTACGTAGTAGTTGTTGAGGACGAAAGCAGGCGTTTGACGCGTTCCGTCTGTCCAGTAATTGGCGAATGTTGAATAAGCAAACTGGTAACGTCCACCAATAGTGAAAGCAGCGCAGTTTTGTCCGCAATTGGCTACCAGGTTATTTACCCCTGAAATGTGCGCTCCCTGGGCGAGAATACCAATAACTCCCATATTCTGGATCTTGGTATTGCGCATGACCAGTGCATCTGCTGTGGCGCTTCCTACGGTGTCTACTTGAACTCCGATGTTACCATTCTTGATAATGGCCCAGTCGATCTCACAGTCTACGGTCTCAAATAACCATATCCCGCCACGAGCTACTGTCGCCTGCTCAATTCCCAGGTCTGTTTCGAACTCGAACTCAAGCTCGATTCCCCATTGGCCTGGCAATCCTTGATATTCCTGCTCTAAACGGTCCCCTTGGAAACAAACTTCGTTTCCAAATTGACCATTGACATCCAATGTTCCTTTATTCACAAAGATTCCAGAGCCGGCGTGACAATGGACTTGTGTTCCTTCATTAATCGTGAGGCTACAGCCTTCGTCAACCGCTACAATTCCATAAACGATGTGCGGCAAATCGGCATTCCAAACTTCATTGCATGGGAGTACCGTAATCTGATCTAAGGAACCATGGTAGTATGCGTTCTGTCCCCAGGCCACTAGCTCTACAAATTGTTCGTTCCCATTGAGTTCAAATCGCACTCGGTCTTCCACGATGAATGGTAGATTGAGAGCGTTCGGGTCAATGGTGACCTCCACGAACATCCACAAACTATCACCCGAAGCGATTTCCACGTTAGTGAATTCATCAGCAGCAATACCATCAACATTGATTCTGTATTGCGAAGACGTCCCTCCTTCCAACTCAATATTGGAAATTTGTACTGGGTTATCATTTGTGTTGTAAATCCTTACCAACTCAGTGATAGAGCCTATGGTAGTGAATACCGTATCAAACAAGACTGTGTCTTGTGAAAAGCTCAAAGTGGCATTGGGATCGGTAGTGAAATTATCTTTTCGGCATGACCAAAAAGCGGTAGCGATCACAGTCAGAAAGAAAACGACAAGTGTTCCGGTTCTCATAAGTTGCTGGCAAAGATGCGAAGATTCTACATTCGAACGCTGAATTGTCTTTCTTAGCGTACAAATGCATTTCTAATTTCTTTCCGACATGGAAATCTCATCGATCAAAAACCATCTAAAATCCGCAGATAGCAAGCTTGCCAGCATCATTCATGACGATGAATTGTCATGGCCGATTTACAGTAGCCCGTTCGAATCATTGAGTAAAGCTATTGTCGGACAACAGCTTTCGGTAAAGGCTGCTGATACGATCTATAAGCGCTTCAGTGAACTCTTAGAACTTCAGCTAACGCCGGAATCCCTAGACAAAGTGACAGACGACGAACTGAGAGGCATTGGCCTAAGCCGCCAGAAAACGAGTTACATGCGCGATTTGGCTCGCTATTTCTCTGATCCGGCAAAGAATGACCCAAGTTTATGGAACGGTTCAGATGAAGAAATCATCAAAGAACTCACGTCCATCAAAGGACTCGGCGTATGGACGGTTCAGATGTTCTTGATGTTTGATTTGCGTAGACTCGACATCCTTCCACTCGATGACCTGGGCATTAAAATGGGCATGTGCAAGCTGTACGATCTGGACCCTAAAGAACGTGGAGTCAAGAAGAAGCTTGAAGTCGTAGCTGAGCCTTGGCGTCCTTATCGAAGTGTAGCCTGTAGATACATCTGGCGCTATCAGAACAACTCATAAAAGAAAAAGTCCCGCAGTTGCGGGACTTTTTAATCTTATCCGAGGTAAGATTTCAGGATCTTACTTCTCGATGTATGCTTTAATCGTCTGATCGCTTTCTCTTTTATCTGACGTACGCGTTCACGTGTCAGGTCAAAACGTTCTCCGATCTCTTCAAGAGTCATCGGGTGTTCACCATTCAAACCAAAGTAAAGGCGAATTACATCTGCCTCACGAGTGGTTAGTGTACGTAGTGAACGTTCGATCTCCTTACGAAGTGATTCATTCATCAAGTCTGTATCTGGTGATGGCGTATCTCCTGTTTGAAGAACGTCATACATCGTACTTGAAGAATCGTCTCCGTCTTTCAATGGCGCATCCATCGATACGTGGCGTCCTGCATTCTTCAATGACTGCTTCACTTCGTCTAGTGTCATTTCAAGAACTTCCGCTAGCTCAGCCGCGGTTGGAGGACGTTCGTACTCTTGTTCGAGTTTCGCGAACGCTTTATTGATTTTGTTGATCGAACCGATCTTGTTCAATGGAAGACGTACAATACGAGACTGCTCAGCTAGTGCTTGCAGAATCGACTGACGGATCCACCAAACTGCATACGAAATGAATTTGAAACCTCGGGTTTCATCAAAACGTTGAGCGGCCTTAATAAGGCCAAGGTTACCTTCATTGATCAGGTCAGGAAGCGAAAGCCCCTGATTCTGATATTGCTTTGAAACAGATACTACGAACCTCAAGTTTGCTTTTGTAAGCTTTTCAAGGGCGAGCTGATCTCCCTGCTTGATGCGGCGCGCTAGCTCCACTTCTTCCTCAGCAGTGATAAGGTCTACCCTTCCGATTTCCTGCAAATACTTATCTAGAGAGGCCGTCTCTCTGTTCGTAACCTGCTTGGTTATTTTTAACTGTCTCATTGCCTTTCCTTGATGGGGCTATCCCAAACAGCCCCTTTATATAACGCAAAATGCCGTAATGGCTTCCGTTAAAACATCAAAAATGATGCAAGAATTGAAGGAATGCCAAGTTGGCACTCCTTCAAGACCCAGATTTATTATTCAGAACCTTTAGACTCTTCGCGACGATTGTTGTCACGACGATCTCCGCGATCTCCACGATCACGACGATCTCCACGGTCACGTCCTCCGCGTCCACGGCGGTCTCCACGATCTCCACGGTCTTCACGCTCTACGTAGCCTTCTGGCTTCGGAAGCAAGACTTTACGAGAAAGCTTCACCTTGTTTGTCTTCGGGTCGCGTCCAGTTACTTTGAACTTCACAACGTCACCTTGCTTGATGACATCTTCCACATTTTGGACACGGTGCCACTCCAATTCCGATACGTGGAGTAGTCCGTCTTGACCAGGAACGATCTCTACGAACGCTCCGTACGGCATGATTGACTTCACTACACCTTCGTATACTTCACCGATTTCGATGGTTGGAGGGAATACGATAGTCTTAATTCGAGTGATGGCTGCAGTAATCGCATCAAGGTTGCTCGCAGATACTTCCACAATTCCTTTTCCATCTCTTTCGTCGATAGAAATCGTTGTTTCTGTCTCAGCTTGAATCTCTTGAATGATCTTACCACCAGGGCCGATTACAGCACCGATCATATCCGTAGGAATTTCGAATGCTTCGATACGTGGAGCGTGCGGCTTGTAATCCTCACGTGGCTCACTCATCGTCTTCAACATCTCACCTAGGATGTGAGCACGTCCTTCTTTCGCTTGAATCAAGGCCTCAGTCAACACTTTCATTGAAAGTCCTGCGATCTTGATATCCATCTGACATGCAGTAATACCCTTCGCTGTACCTGTTACTTTGAAGTCCATATCTCCAAGGTGATCTTCATCTCCTAGGATATCGCTCAAGACAGCGTACTTATCTGAATCCTTATCAGTGATCAATCCCATCGCGATTCCAGATACTGGAGCCTTGATCGGCACACCACCATCCATCAACGCCAATGTTCCTGCACAAACAGTTGCCATAGAAGACGAACCGTTTGATTCAAGAATCTCAGAAACGAGACGGATTGTGTAAGGACATTCTTCTGTTTCAGGTAGGATTGGCTTCAATGCACGAAGTGCAAGGTTACCGTGTCCTACTTCACGACGGCTTGTTCCACGCAACGGACGCTCCTCTCCTGTAGAGAATGGAGGGAAGTTGTAGTGAAGCAAAAATTTGTCGCTACGCTGCTGAAGCGCTCCGTCGATCGTTTGTTCGTCGAGCTTAGTACCCAATGTCAATGTAGTCAAAGACTGGGTCTCACCACGCGTAAACAATGCAGATCCGTGAGGAGCTGGTAGGTAGTCAACTTCTGACCAGATAGGACGAACCTCGTTCGTTGCGCGACCGTCAAGACGACGTCCTTCGTCTAGTACTAGACGACGAATGGCATCTTTCTGTGCAGCTTTAATGTACCCGCTCAACATTCCCTTCACTTCTTCAAGCTCTTCTTCAGAGAATGTTGCGATGTATTCTTCTTTGATTGCTCCGAACGCTTCAGCGCGCTCTTCTTTTGAAGAACCCTGCTTCGCAGCGTCGTAGAATTTCTGGTAAAGGTCACCGTGAACTCGTGTACGAAGTGCGTCATCGTGCACTTCGTGTGAGTACTCGCGCTTAGGGTAAGCTTTTCCAACTGCTTCAGCAAGCTCTTTCTGAGCCTGGCAGTGAACCTTGATTGCAGCATGTGCCGCTTCAATAGCTTCTACCATCTCTTCTTCGCTTACTTCTAGCATCTCTCCTTCTACCATGACAATGCTGTCATCAGAACCAGCTACCATCAAATCGATGTCAGCGTTTTCAAGTTCTGAACGTAGAGGGTTGATCACCATTTTACCGTCGATACGAGCAACACGAACTTCTGAGATTGGTCCGTTGAACGGAATATCAGAAATCGAGATTGCTGCAGAGGCAGCCAGACCTGCAAGGCAGTCAGGCATGATGTCTTCTTCTGAGCTCATTACCTGGATCATCACCTGTGTTCCAGCGTGGTAATCGTCAGGGAAGGTAGGGCGTAGCGCTCGGTCAACGAGACGCATTACAAGAACTTCGTCATCAGAAGGACGAGCTTCTCGTTTGAAGAAACCGCCTGGGAATCGTCCGGCAGCGGCATACTTTTCACGGTAATCAACCGTCAACGGAAGGAAGTCTACTCCATCCGCTGCTTGGTGATTTGATACCGCAGTTGCTAGGAGCATCGTGTCTCCTTGGCGTACAACCACTGAACCGTGGGCCTGCTTTGCTAGCTTCCCAGTCTCGATGGTGATAGCTTTTCCATCACCAAGATCAATGGTTTTTGTGTGTAACGTGTAATTCATCTAAGGTGTACGTGTAAACATGCGAAGAGGAGCAATGGATTTCCTTTGCCCCCCTTCACAATAATTCTATATCGTCTTAATCTTCTTCAATTACTTACGCAGACCTAGCTCCTTAATAATTGCACGGTATCGCTCGATATCGTTATCCTTTAGGTAATTAAGTAGCTTACGACGCTTTCCTACTAGGTTGATGAGCGATCGCTGCGTGTTGTAGTCTTTTTTGTTTTGTTTGAGGTGACCTGTTAGGTGTGCGATGCGGTATGTGAACAACGCAATCTGTCCCTCTGCTGAGCCGGTATCATTTTCTGATTTTCCGTGCTTCTTAAAGATTTCTCTTTTCTTTTCTTGACTTAGGTACATTCCAATATCGTATTAGATAATTATTATGTAACCGCTTTTAAACGGAAGTGCAAAGGTAATCTTTTCTTTTTGAAAAGTGATTCCTTATGACAACATTTTAAAGATGAGTGCTAGCTTGTCTTTCAAGTCTTTGCGCTCCACGATCAAATCGAGGAAGCCATGCTCAAGAACAAACTCTGAACGCTGGAAGCCTTCAGGAAGATCTTTTCCAATCGTTTCCTTTACTACACGCGGACCAGCGAAGCCGATCAACGCCTTTGGTTCAGCGATATTCAAATCTCCTAGCATCGCGAAACTTGCCGTGACCCCACCAGTTGTTGGATCCGTCAAGAAGCTGATGTATGGCAACCCAGCATTTGATAGCTGAGTCAGCTTTGCAGAAGTCTTCGCCATTTGCATTAGCGAGAAACCTGCTTCCATCATTCGTGCTCCACCTGACTTTGAGATACAGATGAAAGGACATTTGTTCTTAATAGCGTAGTCGATTGCACGAGCGATCTTCTCTCCTACTACAGATCCCATCGAACCTCCGATGAAACGGAAATCCATCGCAGCGATCACCACTTTTTCTCCATGAATAGTACCAGAGGCACAACGAATCGCATCACGCAGTCCCGTTTTCTCCATGGAGCTTTTGACACGGTCAGTGTACTTCTTAGTATCTACGAATTCGAGTGGGTCACCACTTGTTAGGTTCACAGCCAATTCTCTGAATTTGCCCTCATCGAATAGTAGCGCGAAGTATTCTCCGGCTCCAATTCGTTCGTGATGCTGACATGACGGACATACCCAGTAATTCTGTGCATGCTCCAGAGAGGTGAGTACGTGATTGCACTCCGGACACTTATACCAGTTCCCTTCTGGGATCTCTCTTTTCTCTTGCGAAGGTGTGGTAATACCTTCTTTGATTCTCTTAAACCAACCCATTTAGTATGATTTGGAAGCTGCAAATATAGCAAAGCAATGTTCGCTCTAACACCGAAGTTTTGCACCTTGTTTAGAACGGATAGCCAATTCCTAAGTTAAAGTTAAGCTCTGGAAAGAAATTATACTCTTGTCCAGGACGAATCGTCTGGTAGAAATCAGCGTATTCATCCTTCGGTTCCCAGAACCAACGCTCGCCACTGATTTTCGCTGGATCCTTCAACTGAGCCCCCAAGTCTAATCGCAACAAGAAGAAGTCAAAGTCAAAACGAAGACCTAATCCTCCTCCCCAAGCCAACTCGTCAAAGAAGGTATTGGCACTAATGCCACTACCCGGACGATTTTCATCTTCCTCGAGCAACCAGATGTTACCAATATCCAAGAATAAGGCCCCCTCGAGTGTTTGCGTCATTTTGAAACGATATTCCAAACTCGTTTCGAGAATAACCTCGGCTATGTTATTAAAGGTAGTCAAGGCTGTAGTGTCACGATAGCTACCCGGCCCCAGCGTTCGAGGTTCCCAAGCACGGATACCATTCGAACCTCCTCCATAGTAACTCTTCTCAAAAGGAAGTACACTCAAGTTCGCACCAGGGATACCAATTCCCCCGTGAAGACGAAGCGCTGTGCTATTCTTTTCATCAATGCGCTGATACAAACGGAAGTCGTTCTCAATCTTAAAATATTGAGCGAAACGGATCCCTCCAATTTGGTAGCTCCCAACCTCATCTTGTGTAGCTCCAGCCAATTGAAAGCCAAGTCGAGGCAGGTTACCAGCAGCTTCAAAGGTTACTTGATTGAACATGTACCTCCGTTGATTCTGCGAACGCTGTGTATTCATCTGCCAAGCGATTCGCCCCAACGAGATCAAGTGGTTCTGATAACTCGTTGACAAGAAGTCGTCATTCAAATTATCAAGCAACTGCTGGAACGCTTCACTCTTGGTAATCTTAATGGTACTAAGCTCCCAGATGTCCCAGAAAATTCTTGAACCGTTTGACTGGTTCTCAATGAAGGTGGTACCATACCTGAACTGGTAGAGTTGCCTTTCATAATCTGGACGATCCTGGTAGTTGAAACCTGCACTGATCGTGGTTCGTGGAGCATTCGATCTCCGGAAACTATTCATGCTCAACGGGAAAAAGCGATTGAAGTTGAACGAAACTTCCGGTCCGATCTCAAAAGTGTTGAATCGAATGTTGTCCGCAACGTCCCCACCGCTGATCTCCTCTCCTTCTGTCAAGGTCAACGGCTGCTGGGCTTCGATGGCTCCAGAAATCCTGAACTGACCAGTTTCACCGCCGCGGAACATATTTCGGTTCGAGAAATTCAATGATCCAGATAGACCAAAAAGTCCGTCACGATGCGTCACACCAGCCTCCGAGGAGATGAACTTGCGCTTCATCTGCGTGAGGTAAATGTCACAGTTCAAGACATTGAATTCACTCTTATCATCCTCAGACAGTACAATGGAAGCAGATCGGAAGATGGGCATCTGCACAAACTTTCGATACGTCTTATCCAAGCGGTCTTTTTGGTAGAGGTCCCCCTTCTTGAATTCCATGAGGTAGGCGATGAGCTCTGGCTTGAAGTTTAGCTCATCGACGTACAACAGCTTGATCTCACCGAAATCAAGTGTATCTGTTGGAGCATAATCCGAATTCGTCAGGCTGTAATCGGTATGGATGAAAATGTCGCCAATGAAATAGCGTTTGTGATCTACCGCTACTAAAGAGTCTGTCCCCGCAATTGGCGCTCGTGGTCTACGAATAATCATCTCTACGGCCACCTTATGATCTCCACGGGTGCTATCTGCTTGGAAGGTGATGTAGTCTTTGGTGAATGAATAATACCCGCGATTATTCAAGTAATCAGCAATGCGATCACGCTCCTTATCCATGGCCTCAACAGAAAATCGTTCCCCAACGGATATAGAAGAGGTTGATTCAATGAAGTCAATACGTCGCGCTATGCCACGATCTTTCACATTAAAAGCAAGGCTATCAATAATGTATGGTTCCTTTGGCGTGATGGTATATACCAACGGCTTCACCCTCTTCCCTTTCCTTCGATACTTTACTTCGTAGGAAACGTCATTGTTGAAGTAGCCGTTCTTCGCTAACAAAATGCGCAACTGATCAACACTCTTTTCTGCTTTGGTGCTATCAAAAACGACAGGAGCCTCACCTACGGTGGTGGTCAACCAATCTCTCCACCCTGTTGTATCTGCGCGCATTTCACGTAGGTCCTTTGGAGAAAGTTCTTTGCCTTTGGCCACCTTTCGGTCAATCTTCTTCTCAATGTGCTCCTTCTTTCGCTGATGGACCTTTTTTTGTTTCTCAGGATTTACCATGTTATACACCCCCAAGTGAAAACGTAGCAATAGGATCTTCCTATTTGGACGTTGTTTCAATACACCTTCAAGGTCATCTTCGTCTAGTGAGAAATTGGCTGGAGGATTCTCCAACTTCAATTTTTGTTTCATGAGTAGAGATTGCCCCTCTTGCAACCTTCGCGTTGGGTTACAAGAAGAGAGTACCATCAAAACCACGATGGTGGATAGGATCAAATGTCCGAACTTCGCTCTCATTCGGTCCGAAATTTCGTTTTTACTTTGTCAGCAATCAAAAAGCATGCTATCTAAAAACCAATTTAAGCTGTTCAAAAGCCTAAAAAGCAAGAAAGGACGGGTAGAACACGGCGCTTTTTTAGTTGAAGGCGTGAAATCTGTTGAAGAAGCATTGAAGGCAAATCTTGAGATTGAATGTGTCTTGCACGTAGCCTCAGTTACACCTCCGCAGGCTAGTCGTGTTGAGCTGATTGAAGAAGCCGACATGAAATTTCTCTCCTCGCTTTCGACTCCTCCAGGCTTGATGGCTGTCGTTCGATTTCCACATTGGTATCAGTCTGCTAATTTCCCTGCTGATCTCGCTAGCGCGGAATTCTTATTGGTCTTAGATGGAATTAGAGATCCTGGAAACTTGGGTACAATCATTCGCACAGCAGATTGGTTCGGACACACAAGAATTGCCCTCAGCAAAGATTGCGTTGATTGCCTCAACCCAAAAGTAGTGCAGGCTTCAATGGGTTCTGTATTCCGAATTGAATGCCACTATTTGAACATTGAAGATCTTCCTCAAGAACGCTTGGTTGCACTCGATTTGAACGGTGACAATCTCTACCAAGAGACCTCATTGAATGGACTCTACGTTATAGGATCGGAAAGTCATGGGGTTCGCCACCACTGCGACAAAGCAATTACGATTCCTGGAAAAGGAAAGGCCGAGTCATTAAACGCAGCGGTAAGCGCCTCTATACTCCTATCACAGCAATTCAGCCTGGCTTAATAAACAGGCTCTTCAGAAGCGTCACGTTGGTTAACAACTGGATTCGCATACATCTGAAGCATCACTTCTCTGGCTTGGCGAATGAAGCCTTCACGTTTCAAGATTCCTCCTCCCTTTCGCATCAACAACAACTTCACAATACGTCCGCGAATGTAATTGCGGAAGGCGATACGCTGAAGCTTGGTATAATGACCATTGTGCTCTCTTGTTCCATGGAGAATATCGTAGGCAATGTAATTGGTTGGCCACAGTTTGTACATCAAGTGCATTCTGCGGTCAATTTCCTGAGACAGCAATTTGTAGAGTTCATTCTTAGGCGCGTCGGCTGGAAGACGTTCCAGTGATCGTTCGAGCTTTCTTCCAATAGCAATGTTAACTCTTCCCTTGTGGCCAGTGATACCTGCCAAAGCACTCATATAATCTTCACCTTCACGCTTATTATAACTGCCGTGTTCGCGAACAGCCATCAATTCATTGGCTTTGAAAATGTCACATGGATCATATTCATAGCTCACCACCATAGGCACAATGTTCAAGGCGCTCAATGCCTCATCAATGGATTCATCCGTTCCGCTAACCAACATCTTTAATAGTCCAGACGCAGTGCGGTCATCTCCATCTTTGGAACGACCTTCTTTATGTGCGATCCAAATCGAGGTTTCATCTTCGCGGATAGTCTTGTGAATGTAGTTCCCCAAACGCTTACTTGAAGCTAACATCTCTTTCGGATTCACGCTACGATTAACAATGAAGCTCTTGTTCAAACGCACGAGATCGTGAATCAGTTGGTGTCGAAGAAGGTTGTCGCCTATGGCGATTTCAGTAGTACTGTATCCTTTCTCAAGAAGACTCACATTCAATAAAGCACTATCAAGGATGATGTCTCGGTGATTACTCAAGTACAAATAAGCCTTGCCATGTTCAATGTGATCAAGATTCGAAATTGACAGACCGTTGGTCGTTGTTTGCGTAATCACCTTGAAAGCCGGGCCACTAATCTCTTCTTGGAATTGCTCTGGCGTCTTAATATCAGCCATCATCTCCTTGATATCCTCCTCGTCTAGATCAGGATAGATGTATTTCATGATCTTGAAAAACGATGGCTGATCTAGAACGCGTTCGATTACTTCAGGCAATTCGTCTGTACGATACGGACGAATGCTATCAAATTCATTCACGTCAATTGCGCTTCCGGTGCTTGCTTCCATGAAAGCGAAATTACGACATTCAAAAGAGTACCTTTGCGTCGTGAACTTCGAAGAACTCGGAATAAAGAGGCAATTCTTGAATGCGCTGGAAGATATGGGGATTACCACCCCAACTGAAATCCAGGAAAAATCCATTCCAAGAGTGCGCAGTGGGCAAGACCTCATCGGCATTGCTCAAACCGGAACAGGTAAAACTGCTGCGTATGTATTGCCTGTGCTTGGTCATCTTCGCTATGCTCAAGACAATGCCCCTCGCTGTTTGATTTTGGTTCCTACGAAGGAGCTTGTTATTCAGGTAAGTGACCATACACGACGCATGGCCAACTACACAGACCTACGTGTAGTTAGTTTGTACGGAGGTATTGGTCCGAAAGCCCAAATGGCAGAGGTCGAAGCAGGCTGTGACATCATTGTCGCCACTCCAGGAAGATTCATGGAGATCTATTTGAAGGGATCGATCGTAGTGAAGAAACTGAAGTACCTGGTCTTGGATGAGGCTGACCGAATGATGGATATGGGCTTCATGCCACAGCTCCGTCAAATCCTTGAGGTTATTCCACGAAAGCGTCAGAACCTACTTTTCTCTGCTACCTTTCCTCCTCGAGTTGAAAAGCTGAGTGAAGAATTTCTTCTTTGGCCTCAACGTGTAGAGGTAACTCCTGAATCGACCCCGGTTGAAACGGTAGAGCAAGTTTTCTATCGAGTTCCGAATTTCCGAACGAAGCTGAATCTGCTCACTCAACTCCTTGAAGATTTCGAGGAGTTCAAGCGAGTCATCATCTTCAGCCGCACCAAAGACTATGCGGAAAACATCTCCCGCTACCTCGATCGTCTTGATCTTGGGGAAGTGCGTGTGATTCACTCAAATAAAGGGCAGAATTCTCGTCTGAACGCTATGGATGATTTCCGAACGGGTGACGTGCGTATTCTGGTGAGTACCGATGTGTCAGCTCGTGGAATTGACATTCCAGAAGTGAGCCACGTGATCAACTTCTCGGTTCCAAGAGATTACCTTGACTACGTGCACCGTATTGGTAGAACTGGTCGAGCATTTAAAGCCGGAAAAGCGATCACCTTTGTTGATCCTGCTGAGACCTATCACTTGAAAAAAATCGAAGGGATCATCCGAATGCAAGTTCCTTCGGTTGAACTACCTGAAAATCTAGAAGTACTAGAGACAACAAAACAGGAGAAGCAAGAACAAGCGCGCGAAATCGATCACCAAAAGCGTAAAGAAGACCCGAACTACAAGGGAGCCTTCCACGATAAGAAACGCAAGCCTAAACCTGGGAATAGTAAGTTCAACTCAGGCCGATCGAAGCGTCGGAGGAGATAACTCTTCTACACGAGCTATGCGTCGTTGATCATTGTGCCATGATGACCGGCACCATCCATTACAAAACTTCTGATCTGCTCTTCCTTGAAGTTCCGTTTGACATTGAAGACATTTTCGCTTCATGTTTTTCTTTCAAGGCTACGGAAATGTAAGGTGCGCGCGACAAGCGATTTACCTGTGTAGGGTAAAACTTTGTGAAAAGTGAAAGGTGCAGTTGAACATTCAAGCCAAAGGTGTACTTTTATGCACATGAAAAACCTAACGAATTTTTCTCTCGCCCTTCTACTAGTGGTTGCCTGCCTTGCGACTTCATGCAAGTCTCAAAAGAAATGCGCTGCTTACCAATCTATCGAACTAACGAAGATTGATCATACGGTTCCTCAACCGTAAGTCGCTACCAATTCCTCAAGAAGCGCTGTCAAGAATACTTCTGCCTTACCGGCGGTCTCAATGATATCTTGAATATCTACGGGCTTCAGGTTGTCTGGATCACACTCATCTGTAAGTACGCTGATTGCTGCACAAGGCACCCCCATGTGGTTACATGCAATCACCTCAGGAACGGTAGACATTCCTACTGCGTCTGCACCGATGATTCTCAAGAATCGGTACTCTGCTCTCGTTTCCAAATTAGGTCCCATTACAGAAACATAGACACCTTCATTTAAGTCAATCTCCTTAGCCTTCGCGATCTCTTTAATCTTCGCATTGAGACTAGGATCATAAGGAGCACTCATATCAGGGAAGCGAGGCCCAAGATCGTCATAGTTTGGTCCTCGGAGTGGGTTGTCTGGTTGAAGATTGATATGATCATCTAACAGCATCAAACTCCCCTTCTTCATATCAGGATTGATTGCTCCAGCTGCATTTGACAATAAAATGTATTTCACTCCCAGCATCTTCATCACACGAACAGGGAATACGATCTGTTCCATCGTATATCCTTCGTAGTAATGGTATCTGCCTTGAAGTGCTAGAACCTTCTTTCCTCCAAGTTCACCGTAAATGAGTTTACCGAAGTGAAACTCTACTGTTGCAATCGGGAAGTGAGGAATCACATTGTAGCTCAGCTCTTTGATTACCTTGATCTTGGTTACCAAGTTTCCCAAACCGGTTCCCAATACTATACCTACTTCTGCATCGTCGATTCCGCGTGAGCGAAGAAATGCAACTGTCTCTTTAAGATTCTTCATAATTAGTGTGAGATGAAAGCTTGAACCTCATTCCAAACGAGGGAGCTCTTCAAGTCTTCGAATGTATCAATATCATTTAATGTATCAATCGTTGCCACCGAACGACCCAACGATTCCGCGTTAGCGATAGCATCAGACAAAACATCTTCATGACTCCACTTCTTACCAATGAAAAGCGGAGCAAGTGGTTCAGTCATACCAATCAGATAGTACCCCCCATCTTCACTCGGACCAAGCACCACGTCATGATCATCTAACGCATCAATGGCACGTTGAATTATTTCTTGGCTTAGCCCGGGAATATCAGCACCTACCAATAACATTTTGTGGCGCTTCTTGCCCTCGTACATTTCCATAAAAGCCGCCAACATGCGTTCTCCGAGATCGCCCTTGATTTGCTCTGCCTTCAAGAATGCGTGTGGAAGACGAATCAGTCCTTCACCAGTCAAAAAGGTGAACACTTGAGCGTCACAAGCATCCAGCGTGCGAATCGTTCGCGCTAATAAGAACTCGTAAACTTCTAGGGCATTGTGATGGCCAATGGTCGCGGCCAAACGAGTCTTGACCTTGCCCAGTTCAGGACGCTTGGCTAAAAAAGCAATGGAGTATTTACTCATAGACTTTCTCTCCACGCTCAAGCCATTTTGACCATTTCTTATTGTACGTATGTACTTTATCAGTCTTCTCGCCTTCGTCGTTTTCCACCTCGTTACCAGTATTTACCCAGTGAAAAATTCCTCCGTAGAGATTGTAAACATCGCCATAGCCTGCCTCTTGGAGATTCTCTCCAATCTTTTCACTGCGGTAGCCAACGCTACAATAAACGATCACCGTAGCGTCTTTTGGAATATGTTTCACATTGTCCATCGAGAAATCATCATAGCCAATGTATTGCGCACCAGGTATGTGAGAAATCTCGAACTCCTCTAATTCTCGGGCATCTAAAAGGTAAACCATGCCGTCTTTTGGCAAAGAATCAGGGGTGATGACTTCCACAGTTCCTGAGGTCATGCGTTGGAACATGCCGTCGAAATTCTCGTCTTGGGCGCAGCTACTCATGCTTAGCGTGATGAATGCAAACAGAATGGAAATCGTTCGCGTCATGAAGGATTTATTTTGAATTGAGACTCCAATCGTAGTCTAGGTAGCTCAAGTTAGCACCATTTTCAATGTTTGCCCCATGTTTCTTCATAAAAGCAATCACACCTCCCTCCTTCTCAAAATCAACGCTGAACCACTCGAAGATCTTTGATACTTGAGCTGAACTACCTTGAAACTTATTTCTCTTGGTGTCTTTCATGAAAGCGCGAGCTAGTCTATCGAGTTCACTGTTTACGTTCGTTCCTGTAAATGCAGTTCGAGAAATCGGCGGACAAGATTCACTGGCGCAGTTGATACCGAAGTGAATACGAGCATCTTTAAACGTAGGACGAATGATCTCATTCTCAATCTGATCTAGACTGTAGCTCTTGCCTGCGATCTTGATGGTTTTCTGTTTCCAAGGGTTGTCAATATCATTGATCGACTTCACCGGATAGTGATCTACCACCAGTTTAATAGCGAATACGTTGTACGCATTCATCCAATAAGCAAGCGACTCGTTCTTCGTCCAAGTACCGTCTGGAATTTGCTTTTGAAACAGCGAAACAACTTGACTGAACTCCTTGTCTACTTTAATACCTGCGTAATCAACTCTTCCGTCAGTGGTTACATGGCGCTTAAGCACACGGTCCCAGATCACGGTCATTTCATCACCAGGGTCTGCTTGAGCAGTCATTCCTAGCAAAAGAGCGAATATGAAGAGTAGCTGTTTCATGATATTTCTTTTCAGCGAAGATAGCGGGGAGCTGTCACAGTTTGTTCACGATTAAATCTCACTTTTCATCTACCAAAAAAAGGGCCAACTTCGCGGCAAAGTTTTTCTATGAAGACCATCGGAGTTGTAGGTGCCGGAGCCATGGGTTCTGGAATTGCCCAAGTAGCGGCGCAGAACGGACATCAAGTTGTGCTTTCAGATACAAGCACTGACGTTTTAGATAAAAGCAAAGCCAAGCTAGCTAAGATTATGGCTCGTTTGGTTGAAAAAGGTAAGCTTGATAACGCTAGCGCGGAAGCAATTCAGGGTAGAATCAAATACACTACTGACCTCAACGACTTTGCCCCTTGCGGATTAATCATCGAAGCGATCATCGAACGACTCGATATTAAGAAGCAGGTTTTCGAGACACTTGAAGGCATTGTTGCCGAGGATTGCGTCTTGGCTAGTAATACCTCTTCTCTTTCCATTGCTGCCATCGCCGCATCGGTAAAGCTGTCTCATCGCGTACTCGGAATCCACTTCTTCAACCCTGCGCCATTGATGCCTTTGGTTGAGATCATTCCTGCGGTTCAGACAGATCCAGAAGTTCTTGCGTCTTCAAAAGCACTCATCGATTCATGGAAGAAAGTCACGGTAATTGCTAAAGATACACCGGGCTTCATTGTGAATCGTGTCGCTCGTCCGTTCTACGGAGAAGCACTTCGTATCTATGAAGAGGGCTTTGCCGATTTCGCGACCATTGATTGGGCCATGCGCGACATGGGAGGATTCCGAATGGGACCATTCCAGTTGATGGACTTCATCGGGAACGATGTCAACTACGCGGTTACAGAGAGTGTTTTCGCGGCCTTCTACTATGATCCGAGATACAAACCTTCATTCACGCAAAAGCGTCATTCTGAAGCCGGTTGGTATGGTAGAAAATCTGGACGTGGTTACTATGACTACGCTGAAGGTGCTGAACAACCAGAACCTACGAAAGACAAGGAGCTCGGTGAAATGATCCTTTGGCGCATCTTGGTAATGCTCATCAACGAAGCAGCGGATGCCCTGCACTTAAATATTGCGTCTAAAGAAGACATCGACTTGGCGATGACAAAAGGAGTGAACTACCCTAAAGGTTTGCTTGCTTGGGCTGATGAGAAAGGGATCAACCACTGTGTTGAAACACTCGACGGCCTGTACAACGAATATCACGAGGATCGTTACCGCTGCTCACCTATTCTCCGCAAGATGGCGCGAGAAGGGAAGAAATTCCTTGCTTGATTACCTGTTCAAACGCACCAACACCATTCCAGCGATAGCTGAAAAAGCCAGGAGAACGATAGCTAACATCGTCTCACCGTAAAGTAGCTTTCCGAATCCAAAAAGCACGGCATAAACCAAAAAGGTTCCAATGACCATGCTCAAAATCTGGCGAGGTAATTTACCTTGAGCTGGAGCGATGTCGTTACCTAATTTCTTACGCCAACCTTTTCCTGCTGGCTGGACTGTGTTATAGAAGTTTGTCAATGTCTCGGTAGAAGTTGGTCTTGTCATAAAAGTTGCGACCAACCAACAAATAGTGGTCAAAACTACGCCAAGGACTAAAACTTGATATGGTTCCAAACCGTGGTCAACATTCAACATTGCAATGGCGTAGATAAAGGAAGACACCATGCCGGTGATTTCAGTGTAGGCATTGATTCGCCACCAGAACCAACGAAGGATGAAGATCAATCCTGTACCTGCTCCAATCTGCAATAACACATTGAAACCAGCACTTGCCGTCCCGATTTTATAAGACAATAACGCAGCAAGTACCATGAGAACTACGGTAGAAATCCGTCCTACATTCACCTGCTTCTTATCAGACGCTTCAGGGTCAACAAATCGGAGATAGAAATCATTCACGATGTAGCTCGCTCCCCAGTTGAGGTGCGTAGAAATGGTGCTCATGAAAGCGGCAATCAACGAGGCAACTACAAGTCCTAACAATCCATGAGGTAGATATGTCAACATTGCTGAGTACGCCAAGTCATCACCGATCACATCACTATCAACATTTGGGAAGGCCGCTTGGATGTCGCTCAACTGTGGGAATACGATCATCGAAGCCAGGGCTATCAAAATCCAAGGCCACGGACGAAGTGCATAGTGAGCAATGTTAAATAAGAAGGTGGCACCTAAGGCGTGGTCTTCGTCTTTTGCAGAAAGCATACGCTGAGCCACATATCCTCCTCCACCTGGCTCCGCGCCCGGGTACCAAACACTCCACCATTGCACCGCAATGGGAATCAAGAAGACCATAATGAAGGTCTCTTTATCATCCCAAGAGGGAATCAAATCCAACGAAGGTTTGACGTTTTCATGAGAAAGCATGGCATCTAACCCGCCTACTTCAGGCAGGTTGACAATGACAATCGCTGCTCCAACAGAACCAATCATCGCGAGGATGAATTGAACGAAATCAGTCAAAATCACACTTCGGATGCCTCCAAGCGCACTGTAGATCACTGTCACCACAGAAGCCAACAGGAGCGTTTTCCACGGTGCAAGACCGAGCAGAACACTACCAATTTTGACGGCCGCTAAACATACGGTGGCCATGATCACCACGTTAAAGAATACACCTAGATAGATGGCTCTAAAGCCACGTAAGAAAGATGCTTCCTTTCCACTGTACCGAAGCTCGTAGAACTCGATGTCGGTCATGACGCCGCTGCGTCGCCATAGACGAGCATAAACAAATACCGTCAGCATACCCGTTAGCAAAAACGCCCACCAGGCCCAGTTACCGCTTACTCCATTTTGTCTGACAAGATCCGCCACCAGGTTGGGTGTATCGGCCGAAAAGGTGGTGGCCACCATCGAAACTCCGAGCAGCCACCAGGGCATATTTCTACCTGAAAGAAAGAACTCTGCAGCGCTGCTTCCAGCGCGTCGCATCGATAGCACACCGATGATTAATGAAATAAGAAAGAAGCCGATAATGATCGACCAGTCTGAAATGGATAACTGCATAATCGCCAATTGCTGGCTGAAACTACATTTTTTTCAGCGACAGACTAAACTTCCGAAGAATCCGACAGTCTTTGAATTGCGTTCTTGCTTGAGGTAGGTTAAATTGCTGGAAATGAGAATAGGAAACTACTTGTGTATCGTTGCTTGCGCTGCACTTCTTCTATTGAGTTCGAGCTTCAAGCCAGCCGAGCCTAGCTACGAGGTGGTCTTTTTCCTCGCCCCTAAGTGTCCTATTTGTCAAGATTACGCGTTACAAATGCGAACGCTCCACAACGAATTCAGCGATGCTGGGTTCAATTTCGTAGGCGTGTTCCCTAACGACCACACAAAACAAGAAGACATTGCATGGTTCAAGGAGTACTATGAAATTCCTTTTTCGTTAAAGAAGGGTGACCAATCGCTAGCGCGGAAACTCAATGCCTCCGTCACTCCGGAAGTATTTGTCTTGGATAGTGAGGGAAATGTCCTTTATGAAGGACGCATAGACAACACCTATGCACGCATAGGTCAGCGAAGAACTAAGACCACAACGAGTGAGTTGCGTGATGCCATTGAAGCGCTGAACGAAAACCGAACAATCGAAATCTCCAAAACACAGTCAGTTGGCTGCATAATCGAATACCGATGAAAAGAATTGCTTTCCTCTTGACCATGATTGGTCTCGCCACACAGATGAATGCTCAAACCGTTACGTGGGCAGATGATATTGCTCCTATGGTTTTTGATCACTGTACGAAGTGCCATAGACCAGGAGAGATTGGTCCGATGCCATTCACGACCTACGACGAGGTGGCAGGATATGCTTCAATCATCGAATATGTGACTTCGATTAAATACATGCCACCTTGGTCACCCGAGCCTGGTTATGGAAACTTCCGTGATGAGAACGTGCTCACTGATGAACAGATCGCACTTTTCGCGACTTGGGTAGACGAAGGCATGCCGACAGGGAACCTTGACAACGCCCCAGATGCTCCGGTCTATGCGGAAGGAAGCCAAATTGGTACTCCAGACCTCATCTTGACGATGGAGGAGGCTTACTTGCATGAAGGAGATATGACAGATCAATATCAGGTATTTGTTTTAGAAACTGGTCTTGAGGAAGATCAAGATGTACGTGCCATTGAGGTGCGACAAGACAACAACTTGATTTGTCACCACGCCATCATTGGACAAGACACTACGGATTACGCTTACCAGCTCGACGCAGAAGATCCAGATTACGGTTATGAGAACTTTGGTGGGTTCGGTTTCGAACCACTTCAACCTTTCTTAAGCGCTTGGGTTCCTGGATCAAATCCTATTGACTACCCTCCTACCATTGGATCGAAGCTTTTTGCCAACAGTAAACTCTTGCTGCAGATGCACTATGGCCCAACTTCAGTAGACGAATATGACCAGACTTCAATCAACATCTTCTTCTCTGAAGAACCGATTGAACGCTATGCAATCACCTTCCCTATGTCGCCTCAGCATTTAGATGAGTCGTTTGTGATTCCACCGAATGAGATTTCCTCTTTCCATGGTACCATCGAAATGCCTACCGATGTCTCTCTTATTGGTATTGCGCCACACAGTCACCTACTAGGTAAAAGCTGGGAAGTGTTTGCGGTTAGTCCAGATGAAACAGATACGATTCCTCTGATTAACATTCCTGAATGGGAATTTAATTGGCAAGGATTCTATGCCTATGAGAATCTAGTTCATATTCCTGGAGACTACGTAGTTCATGCTATTGGTGAGTACGATAACACTTCAGACAATCCTTACAATCCGAATGATCCACCAGAATGGTCATGGTGGGGAGAAGACACAGAAGACGAAATGTACTTGGTGTACTTCACGGTCATCCCATATCAAGAAGGTGATGAAGATATCAGTCTATCTGGTCCGGATGCGACAGATCTCTTCGTATATCCAGGAACGCAGCTATTCCCGAGTTACCCGAATCCAACGACCAGTGAATTCACTTTTGGATTTAGCCTTGAGGAATCTCAAAAGGTCAATGTAGACTTGGTTTCTAGTGAAGGTAAAGTGATTGAAACCATCATTAGCAACGCTAATTATGCGCCAGGCAGGCACCAATCTACTATTAATGTGAGTGGGTTAGCTACGGGAACTTATTACTACGTATTGTGGTTTGATGACTTCCGTCAGAGCAGGCCGATTATCATCCGTTAACTCGGCGGATGATTCTAAGCTTGTGCGTGTAGCGCTGTTGGTCTTCACGGAAAATTCCTTGGTGATCAAATCGATCAATCCGTACTTCGCCTGCTGCATGTATAATGAAGCGTTGACCTTCATTCTCTAAGATCACCCCGACGTGGATGATGTTCCCTTCTTCATTATCAAAGAAGGCGAGGTCGTTTTCTTCAGCGAGATCAGCGAATGGGATCTCCTCTCCTACTTGCGCTTGATCACGCGCATCGCGTGACAGCTGAATTCCGACGAGCTGTGAGGCTACTTGTGTAAGCCCAGAACAATCGATCCCCATAATTGACTTCCCTCCCCATAAATAAGGAGCACCTAGGAACATCTTAGCGGCTTGAGAGATGGATTCTAGCGGTGTCTCCTCCAAATCCTCCGCGATTCGACTCCCGGCGGGAACAACTTTATTGCCTGAAGGCAATGAAATAGTGGTCATTGGACTCTTCACTAGATAATCACCTGATTGTATTTCCCCGATCATTTTCGAATCGAGCCAGCCTTCGTACCCGTCTTGTAACGAACGACAACGTCTCCATTGCGCATGTTCTTCAAGCACTTCAATGTGTTCTCCATAAAGGAACTGGGTAACCTGTTCTGCAGGGTCTCTGGGCTCCGAGCGAACAGGTACAAGTGGGGTGATCACCTGGTACTTTTCCATGGTTACAAGAAAGCCAATAATTTAGACGTAGGAGGAATTTATATCGACGAATCCCACTTTTTTATCGAAGAATTCTTTGTGTTTATCGAAAAAGCCGTATATTTGCACTGAAAACAACGCCAAAGTGTTCTGCTTCGGCACTATCATCTGACTCCCTATTTGAGGCTTACAATCAGCTTACTGTTTGCTTAATAACTGATTGTTTAACTAACGTTTTTACCATGAAACATTCTACTGTTGTTGCAACAACTGCAACACGATGTAGCGTGAAAGGTTTGGCTTCAAATTTCCTAGCTGCCCTATTCACGTTTGCTCTTGTAGCTTTCGCATTTACCATGGCGAATGCTCAGGGGGCTTTTGTACGTTCTACTGCTAGCTTGTGGGGCGATGATCATAGTGGACACATTGTCGCTATGGATGCTAACTTCGGTGCAGGTAACTGGACTGATGAGCGCTTTGAGACGGTTAACGTAGCCGATCTTCTAGCGAATCACTCTTTTATCTACCTCGAAGGTGGAGACAACGGAACAAATGAAATGGCTGCGTTTATCGCTGCGAACCAAGCGGATATTGAAGCATGGGTAAGCAACGGTGGTCACATCCTCATTAATGCTGCTCCAAACGAAGGTGGAAACCAAGATCTAGGTTTCGGAGTAACTCTATTGTACTCTAACCTTCATGACAACGGTCAGGCAACTGATCCAGCTCACCCAGTGGTTGACGGTCTTGCAACGGTATACGAAGGAAACTACTTCGGACACGCGTTGATTTGTCCTGCTGGAATGGTTTCTATCATGCACGAGGAGAACGTTCCTGGGAACGTAAGCCTTGCTGGTATGAACTACGGAGACGGATACGCACTATTTGGTGGTATCACTCTTCCTTGGTTTGATTACGAGGATTGGAACCCACAACCAGACTTCACTCAGTTGGCAATCAACATCGTTGGTTTCGCTGCTGAAGGAGCTGAAGTGGTTTGTACTCCTGAATTGACAATTGATTGTCCTGCTGACGTAACACTTGCTTGTGGTGATGACTACTCTCCAGAAATGGGCGGTGGTCTTCCTGTTATCACAGCGAATGAGTGTGTTGGTGATCTTGACATTTCTTTCATGGATGACCAGATCTCTAACAACAACTGTCCGTTGATCATCGCACGTACGTGGGTTGCAACTGACGGTGAGAACACTGAAATGTGTACTCAGACGATCACAATCGTTGATGATGAAGCACCAGTAATCACTAACTACCCTGAAGATATGACGATCGAATGTTCGGAAGGACAGACGATCGATGAGGTACTTGCTTACCTAGATAACAACGTACCTTTCCCAACGATTGAAGATTGTAATTCTTTTGAGGTACTTGTTGAGCCAGCTTTGGCAACTGAAGGACTTGAGTGCCCTGTAGTTGCAGTTTGTTCAAAGACTATCACTGCTATTGATGAGTGTGGAAACGAATCATCGATCACGTTCTCTGTAACGATCGAAGATCACACAGCTCCTGAGTTCTCTGATTTTGAAGAAGAGATCCTAGTTGACTGTCTAGAAGACGTTCCTGCTCCTGCAGACCTTACTGCTTACGATTCATGCTCTGACGAGGATGTTGATGTAGAAGTATTTGAATCTAACACAGGTGAGTTGATCGAGTCTTGTGACTTGGCAACTGCATTTGGTCCTGGTGATGACTGGGCAATCTGGCTACCTTCTCTAGCTAACGAAGGACTTCTAAGCTCTGCGAACTTCCACTTCGACGATAACGGTGGTACGTTCGATCGTTTCGCTGATGGAACTGGACACATCTACGGTGTTGTTGTAAACGACGTTAACCCAGGTGAGCAGTTCATGGTTGATTTCTGGTTCGAAAACGAATCTGATTGGAACGCATGGTCTGCACTTGGACGTTCTTACAAAGACGATCTAGGATGTGCTGAAGACGGAAACCTATACGAAGGATGGACTTACTTCGAAATGGTAAACGGATTCTCAACAATGACAGGTCTAGCTGACAATGCTGGTGACGTTCTTTACTTCTACCACATGCCAGATAGCTACTACTTCGGTTTCCAGATCGGAGAAGGTGCTAACAACAAGAACTGTGATTACGGTATCTCTGGATGGTTCACGTACGATGGATTCATCGGTGGAGAAGCTGTTGAAGGTCATGGTGACTTGAACGCTGACGCTTCTTGTGAGCCTAACAATGAGCAAGATTGTGTACACAATACTGAGTTCACTTACTTCTACCGCGCAGAAGACGAGTGTGGAAACGTGAACATCGATTCTCAACTAATCATCGTTGATGATCAAGTTGCTCCAGAATTTACAAACCTACCGGAAGATCTTACTCTTCCTTGTGACGACGTGAACTACGAGCTTCCAATGGTAGAAGCAGTAGATAACTGTGTTGGTGAAGTTGTGGTTGAATACCTAGGTGAAGAAATCATCGATGGTGATTGCCCACACAACTACCAAATCGTACATGCTTGGGCTGCATTTGACGTTTGTGGAAACCGTGCTGACGGTGAATGGACAATCACTGTAGTTGACGAAGAAGCTCCAGAACTAGTTGGACTTCCAGAAGCTGAAATCACTGTAGAGTGTGATATGGTTGAAGCTGCTGCTGACGTTACTGTAATGGATAACTGTTCAGAAGAAGCGAACATCGAATTCTCATTCAACGAAGAGATTATTGATGGAGATTGTCCTGGAAACTACACTATCATCCGTAACTGGTACGCGATGGACGAGTGTGGTAACGAAAGCTCATTCGAGCAGATCGTAAACGTACAAGATACTACTGCACCTGAATTCAACGATTACGAATTCTACACTGCGGTTCCTTGTGAGGACATCGACGCATACACTTTGACTGCATCTGATAACTGCGGAGAAGCTACAGTAGAGATCGTAGAAGAGATTCTACAATCAGGTGGCTGCCTCGGAGTACTATACCGTGTATACGAGGCTACTGACGAGTGCGGAAACACTTCTACTGTAGAACAATACATTACTATCACTGATACGACAGCGCCTGAGTTGGTAAATATCCCAGCGGATGAGACGCTGGAATGCTCAGACGTAGCTCTTGGAGACGACGGTAACTACTTTGACGCTGGTGATGTTTATGGAGTTGACAACTGTGGAAACGAAGTAACAATCGAATACAGCGAAGAAATTGCTGAAGATGGTGATGACTGTGAGCAGTCTTACTTAATCATCCGTACTTGGGTTGCTATCGATTACTGTGAGAATGAGTCTATGGCTCAGCAAACTGTAACTATCGTTGATACAACTTCACCTGAATTCGTTGAATTCCCTGCTGATGAAACAGTAGAGTGTGACGAAGAACTTCCTGCAGTGGTTTTCCCAATCGCTGAAGATAACTGTGATGATGTTGTTTCTATCGAATTGACTGAAGAAATCGTTGACGGAGAGTGTGAGAACGAATACGTTCTTAACCGCATCTTCCGCGCATTCGATGATTGTGGAAACGAAGTGATGGGTGTACAGACAATCAACGTTGTTGATACAACTGCTCCTGAATTCACTATGGTTCCTGAAGCAATCAATGTTGAGTGTGACGAAGAAGTTCCTGCAACTGAAGCTACTGCTATCGATAACTGTGGTGATGTAACCATCACTTACGACGATCAGTTCCTTGCACAAGGAGATTGTCCACAGGAATTCAGCATGATCCGTACGTTTACTGCAGTTGATGCTTGTGGAAACTCTTCTACAGCTACACAGCAGATCAACATCGTAGATACTACTGCTCCTGTATTCGACGAGTACCCAGCAGAAGTTGAAGTACCGTGTGACGATATCAACGCTGATATCCTAACTGCTACTGATAACTGTGGTGATGTAACTGTTACTTACGAAGATACTATGGTGTCTGGTGGATGTGCAGGTACGATCATCCGTGATTACCTTGCAGTTGACGAGTGTGGAAATGAAACTGCTGTTCAGCAGATCCTTTCTCTATACGATAACGAAGCACCTGAATTTACAAACGGTCCTGCTGACGTAACTGTTGAGTGTGATAACATTCCTGCAGTTGGTGAAGTAGTTGACGGTGGAGATGACAACAACGGTGAACTAGGAGCTGGAGCGTTTGTACGTTCTAACGCTAGCCTATGGGGCGGAGTTGACGCTCACGTTGTAGCAATGGACGCATTGTACGGAGCAGGAAACTGGTCTGACCTACGCTTCGAAGACGTTGATATCAACGATCTATTGAATGACCACGGATTCATCTACCTAGAAGGTGGAGATGCTGGAGCCACTGCAATGGCTACATTCCTTGCAGCTAACCTTCCAGCTCTTGAGAACTGGGTTGACAACGGTGGACGTCTATTGATGAATGCTTCTCCAAACGTTGGTGGAAACATCAACCTAGGATTCGGTGGTGTAGAATTGGTTTACCCAAGCTTTACTGAAATCGCTGAAGCATCTGACGCAGCGCACCCAATCTTCAACGGAATCGCTACTACTTACACTGGTAACTGGTTCGGTCACTCGTTGATCTGTCCTGCTGGAATGAGCGCGATCATGAACGCTCAAGGTGCACCTTCAGATGTAGTTCTTGCTGAAATGGCGTACGGAAACGGACGTGTAGTATTCGGTGGAACAACACTACCATTCTTCAGCGAGCCTAGCTGGGATCCTCAGCCAGACTTCCAATTGCTTGCAAACTCAATCGTTGCTTACGCAGCAGACGGAGCAGCAGCAGTTGCAACTGATATTTCAGCTGAAGACAACTGTGACGACGACGTAGAGATTGAATACGTAGGAGAGGAAATCATCCCTGGTGATTGTCCAAACAACTACACAATCGTTCGTACTTGGGTTGCTACAGATAACTGTGACAACGAAGCATTCTACACTCAGAACATCACTGTAGAAGACACTACAGCTCCTGAATTCGAATTCGTAGCTGAAGATGTAACGCTAGAGTGTGACGAAGAACTACCTGCTCCTGAAGCACTAGCATTCGATAACTGTGGTGAAGTAACGATCGAAGTATCTCCTGAGATCATCGATGGTGAGTGTGACAACGAGTACACAATGATCCGCACATACACAGCGACTGATGAGTGTGGTAACAGTACAACTGCTACTCAAACTCTAACAATCGTAGATACTACTGCTCCTGAGTTCACTTTCGTACCGGAAGATGCAACTTACGAGTGTGACGAAGAAGTACCAGCTATCAACGCTGAAGCTTCTGATAACTGTGGTGACGTTACTGTTACTTTCGAAGACGAAATCATTACCAATGGTGGTGAAGGAGAAGAGTGTGAGCACTTCGGATTCAACGGTTACTACGCTGGTGCTAATTGGACTGAAACTTACGATGGTGGTGACGGTACAATTACATTCACTGAATCGAATGTAACTATCGTAGGAACAGACAACGGAATCGCTGGTGACACTGAAATTTCAATCGTAGCAGAAGGTACAGGTACTTACGCATTCGATTGGGATTACGTAACAACTGACGTTGGTGGAAACACATGGGATGTTGCTTACTACATCAATGGAGAGCGTTTCGCTATGTCTCTTGAGTCAGCTGAATTAGATCAGTTCGGATCAATCGACTTTGAAGCGAACGCAGGAGATATCATCGGATTCGGTATCGAATCAATCGACGGATCTCTTGGTGCAGCGACACTTATGATTGAAGACTTCTCATTCGAAGGTACTTGTGGAGGTTGTCCACAAGCTTACCAGATCGAACGTACGTTCACTGCGGTTGACGCTTGTGGAAATGAATCTTCAACAACTCAGATCATCTCTGTAGTTGATACTACTGCTCCTGTATTCGATGAGTACCCGGCAGAAGTTGAAGTACCATGTGACGACATCAATGCAGAACTATTGACTGCATCTGATAACTGTGGTGAAGTAACAATCACATACGAAGATACATTCGTATCAGGTGGATGTGCAGGTACTATCATCCGTGACTACCTTGCAGTTGACGAGTGTGGAAATGAGGCTACAGCTCAGCAGATCCTTTCTCTATACGACAACACTGCTCCTGAATTCGTAGAGTTCCCATCTGATATGGACGTTGAATGTGACGACATTCCAGCGGTAGCTCAAGAATTGGCTGCAGAAGACAACTGTGACGAAGAAGTAGAGATCGAATACCTAGGTGAAGAAATCATCGAAGGTGACTGTCCTCAGTCTTACACAATCGTTCGTACTTGGGTAGCTATCGACAACTGTGATAACGAGACTGAAATGTCTCAGAACATCAACGTTAGCGATAACGAAGCTCCTGAATTCGAATTCGTTGCTGAAGACGTAACTCTAGAGTGTGACGAAGAGCTACCTGCTCCTGAAGCACTAGCGTTCGATAACTGTGGTGAAGTAACTATCGAAGTATCTCCAGAGATCATCGATGGTGAGTGTGACAACGAGTACACTATGATCCGCACGTACACAGCGACTGATGAGTGTGGTAACAGTGCAACTGCTACGCAAACTCTAACAATCGTTGATACTACTGCTCCTGAATTCACTTTCGTACCAGCTGATGCTACTTACGAGTGTGACGAAGAAGTACCAGCTATCAACGCTGAGGCTATCGATAACTGTGGTGACGTTGAAGTGTCTTACACTGACGACGTAGCGGAAGGTGAATGTGCAAATGAGTACAGCATCGTACGTCTATTCACTGCGGTTGACGCTTGTGGAAACTCTTCTACAGCAGTACAGAACATCACTGTAGTTGACACTACTGCTCCTGTATTCGATGCATTCGAAATCGAAGTAGAGACAGCTTGTGATAACGTTGACGTACCATTCTTGACAGCTACAGATAACTGTGGTGACGTTGAGATCACTTTCGAAGATACTTACGTATCAGGTGGATGTGCAGGTACTATCGTACGTGACTACGTTGCGGTTGACGAATGTGGAAACGAAGCTTACGCTCAGCAGATTCTATCTCTTGTTGACGAAGTAGCTCCTGTATTCACAATGTCTCCTGCTGACATGGATGCTGATTGTGATGATATCCCAGCTGTATCTGATGCACTTGCTGCTGAAGACAACTGTGATGAAGAGGTAGAGATCTCTTACCTAGGTGAAGAAATCCTACCAGGTGACTGTCCACAGTCATACACTATCGTTCGTACTTGGGTCGCTATTGACAACTGTGACAACGAAACAATAGTTTCACAGAACATCAACGTTAGCGATAACGAAGCTCCTGAATTCGAATTCGTAGCTGAAGATGAAACACTAGAGTGTGACGAAGAGCTTCCTGCACCATTTGCAGTAGCATTCGATAACTGTGGTGAGGTTACTATCGACGTAACTGCTGAGATCATCGACGGTGAGTGTGCAAATGAGTACACAATGATCCGTACGTACGTTGCAACTGACGAGTGTGGAAACAGCACATCTGCTACGCAGACGTTGACTGTAGTTGATACAACTGCTCCTGAATTCACTTTCGTACCAGCTGACGTTACTTACGAGTGTGACGAAGAGATCGTTGACATGAACGCTGAAGCATCTGACAACTGTGGTGACGTAACAGTTACTTACACTGACGATGTAGCGGATAGCGATTGTGATAGCGAGTACAGCATTGTACGTGTGTTCACTGCAACTGACGCTTGTGGAAACACTGCAACTGCATCACAGAACATCACTGTAGTTGATACTACTGCTCCTGTTCTTGATGGTACTCCTGACGCTGAACTAGCTCTTGACTGTGAAGATGAGGTTCCTGCAGCAGCAGATGTAACTGCATTCGACGCATGTGAAGGAGACGTTGAAGTAAGCTACACTGAAGAGTTGATTGGTGACCTACCAGCTGAAGGTTCTTCTGCTGACTGTGTTGCAATGACTCCAGAAGCATACGAAGACGGAGAGACTTGTGCAGGTACTGAACTATGGAGCGTTGTACTATTCAACTTCGACGGTCAGTCGGCTTCATACTACAGCACACTTGATGCAAACTGGGTAGAGTACCCTGATGGAACTGCTACTTTGACTGGTACTGTTTACAACAACGAAAACGCGAACGCTGGATGGGTGATCGACGTTGAGTTCGAAAACGGTCTACCATGGGAAGAGTGGTCAACTCAAGGATTCCCAACTAGCTTCAAAGATGACTGTGGAATCTCAGGTGACAACCACCTAGATTGGATGTACTACATCATGTCTGAAGGAGCTACTTTGACAGGATGGGGTGATTACGATGGGTCTTCATTGAACCTATCTCACGCGCCAGCTAACTACTACTACGGTTACCAGGTTGGTATCGCTGCAAACAACGTAAACGAGAACTACGGTTCTGGTGGTTGGTTCACTTACAGCGGGTCATTCCTTGGAGCGGACGTAAACGGATCAGGTGACTTCGCCTTCGATCACGATTGTTGTCCACAGTACAGCATCGAGCGCACTTGGTGTGCAGTTGACTGTGCAGGTAACGAAACTTGTTTCACTCAGGTGATCTACTTCGAAGATCAGAGTGGTTCAAACCCAGTTATCGGTGTTGACGCAGACGAGTACGTTCCTGTAGCGTTCAAAGGTGGAGAAGAGACACGTGTAAATGTGTACCCTAACCCAGCTATCGATCGCGCAACTGTAGAGTTCAACGTAGAAAACGACGGAATGACTGTAGTTGAGATCATCAGCTTGAACGGTCAGAAAGTTGCTGAAGTTTACAACGCTAACGCGGAAGCAGGTACGAACTACCGTATCGATCTGGACGCGCGTAACCTTCCAACTGGAGTTTACCTCTACCGTCTAACAACAGAGAACGATGTAATCACTGGACGACTAGTGGTTAACAAATAAGCAATAGCTCGCTTAACTGAATAAAAAGAGCCGTCTCGCTTGCGAGGCGGCTTTTTTGTTTCAGGTATGCGGTATGCGGTATGCGGTATGCGGTATGCGGTATGCGGTATGCGGTATGCGGTATGCGGAACCAATTCAATTCCTACGTTTAATGTTGTCAGTGGTACGGAAAGTTATTAGTTATTGGTTATTGGTTCTTAGTCTTTAGTTATAGATTATCGTCTATCGATTATCGATTCTAGCCCCTAGACCCTCGTCTCACGTTTCCCCCGCATTTGCCTAGATTTGTTTCGTGCGTCGCATATCAGTAAATAGTCGGCCTTGGAAGTATTTCGCCCTTGCTCAAGGACTTTGCTTCGTGATCCTCATTCTTTTCTTAGAAGATCAGCATAAGCTTGGATGGGCACATTTCTTTATTGTGCTTCTCATCATTTCAGTGACGGCTTTGGCATATTATGTTCTAGACAATTCTCGCACCTTCTTCTGTGATGAATCTTTTCTTTACATCAAGAGGAAGAATAAAGTAGCACACATTCCACTTTACCGAATTCAATCTATTAAGACTAGCCTAGTAACCTTAGGAAACACTCGTTTTCGAAAGGTGAAATTCATCGATGACGACGGCAACGAACGTTTGATTGAAATCATTCCAGCACCTTTCTCCGAAAATTTCACTTGGTTCGAACGGCAAGTAGAACGAGCTAGTTATTCTCGCGAGCAGTAATTGACTAGGGAGGCGTAAGACGATAGGCGTTAGGCTTTAGTTATTGGTCGTTGGTTCTTGGTGATAGTTTATCGATTATCGATTCTAGCCCCCCGTCCATATATTGCGTTATGTTCAAGCTTGCATTGCTCCTGTCGATATACCTACTCTCCTTTCAGTCCGATCGACCAAGTTTCGAAATCATTCAGCATAATGATGAAGGCTTCGATTATTTCAACCGCAAAATCGTGGTCTTTGGTGTTGACATATATGCTGCGCCTGGGGTTGAGGAGGAAAGGCTACTTCACGCTGCGAATGTGATGGCTCAATACCTCGACAACGATGAAGATGGAGTGCCTGATAACCAGTTGGTGCTCGAAAGCATGCTGGCTTCCAAGGCGTTTATGATCATGTGGGAAAACCCCAAAGACCTTCGACGTGAAGCGTCACCAAGTGATCGCGAAGGTCAAGACCTGGGAAACGATGAAACGCAACCTGAATTCGTGGCGAATGGAATGACCGGTCGTTTCGACGCTAGTCTGGAGGAGGTCTTGCACATTATTACACATGCCGGTTACGCAAAAGCCTACCCTCAAATTTTCGGAGAAGTGAAAGGAACTTCCATCGCCAACGCTATGGATCAAGCGCGAGGTGGTCACCACAAGAAAATCCCAAGACAGTATCCTGAATCTTCTTGGTACAGCTATAACGACAGAACATGCGCCTACGCTTGCCAAATCACCGAGTACCATTACTGGGCCCTCACCTCCCTCCTAGGCGCCCAAATCAACCGTAATAAAGAGATTAACGATGAATGGCAATTAAACACCCCAGAACTCCTCTCTGAGCGTGATACAGCGGTTTATGAGCTCCTCACCGACCCGAAGTATGCGTTTCCGAAGGTATTACCTGATGGGCGGTATGGGCTCTAGGTGTTAGGCTTTAGGCTTTAGGCTTTAGGCGTTGGGCTATAGGCTTTAGGCTTTAGGCTTTAGGCTTTAGTTGTTGGTGATTAGTTATCGATTATCGATTATCGTTTCTAGACCCTTGTCTAAATTTCTCCTACATTAGTAAGACTCACGCCTAAAGCCCAACGCCTAAAGCCTAAACGATGTCTTCAACAGCCCATCACGACGAACGAATTGCGAAGATGACCTTCGCCTCTGTTTATCCTCACTATGTAACTAAGGTTGAAAAGAAAGGAAAAACAGTAGATGAACTGCATCAGGTGATTACTTGGTTGACGGGGTATTCTGAAGACGACTTGAAGAAGCATATTGAAGCAAAGTCAACCTTTAAAGACTTCTTTGAGCAGGCGAATTTGAATCCAAATGCTTCGTTGATCAAAGGTGTGATTTGTGGCTATCGTGTAGAAGAAATTGAAAATAAGCTGACGCAACAATGCCGTTACCTCGATAAGGTGATTGATGAGCTTGCTCGTGGCAAAAAAATGACGAGCATCCTTCGTACCCCATGAAACCACTGGAAGAACTCTCTCTTCTGGAAAGGAATGCTAACAATCATTGTCTTTTTCGCCCTCATCATTTCTACAGGACTCTTCATTTTTTCGGCCAAAGGCCTCATAGAAATGGAACCAAATGACCCCGACCTAAATCTGCAGAAAGGCATGACTGTAGGTTTCTTCTTGTTCGCTGCACTCGTATGGTTCCTAGCAGGAAAGCTTCGAAAGGCGATGAATGTTTAACCTCATTGCAAAACCAATGGTCACTTATCTGTGATATCCTTGTCTATTACTCGTTTCATCTTTGAAGACAGATTTTGAGAACTATGAAATCCGTCAAACAACCTGGAATCTTAGCAATTACTGCCTTTGTGTTCTACTCTCTTCTTTCAATTGACTCCAGCGCTCAGGGACCGTGGGCCCAGGGAAAGGGAAAGGGATATTCGCAGTTAGTATTCAACTCAATTTCGAATTATTCGAGTCTGTACGATGAACGCACAGGAACTGGTGATACCCGTCCGACCGAGAGAATTCTCTCTGAGGTTGTCTTGGCCGCTTATGGCGAATTCGGGATCAGTGACAAGCTTACGGTTGGTGCTAATATCCCATTCGGAATGGCTAATAGCGGTTCTGCACGGGTTGACAGCATCCCCCCTCAATTCGATGAGGGAAGATTGTCGGCATTTGGCAACATTAGTGCTTTTGCGAAGTATACTGTCATAGATAAGAAGTGGAAAGCGGCGTTCTTGACTCAGGTTGGTTTGGCTACCGCCGAACGCGATACTTCCACCGGATTAGCCACAGGGGTTGACGCCTATTCAATTCAGCCTACACTCTCTTTCGGAAGCAGCAGTGGTGATTGGTATTACTTTGGATACTTCGGATATGGATACCGGACCAATGACTATCATGATTACTTGACAATGGGCGCCGAGGTGGGAAAGCGACTGCCGAATGACAAAATCCTTTTAATCCTGAATATCCATCGACTTCACAACCTCGGAAATGGCAGTGCTTTGGTAGATGCTCCAGCCATTATAGAAACAGGACTTCACACAAGCTTTCAGGAGTACTCAGCTTTTTTGGCGAAGATCTTTGTTGAAGACTTGTACAAAGGCGTAGGCGCCTTCGGTTCGATTGGAGGTGCTTTCCCCGGGGAAAAGGTCTCCGTTGCCGCTGCCCCAGCGATGAGCTTAGGGCTTTTCTATAAGTGGTAAAAACAAGAATCCCCAGCCGAGGCCAGGGATTCAGTATTTCAAAAAGGAATAACCTTTAGAGATTCTCAATCACAATTGCAGAGGCTCCACCTCCACCGTTGCAGATTCCTGCTGCACCGTACTTACCGCCGTTCTGCTTCAGTACGTTCATCAATGTCACTACGATACGACTTCCAGAAGACCCCAGTGGGTGTCCGAGTGCTACGGCACCACCGTTAACGTCCACTTTCGAAGCATCAAGTCCGAGTTCTGCAATGTTCGCTAGACCTACTACAGAGAATGCTTCATTCAATTCCCAGTAATCGATATCATCGTTTGAAAGGCCTGCTTTACCTAATGCAATTGGAAGTGCTTTTGAAGGAGCTGTAGTGAACCACTCTGGCTCTTGTGCTGCATCAGCAGTAGCAACGACACGTGCAAGTGGCTTCAAACCTAGTTCAGCTGCTTTTTCAGCGCTCATCAATACAACTGCAGAAGCTCCATCATTCAATGTCGAAGCGTTCGCTGCGGTTACAGTTCCTTCCTTGTCAAACGCCGGACGTAGATTCGGGATCTTGTCCATACGTACGTTCTTGTACTCTTCGTCTTCACTCACTATGATGGCATCGCCACGACGCTGTGGTACTTCAACAGGAACTACCTCATCGTTGAATTTACCCTCGCTCCAAGCTTTCGCAGAGCGGTTGTAAGATTCGATAGCGAAAGCATCTTGTTCTTCACGAGAGATGTTCTTCTCTTTAGCGCAAAGCTCAGCGCAATTCCCCATGTGCACCTTGTTGTAAACGTCAGTCAAGCCGTCTTTCAACATACCGTCTTGCATCTTTATATCACCGAATTTGCTTCCGTTACGGGCGCTAAAGTAGTGAGGTACAGAGCTCATGTTTTCCATACCACCGGCAATTACGATGTCATTATCGCCTGCTTTGATGGTTTGAACAGCCATGCTGATTGACTTCATCCCTGAAGCACATACTTTGTTTACTGTAGTACATGGTACGTTATTTCCAATACCTGCTCCCATTGCCGCCTGACGAGCAGGTGCTTGACCGAGACCAGCTTGGAGAACATTCCCCATAAATACTTCTTGAACAAGTGCAGGATCAACTCCTGCTTTATCGAGGGCTCCTTTGATCGCAACCGACCCGAGCTTAGTTGCTGGAACACTGCTCAACGCTCCAAGGAAACTTCCCATTGGCGTACGTGCCGCTCCAACAATTACTACTTCTTTCATGAGATGAGTGTTTTCATTTAACGCCGCAAAGATAGCAAAGCAGATCGGGTAATCTATCTCAGAAGTGTCTCGGGCAAACCCACAACAACGCAGATTTTTAACGCTTGTTTAGAAATTCAGATCATTTTTGGCACGGCACTTGCAATACTCCAAGCAACATTACTTCTCTAGTAAGTTTTGGTTTTGGTTAATAGTTATTTTGGTTAAGGTTGGTAAGGTCCGAAAACGTTCGGGCCTTATCCTTTTTATAAGCTTTCGTATCCAGAACGTATGCTTAGCAGAGAATCAAGTATCTTGGGGGCATGAAGCGCAACGCTTTTGGACAACCACTGTGGGTAAAGAGAAGCTTGATCCGAATCTTCGGAGCAGCGAGTTGGCCTCGATTCAACTGGAAGTATGAGGCTGAAATTGAAGGAGCTGAAGTCTTTCAAGAGGTACGAGACAAAAACGTACTCATTGTGAGCAATCACCAGACCTACTTCGCTGATGTTACCTTCATGTTTCATGTGATTCAATCAGCTATCGCTGGAAAACCGAACAACATTCGTTTCCCGGGATTCCTGTTGGCTAAGAAGACGAACATCTATTTCGTCGCTGCCGAAGAAACCATGTCGAAAGGATTCCTTCCTAAACTGATGAGAGCTGGTGGTGCTATAACTGTAAAACGAACTTGGCGTAAAGACGGCGAGAATACCAAGCGAGAGGTTGATCCAAAAGATCCTGAAAAAGTAGTCACTGCGTTAAATGATGGATGGGTAGTCTCTTTCCCTCAAGGTACTACTACCCCGTTCGTTCAAGGAAGAAAAGGAACAGCTCACTTGATCAAACAAACCGAGGCTTTGGTTGTCCCAGTGGTCATTGATGGATTCCGAAGAGCATTTGATAAAAAAGGACTGGTGAAGAAGAAGAAAGGCACCACCCTGAAGATGCAAGTAAAGGAGCCTTTGAAGATCAACTACGACGCTCCTGTTGACGACATTCTACATCAAATCATGGATGCCATTGAGCAGACCGAAGATTTTTTGATGGTGAAGTGAAACCCTTATTCCCCTAGTGGCGTATATAATTTTGGTTTCGGAACAATCTACTATCTAAGCTTACACGCACTAACCAATAACTTAATTTTTCTGACGCTATATGTTGGAGTACTATAAGACTGTTCTGGGCAAAGTGAGTTTTGACCCGATCCTATTTAGAAAAGAATTGAGAAAAGCCTTCCGACACCTCGGAGGTGATGAAAGACTAGCATTAAGAGATTGGCTGAAAGATAGCAGCTACATTTAACCCAATTACTACAAGATCCCGCACCTGCGGGATTTTTTTTTATCGAATAATTCCGATCTCCTAACGGATTCTAGGAATGCCCCATCAGCAGCGTATCACTGGCTTAACTTCACCGTTAACAAAGAAAAAGATCATGAAGAAGTTAGCCTACATACTCATTCTTTCCTTCGGAATTATGGCCTGCAATGACGACCAGGTTGCCGTTGAAGAACTCCAAGCAGAAAACGCCGTGATGGCAGAAGAAGTAGATATACTTCGTTCCGCGCTCAGCGAAAAGAAAAACTACGTAGCTCAAGTGCATCGCGAACTCAATGCCTTGCTACCCTCTGTTCTCAACAGCGAAGAAGAGATCACACAAGAAGTTTCAACGAAAATCGCGCAACTCGCGACGATTCTCGAACGCTACGAGACAGACATTGATAGTCTAGAGCTCAAACTCTGGGATTACAAAACTGAGAATCAGTCGATTCGAATGGACCTTGGTCAGTTAATGGCACAGACAGAGCAACAAGAGTCAGAAATTTCTAGCCTCCTCAATGATTTGGAGCAAGCTACTTTTGACATTGTTTTCCTTGAACAAGAACTCGCTAGCGCGGAATCGGAAATCTGCAATTTGGAAGACCGCGTGAGTATGGTGAATGAAGCGTATAATCGACGTTTAGTAGCCATTGGTAGCGCTGAAGAACTCGAAGCGGCTGGTTTTATCGAACGCAAAGGACTCCCCTTATTTAAGAAGACAATGGTCAGTACTGAACAACCGACGACAGCACGTTGGGAAAGCATTGACGCCTCTACCACTCGCTCTCTTGCACTGTTCAGCAAGAAGGCTGAGATCCATACTGAGCATCCGAAATCAAGCTACGAAATGAGCGCAGATGAGAACGGATCCCTCACCTTGTTGATCAAAGATCCCGCAGCATTTTGGTTGTACTCACGATGCCTGGTGATCACGACGAAGTGACACAGGTAAAGTTTTGACTAACAGCGGTAAAACGCTTGTTGGAGCTGCGGTTTAATTCTTCAACTTGGTCATCGAGAGAGCAGCGGGCGTTTTGGAAGGAGTCTTCGGATTTCCGGAAAAAGCGCCCTTGTTTTTTAGCCTGCGCTCGAGTAAAAAACACCCGGCTCCGAAAGCATAAGCCAAGCCATCCCACGGATCTGCCGTTGCGAAGGAGTAGTACTTCGGCGCTAGCCATTCCATGACAATAAAAAGATATACGGTGGTGAAGAGTACCTGAAGCGTTGAAATACGAATGCGACGGCGATACAGGAAGCTTAAGATTTCTTCCATGATAGGCAGCAGAACAATCAAGGTAAGTACATCCGCGAAATAGGAACTCATCCATTGTGGTACCCCTCCGGCTCCCCATTGCCAGGAGCGAAAAATCAAATAAGCGGCCCAACTGAGATTGAAGAGCACGCCATTGGTGGCAACTAACCCGGTGACGCTGCGATTGCCCATAGAATGAATGAGAGAATGACCCAATACACAAACCAAAGTGCCGAAAGTACGAGGTAGATGAGTTTCAAAAATGGATTCTTGGTGGTTTTGAAATGGTTCACCACCTTATCTAAACGTGACTTCGGACCATTTGCTCTGGCCAACTCACGCTTTTCGCTTTCAACAACTAGTTTCTTTTGAGGATCGATGAGCGCACCGCAAGATTCACAGTGTTCGTGATGACCAACATTCCAATGGCCGCATTCACTGCATTTGCGTTCGATCTGTTGGCTCATTGCTGCTTTTTTGCCCGTTCTAAGAAGATCCATCTAACGATGAGAATCAATCCCAAGATGATGATGGCTCCAATAATAATCGCCAGCACATTGATTTGATCAGTGATCTGTTTGTGCCCTTGAGCAACATTAGTGCTATCTGCGATATTCAACAACAACGACGTCATGCGTGGTTGAATTTAACAAGATTGAGGAACTCTTTTGGCATCTTGGTACGAATCATCTCGTCTCCTTTCGCCGTAGGAATTTCAATGCTAAAGAAGTGCAGACCAAGTCGGCCCAGCGGATTATCTGCCTTACCTCGACGTGCATAACCTGGTACTGGTGTGCCTCCAGAATCAAGCATAGAGAAAAGCTCCGAGAACGACTCCTTCTTCATCTCTACACGAAGGATGGCGTAACGATCGCCCTGCATCATCGTGCGAAAAGGAAACACAAAGGTCTCTTCCTCTTTCTTGTAATTCGAACGGTATCCAATTTCACCGTCTTCTTCGAAACCACCGCGAGCTAGTACGTAGAAACGTTTGTTCAAGCGGTTCCACTCCCCTTGCAAACGAACACGAGTAACAGCGTCTTTGGCTACAACAACAATCCCACTGGCATCCTTTGGAAGCTTATTCACGAAGAATACCTCATCCAACTCCGGATCTTTATCGAGCAACCACTTTTTCACCACCGAGAAAGCTGTCCGCTTTTTACGATCAGGTGAAGCCGTAATCCAACCTGCAGGCTTCTCAAAAGCAAGCACGCTCTCGTCTTCATGAAGGATGACAAAAGGAAGATTCTTCGTTGGTTTCGCCTCACGCTCCACCTTTGGTTCATCGAGCACTTTAATGTGCGCTCCCTTCTCCACCATACGTGAAGGATAGTTGTCAATGTTGCCATTGACCATGACCTGCTTCGCCTTGATGAGCTTGCGGCCTTTGTTCTTGGAAGCGTAGCCGAATTCCTCGATGATCAAGTCAAGAAGTGTGGCGTCTTCTGCTGCTTTAAATTCTCGCATTTGATGCAAAAGTACTGCTCCGAAATGAATCACTATTCCTTACCTTTGGAAAAAGTTTTCTTTTTGAACATTCCGGACGCCAACGTACCCCGGATCGTCATCATCGGCGGGGGATTTGCCGGACTAGAATTAGCCCGGTCGCTTAAAAACAAAGCGGTACAAATCGTATTGCTTGATAAGCACAACTACCACACTTTCCAACCACTTCTTTATCAGGTCGCAACTGCAGGACTGGAGCCCGATTCCATCGGTCACCCCTTGCGTAAGATCTTCAAAGGACAGAAGAATCTTTTCTTCCGACTGACTGAAGTATCGCACATTGATCCCGAGAAGAAAGTAGTGTACAGCTCCATCGGTGAGCTCGCCTATGACAAGGTGGTCATCGCTACGGGAAGCGACACGAACTTCTTTGGCAACAGTGAACTTCAACATCACGGAATGTCGATGAAGTCAATTCCTGAGGCATTGGATATTCGAAGCTTGATTCTACAAAACTTCGAAGAGGCCTTACTGACTTCTGATTTGAACGAACGTGAGGCCCTGATGAATGTGATCATTGTTGGCGCTGGTCCAACTGGTGTAGAACTCGCGGGTGCCATCTCTGAATTGAGAAAACATATCCTGCCGCGAGATTACCCAGATCTCGATGTACGACGCATGTCTATTCGCCTTATAGAGGCTTCTCCACGAGTTTTAAGTGCCATGAGCGAGAAATCATCTGCGGATGCCCTGCAGGCATTGGAATCGCTTGATGTGGAGGTATGGCTCGATACGCTGGTTGAGTCTTACGACGGACGTGTTGTCAAAACAAAGAATGGTAAATCATTCGTAGCGAAGACGCTCATTTGGTCTGCAGGTGTGAAGGGTGCTCCGGTCAAAGGAATTAACGCGGAGGCGCTGACACGAAATGACCGCATCGAAGTGGATGAATTCAACCGAGTAAAAGGCATCGAAGACGCTTACGCGGTTGGAGACGTCTCGGCGATGATTGATGAAGAGAACCCTCGAGGCCATGCGATGGTTGCTCAAGTGGCCATTCAACAGGCGGCGAACCTCGCTAAAAACATTCTAGCTGAAAGCAAAGGCAAAGAACCCACCCCATTCAAATATAAAGACCTAGGATCTATGGCCACTATTGGCCGTAACAGAGCGGTAGTTGACCTCCCTAAAGGTCATTTCCGCGGGTTCTTCGCTTGGGTTATTTGGATGGTTGTGCACGTTGTGCAGCTTATCGGATTCAGAAACAAAGTACTTGTACTGGTCAACTGGACATGGAACTATGTTCAATATGCGAGGGATGCGCGGTTGATCATTCGCCCTTTCAAGAGGAGCGCGGAACGCGGAACGCAGAACGCGGAATAGGAGCGCGGAACGCGGATTGCGGTGATAGGAGCGCAGATCGCGGATCGCGATCCACCCTAGCCCCCAAATATTCGTGTACCTTCACCCAAACTTCTCACTTTCCAAGTCATGTTGAAACGCATCATCAAACGCTTCTTCGCCTTCCTTAGTATTCTCATTCTATTGATCACCATTATCGGTGTGGCCTTTGTGAATTTGAGTCCGCAGTTTGGTGGGCAAGCTTCTGAGGAGCAAAAGGAAGCATACGCTGCTACCGGACATTATGAAGATGGAGTCTTCACCAATAAGGAGATGATTGTCATGGAAATGAACTGTCACAGCATTTCGGCAATGATCAAGGAGACAATGAATCCAGATCCAAATGTGGCGCCTCCAGATAACATTGAGGTAGAGAAGTTCGACCCAAAAGAACTGTTGAACATTGATGCCGAATCTTCACGCGTTACCTGGCTTGGGCATTCATCCTTTCTTCTCGAAACGGCCGGGAAAGTGATTCTTTTGGACCCTGTGTTTGGACAATATGCCGCACCTCACCCTCTATTGGGTAGAGCTCGCTTCCATAAAGAAATGCCAATCACTATTGCAGACATTCCTCATGTGGATGCCGTCATTATTTCTCACGACCACTACGATCACCTCGATTACGAATCGATTGTAGAATTGCGTGATAAGGTGGATCATTTCTTCGTCCCTCTTGGGGTAGGAAACCACTTAAGACGCTGGGAAATTGCCGAAGACAAGATTTCTGAAATGGACTGGTGGCAGGAAGTCCAGTTAGATCAAATGAGCATCGTATTTACTCCTTCCCGACATATGTCAGGAAGAGGTCTAACCGATCAATCGGCAACCCTCTGGGGGTCTTGGGTAATCCAACACCAGTACTTGAGCCTCTATTTCAGTGGTGACGGAGGATACGGAGAGCACTTCAAAGAAATTGGAGAGCAGTACGGACGTTTTGATATTGCTTTAATGGAATGTGGCCAGTACAACGATCTCTGGGCTGACGTTCATATGTCTCCAGAACAGACTGTGCAAGCCTCGCTTGACGTAAAGGCTGATCTCATGGTACCAATCCATTGGGGCTCTTTTCAGCTAGCCACACACAGCTGGACCGATCCCGTGGAGCGCGTAACGGCCGAAGCCTCAAACAAGAATGTACCGATCGCCACACCAAATATTGGGGAATCCATCACTTCTCCTGGACATTTGAATTTGAGTTTTGATCCTTGGTGGGAAGAGGAGAAGAGGAAGAATTCGAATGAGAATGAGAATTAGAAGGAGAATGCGATTCTCTCACCTACTCTGGTTATTGGCGCTCAATCTCAGCTCTATGAACGGCTTGAGTCAATTGGATATTCCACCGAGTTTTGATTTGGTTCTTGACGTAGAATGGCCGGAGCATATTGCTTGGTTGAGCTTGCCTGATGAAGTATTATTCATTCCCAAAGACAGCACCGTAGTATTGTCCTTTAATTCTCGACCAACACGGCTATTCTTCTACAACGTAGAAGGAGAACCGACACTCTTTCACTACCAGCTGGTGCACAAAAAGGTGCTCCTTTCGAACTCATATTACGACGAGTATGAGCATTCCATATTCATCAATCGCGGTATGTTCCTTTGGGACTATATGCGCTTCGATACGGAGACCCTAGAGTTGTCAAAAGTTCGCTGCAGAGATGTTCCAAAAGGGTGCTCCTTCTACGCTGATGTCACCATAGGTCGGGTTTCTAACTATTATGGATACCATGTGCGTTATCATCCGAAATACATTTTGAAGTTTAATTCAGATCGTATTTTAGTATACATCAAACGGAATAGCTGGTAAAGAAAGCTTCCACCACAATTGAATTCAACCATGTCACTTTCTCCACGAATTGTTAAATGCGAACCGAAGAAGCTGGTTGGTTTACGTGTCACAATGAGTTTGGTGAACAACTTAACGGGTCAACTTTGGGGTCGAATGGGACCTGAAATAAAGACCATTGGTAACCGGGCATCAGAAGATAAGATCTCACTGCAGGTCTACCCTTCCGACTATTATTTAGCGTTCAATCCTGCACGGAAATTTGAGAAATGGGCCTTGGTTGAGGTCAATAGTTTTGACATGATCCCTGAAGGTCTACAGACATTTGAACTTGAAGGTGGGCTTTATGCAGTCTTCGACTATAAGGGATCGAGCAATGATCCTTCTGTTTTCCAATACATCTTTTCGCAATGGATTCCGCAGTCAGCATATGCTGTAGATGACCGTCCACATTTTGAAGTGCTCGGGGCCAATTACCGCAATGACGACCCCGAAAGTGAAGAGGAAATATGGATTCCGATTAAAGCGAGTTCTTGACTTAGTCTACTTCTATGGATAATCCACAACTCAAGCCATATCACGCCCTCCTCGACTTACTGATATTTCTGGCAGTAATGTTCGGTACCAGAGAGATTTATATTGAAGTGTTTGGCTTTTGGGGCAATGCGTTCTTCCGTTCGATCTTGACTGTTGGCACGGCCACTATTCTTCTAAAGGCACGCAATCAATCATGGAAAGCTTTAGGATTGACAAAGTCCCATTCTGTCATCCGGGTTCTCATAATCACAGGATTGGTGCTCGTAGGAACAGTTGCTTCGATTATGGCTTTTGAGCTCTTTGGTCGAGACTTGTTCACGGAATCTGTCGAAGAAAACTCTCCCATTCATACCATCAAAGATTCTTCATCAATGCTCCTCATGACACTCATTTTTGTTTGGATTGAGTCTTTCTTGGAGGAGCTTCAAGACCGCGGTTTTTCGCTCAATCGCTTCGAAGCACTACTTGGCAAAATTCCAGTGAGTACCGTTCTAGCCGTTTTAATTCAAGCCCTCATTTTTGGCTTTCGACATTCCTATGATTTTTCTCCGAGGTCGGTCACGACAGGTTTGATCGGTCTAATATTCGGGGCGGCATATGTTTTAAGCGGACGAAATCTATGGCCTTTGATTTCTGCTCATGTCGTCTTGAATACCATTTCCATCATCGATTAACACCCTAGAATTCCATCTGAATTGTTCATCGAAAGTGATTTCAGCATATGAATCAACCGATGTACCTTTTCGGCTCGAACCGCAACCATGAACCAACCAAATCTTTCGGCTAAGCACATTATTGAACCCTACATTTCTCGAAATGAAGAGCTCAAGTGGGTAGGTATGCCGAAACAGGGAATCGTTTTCAGGAAGTTTGATACGTTCATGATTCCCTTCGGTTTGTTCTGGCTGTTCTTCTCCCTAACATGGTTTTCCATGGCGTTAAACACCTCCATCATAAACTCCATTTTCGGTCTTCCGTTTGTACTTATCGGACTGTTCCTCACCTTCGGACGCAAAATTGTGGACATGATGCGCCGTAAACGAACCATTTATGGAGTCACCGATAAGCGAATCATCATCCTACGCGGAGCATCCGAACAGCGATTGATCACCTTAGATATGAAAGACATTACGTCAGTATCCTTCGGTGAACGAAAAGATGGACACGGTTCCGTTTTTTTCAATGATCCCGGAAGAACTCATAATCTGGGTCAGTTGATGCACCTTCCTTCAATGCGTCCTTTATCACCTACCTTTGAAGTGATTCACGATCCTAAACATGTACATGACATTATCATTGAACAACAAGAGCAAGGATAGATCAAACCGAAGGTTCTTCAAGCGCTCGATGGTTCTATTGGCTTGCCCTCTCTTGTTCGCAAGTTGTGATCCTCGTGTCGAGTACTTCGCGGCAATGGAGAACGAATCAAACAGTGATATTCAAGTCGTGGTTCAAACCACTTTTGATTCCGTTCCAGACACTATTATCGTAGGCGCCGGAGAACGAACCGTACTCACTTACCTCGACCAAATCGGAACCGTAGATGAGTTTGAGGGATGTCCACTCAATTGGGCGCAGCAAATCCAATTCTCCGTTGTGGATGATGAAGAAACGGAAGTTCTCATCAACCCGAACAACTCCAGCAATTGGGTCTACTCTGTAGATACAAAGAACATTATTGGTGCTGGTCAATGCAGCTGCAAGCTAGATCTACTCGAGGTTCACGTAGAATAAAAGAAGGCGCCCAAAAGCACCTTCTCTTATTCTATTTCTCATTCTTATTCTTCCTCTAACTCTTCCTCTTCTCATCAGCCATTCTGAATGCGTTGTAAGCATTCACAACTCCTCCGGTTCTGCTGAGTTTTGAGAATTTCACTTCTTTACCTGGTTTGCCTGGGTGGTCAACTTTGATCTTACCATACCACTTGTATGAATTCACCACGATGTCTTTGACGTCTTTGGCTTTCAATTCCGGGTAGTATGACCAGATCAATGCAGCGAGACCACTTACGACTGGAGCCGCCATACTTGTTCCTGAGTTCTCTTCGTACTTGCTATCAGGAACCGTACTGTTGATGTCTACACCTGGTGCAAAAACGTCTACTGCTTTTTTGCCGTAATTGGTAAAGCTAGCAGCAAGGGTCTCGATTTCTGGACCTGAAGCTCCTACTTCAATCCATAGAGGTGAGATCTCGCGCGTGTCTTCCATGACTGGGTTCGGGAAGTTGTTGCTCTTATCATTGTTCTTGCTCGAGTTTCCAGCGGCATGAACCATGAGCACACCTTTGTCTTCTGCATATTTTACTGCTTGGTCTACGTAAGCTTTATCCGGCGAGTAGCTCTTTCCGAAACTCATGTTGATGATTTTCGCACCGTTATCTGCGGCATAGCGAATGGCGTTGGCTACGTCTTTATCACGTTCATCTCCGTCAGGAACGACACGAAGCACCATAATTCGTGCTTTGTCTGCCACCCCATCAATTCCGATTCCATTCCCGCGTTCAGCGGCTATAATACCAGCCACGTGCGTACCGTGATCAGCTCGAGGTCCTTCAACGCGATTCGTGCCGTAAAAGCGATCAGAAAGGTCATTTGGATCGTCACCTACTTTTTCTCTTGAATCAAGATCAAGGTTATAGCTGTAGGTTAACGTATTCTGAAAATGCTCTAACCCCTCATCAATGGCGCTTTCTAAGTCGTTCTCTAGTGCTTGAATCATGAAGTCACGTAAAGCGTTTGAAGCTTCGTCTCCTCCTTCCAATGACTTCACATCTTCAAGCGTGTAGTCATCGTGACCAAAGACTTTCTCCATCTGAATCTTCGCGTAATTGTAGATATCTACCACCTGCTTGAATTCTTCGTATTCCTCTTTAGCCTTGTCTACACGCTTGCCAAATTGATCTTCGAAGTACAAGAAACGCTTGTAATCTTCTTTATCGTCTTTTGCGATATCACCTTTGGCTTTTCCTTCGAATCTGCCCTTTAGCTCCTTGTATACACGCGTGAACTCGAGGTTATCATAGTGAACATCACCTCCGGGGCCACTAATAAAGCTCCATCCATGTATGTCGTCGATGTAACCATTGCCGTCGTCATCAATACCATTATCGGGAATTTCGTCTTCGTTCACCCAGATCACGTTCACAAGGTCTTCGTGTTCAATATCAACCCCTGAGTCGATGACAGCAACCACGACTTCCTCTCCTTGGCGTCCGTCGATAAGAGTAGCGTATGTTTTGTCTACTGAGATTCCTGCGACTTGATCATCAAGCAGGTCTAAGTTGAACCAATCGTTTGTTTTTTCTTGTGCGTTGATCGCTAGCGCGGAAATAAGCGCTGTTGTCAAGAAGGCTGTTCTTGTGTATTGTAGCATGTAATCCATCTCTTCGTTTCCGTATAAGCAACGACGAAATTCGTTTATTTATGCGGAAATAAGAAAGTCCCCGTACTAGACACGAGGACTTCCTATAACTAACAACTAAACTTAACCTAACTACTAAACTACTCTTTCGAGTGTGCAGTCATAACCAATCTGACCGATTGGTTGTTCAAAGGTAAAATCAACTTGTAACGGAAACGTCACGAAAATGGCATAAACGTAAATCGCTGAGAATGAAAGAATGAAGCAAATGCTTATAAAAAGCGAGTTTCAGGTGATAAACTCGTTATAAAGTCTCGGTTTATTTGTGAATCTTTAAGAACTATTATGCGGAAAGTCATCATCATAGAAGACGAGCAGGACATTGCCGAGCTCGTTCAACTTCACCTCGAAGACCTTAATTGTGAGGTCGAAATCTTCCGAAACGGACAGGAAGGATACGAGTATTCACTATCTAATCCCTTCGATCTGATGGTTTTGGATATCAATCTTCCCGGTAAAAACGGGATCGATATCTGCCGTGATTTGCGTCGAGAAAAGGTGAATTCACCCATTCTCATGCTCACTGCGCGTAGCGAAGAGATCGACAAAGTGCTTGGTTTGGAGACCGGTGCAGACGACTATTTGACGAAGCCATTTAGTGTTCGCGAGCTCACAGCTCGAGTAAAGGCCATTCTTCGTCGTGTAGAAATCGACACCGCTTCTGATGAAGACGCGAAAGAGATTGTCTACCGTGGATTGGAAATCGATAAGAGCAAGCGCAAGGTGGTTGTTGAAGGCGAACGCATTGAATTGACGCCGAAAGAGTTTGACCTCTTATACCTGCTAGCAAGCAATCCAGGTGTTACTTATGATCGTAAAGAACTGCTTAATCTCGTTTGGAGCTATGATTTCGAGGGATACGAGCACACGGTGAATAGTCATATCAACCGTCTTCGTTCTAAGATTGAAAAAGACGCTGCGAATCCAGATTACGTATTGACTACGTGGGGAGTTGGGTACCGCTTTAACGATGCTTGATGCTTAAACGTCTCGCCGGTAGTTCGCTTCAACGCTTGATTCTGATTGCGGTCTTCATGACCCTCTTGGTCTCTGCATTCCTTATTGTCAGCAGTTATAAGCAACAAATCGCACTCAGCGAGGAAAAAGAGCTAGCCCGTCTTGAGGGTATCGCTTCTACCCTTGCCTTAGAGATTGATGGCGATATACATCAAGCCCTCATCGAAAAACACGGGTCGATGGACGCGATCATGAACAACGATGACGATGCTGAGTACTTCGCCATTCATGAGCAGCTGAAGCATGTGCAGGATGCCAACATGATTGAAACAGCTATTTATACCATGGTTTATGACCCTGGTATGAAGAAGTTCTGTTTTGGCGTGACCTCGACAAATCCGTTCTGGAAGCATCCTTATCTAGACTACCCAGAGAAATTGATGGATGACTACGATCACGGTGGCACCATCGAAATGTATGCGGATAGCAATGGAACCTGGCTAAGTGCCTTCCAACCTATCAAAGACCGCACTGGTACTACCGTTGGTGTGCTTCAGGTAGATCAACGTTTCGATAGTTTCATTCAAGAAGCCGAGCGCAATGCTTGGAAAAACGCCTTGATTGGGATTGGAGTGTCGTTAATTATCATTGGTGTTCTCTTTATCTCGCTACGCGGAATCGTTCAGGAACAAGAGAATCTGAAAAAGGAACGTGACGAGCTCGATCGCCTGAGAACGGAACTCTTGGCGAACGTCTCCCATGACCTTCGGACACCATTATCCTCCATTCAAGGATATCTGGAAACCGTCCTTATGAAGCACGGCAGCCTCCCTCCTGATCGTTTGGAAAAATACCTGGGAACGAGTCTGAAGAACACGATTAAACTACGTGAATTGGTAGACGAGCTCTTTGAACTATCAAAACTGCAGTCACGTGATCGCAAACCAAACATTGAGCCTTTCTCACTCTCTGATTTGGCTAAAGATATCGGAGCCAGCATTAGAGTAAATGCCGATAAGAAAGGAGTCGACCTCATTGAGCAAATCCCACAAAACCTTCCGATGGTCTTTGGAGATATCTCATTGATTGATCGAGTGATTCAGAACCTCACCAATAATGCTATCAAGTTCACCCCACAAGGTGGAAAAGTGTCGATCACGATAGCTGAGGTGGATGAATTCCTCCAAGTAACCGTTGCTGATACGGGAGTTGGTATCACGGAAGAAGATCTAGAGAAGGTGTTCGACCGTTTCCATACACGACCTTCTGGTACCACGAAGGGTACTGGGTTGGGACTCGCCATTGTAAAGAGTGTGCTTGAAGCGCATGATTCTGAGTACCACATTCAATCTCGCGTGAATGAGGGCACATCTTTCTGGTTTAGACTGAGAAAGGTCTAACGGTTATGCACGCATCATTTATCTTTTTGTGATTTCGCCTTTGGCGGAATCTGAATTCACTAATTTGTGCAGCAAACCTGCCAAATTATGTCTGAATTCAAATCCGATCTACAGATCGCCCAAGAAGCAGAGATCAAAGATATCCGCCACATTGCTTCTAAACTTGATATCTCAGAAGACCAGCTTGAACTGTACGGTTCAACCAAAGCGAAACTTCCTCTTGAACTCATCGATGAATCGAAAGTTGATGCCTCTAACCTTATCTTGGTAACGGCCATCACTCCTACCCCTGCGGGTGAAGGAAAGACCACGACATCGATTGGATTGAACGAAGGACTCAATAGAATCGGCAAAAAGTCTGTCGTAGTTCTTCGTGAGCCTTCACTCGGACCAGTTTTCGGGATCAAAGGAGGAGCAGCCGGAGGTGGTTATTCGCAGGTGATTCCAATGGAAGACATTAACCTCCACTTCACTGGAGACTTCTCTGCGGTTGAAAAGGCAAACAACTTGCTTTCCGCATTGATTGATAACAACCTTCAAAGTCGCACGCGCAGCCTAGGTCTTGACCCTCGTAGAATCTACTGGAAGCGTGTGATGGATATGAATGACCGTTCTCTGCGTCAAATCACCATCGGTCTTGGAGGAACAGGAAACGGTATTCCTCGTGAAGATGGATTTAACATCACCCCAGCCTCAGAAGTCATGGCCATTCTATGCATGGCGAAAGACCGTGAAGACCTTAAGAAACGCCTTGGGAATATCTTCGTTGGATATACCATGGACCGCAAGCCGGTTTATGCTCGTGACTTGAACGCTGAAGGTGCGATGGCGCTATTGCTAAAAGATGCAGTGAAGCCGAATCTTGTTCAAACCCTTGAACACAACCCAGCAATCATTCACGGTGGACCATTCGCGAACATCGCTCAAGGAACGAATACCATCCTCGCAACGAAGATGGGTATGTCTCTCGCGGACTACACCGTTACTGAGGCAGGCTTTGGTGCAGACCTCGGAGCCGAAAAATTCCTAGACATTAAGTGCCGAGCAGCGGGAATCGCTCCTAAAGCAGTAGTCGTTGTGGCTACCCTTCGTGCGTTACGTCATCATGGAGGTGCTGCGAAAGATGAGTACAACAACCCGAACATTGACTTCGTGAAGGCAGGTTTCCCGAATCTTCAGAAGCACATTGAAAATATTAAGGCTTTCGGCCTTCAGCCTGTAGTCGCAATTAACCATTTCACCACAGACACAGAAGAGGAAATGCAACACGTTCAAGATGAATGTGCGAAGCTCGGTGTAAAAGCAGTTGTGAGTCGATGCTGGTCTGACGGTGGTGCGGGAACGGAAGACCTCGCTCGCGCTGTTGTAGAAGCGGTAGAATCAGGGAAATCTAACTTCAAGCCGATCTACGATACAGAAGACAGTGTCAAGAAAAAGATTGAGACTATCGCTAAAACCATCTACGGTGCAGACGCTGTTTCATTCGATAAGAATGCCCTTACCGGAATTAAAACGATTGAATCGCTCGGTCTAGATAAGCTTCCAGTCTGCATGGCGAAAACGCAGAAGTCACTTTCAGATAATGACGCACTTCGTGGTCGTCCGACCGGATTTACCGTGACTGTACGTGAATTCGAATTTGCCGCCGGAGCTGGATTCATTATTCCAATTCTCGGTAAGATGATGCGTATGCCTGGACTTCCAGCAGTGCCTGCTTCAGAAGGAATGGACATCGATAACGATGGGGTGATCACTGGATTGTCATAAATGAACCACCAAGCCTACGAAGGAGAACTCAATCGAAACGGAGATACTCAACCCACAAAGGATGAACTCGTTGTAGAGCGTCCTTTGCAGGTAGTGATCAATGGAGAGGCACTTACCGTCACCATGCAAACTCCTGGACATGAGGCTGAACTCGTTCGCGGGTTGTTGCATAATGAAGATATCTATCGAGGTGAAGGCTTAGATCGTAAGGCATTCCAATTCCGCGCTAGCGAAGAAAACATCATGGATCAAATCACCCTAGATATTGATTCAGAAAAGCTAGGTCAAGGTTATTTGAATAGTCGTCAATTGCTGTCTGTATCCTCTTGCGGTATCTGCGGGCGTACCTCTTTTGAGGGGAGAAGTGGAAGTATCGATAGCACTGAGAATTCGATTGATCTTGAAAAAGCCTTTGGTGCGATGCGCAAGGAACAACACTTGTTTTCGGCCACTGGAGGCAGCCATGGCGCAGCGGCATTTACCGATGAAGGAGATCATTTAGTTACCCGTGAAGACATTGGTCGCCACAACGCCGTTGATAAGGTAATTGGTCATTTACTTTTTGAAGGGAATCTGTCGAATGCGAAGGTGCTATTAGTGAGCGGCCGCATTAGTTATGAGATCGTTTCAAAGTGTTTTATGGCTGGAATACCCAATCTAGCCGCCGTTTCAGCGCCTTCGAGTCTTGCGGTTGATTTCGCTAAAGAATTAGGTATTCAATTGTATGGATTTGTTCGAGATAGTCGCGCGACTCGATACGCTTAAAGCCAGTTGAATCAGATTATATTGCATGATATGAGAGATGTCAAAATTCTACCTCCTTCGGAGCTTACAGGTATCAAATTCATCAAGAACCCCAAGAAAGCAGCTGGGGTAAAAGGTGTAACAGTTGCTATTCGCCACTTGAGTGAGGAGATTGGACTATTTGAAGGTTTCAAACTCATGACCAAGGTAAATCAGAAAGATGGCCTTGATTGCCCTGGATGTGCATGGCCTGACCCGGAACATCGCTCAAAGTTGTTTGAATACTGTGAGAATGGTGCTAAGGCTATCGCTGAAGAGGCTACAAAAAAGCGGGTCGATCCTGCTTTCTTCGAACGGCATTCAGTCAGTGAAATGAGCACATGGTCTGATTACAAAATCGGACGTTCAGGACGTATCACAGAACCAATGTACTTGGCCGAAAATGCAGATCACTACACTCCTATTTCTTGGGAAGATGCGTTTGCTAAAATTGGTTCTAAGCTGAAATCAATTGACGCTGACGATGCTGTGTTCTATACCTCAGGAAGGACTGCCAATGAGACGGCATTTCTATATCAACTCTTCGTACGTGCCTATGGAACGAACAACCTTCCAGATTGCTCCAACATGTGCCACGAGTCTAGTGGAACGGGATTAGGACGCACTTTAGGAATTGGGAAAGGCTCCGTGACTTTGAATGATCTGTACGAAGCAGAGGTCGTACTTGTGGTAGGACAGAACCCTGGAACCAATCACCCGAGAATGTTAAGCGCACTGCAGAAATGCAAAGCGAATGGAGGAAAGGTGGTACATGTGAACCCGCTACCAGAGGTAGGTACAGAGAAATTTGTTGACCCTCAAAGTCCGGTTGAGATTTTGAAGGGAGGGACTAAGATTTCTGACCACTTCCTTCAAGTGCGTGTCAATGGTGACATTGCGATGCTTAAGCTGCTTGCCAAAGGACTCTTTGAAGCAGAAGAGGCCAACCCGGGAAGAGTGCTCGATCGCGAGTTTATTGCCCAGTACGCTTCTGGTTTCGATGAGTATCGTGCGCAACTGAATCAAGAAGACAAGAACCAGCTTTACAAAGACTGTGGACTTACCGCACAGCAATTGAAACCGGTGATTGAATTATTGGCAAATAACACCAAGATCATCATTTGTTGGGCAATGGGAATCACCCAACATGTCAATGGTGTAGCCAACGTTCAGGAGATAGTGAATCTTCTATTATTGAAAGGGGCTGTTGGCAAACCAGGTGCAGGAACTTGCCCAGTTCGAGGGCATAGTAATGTACAAGGTGATCGAACCATGGGCATCTTTGAGAAGCCCCCTGCCCGACTACTCGATGCACTTGATGGACGTTTCCACTTCCAATCGCCGCGTGAACATGGGTATGATGTTGTAGAGTCGATTGAAGCGATGGCAGAGAACAAGGTGAAGTTCTTCTTCGCCATGGGCGGAAACTTCATTTCAGCAACGCCAGATAGTGAATTCACGGGTAAGGCAATGCAGAACTGCGACATGACGGTTCAGGTCAGCACAAAACTCAATCGCTCGCATCTTGTCACAGGAAAAGAGGCAATTATCCTCCCTTGTTTGGCACGTACTGAAGCGGATATCCAACAGGGCAAGAAGCAATTCTACACCGTTGAGAATTCGATGGGGGTTGTACATCAGAGTAGAGGCCACCGTCCGGCGCCTTCGGCTGCTTTGAAGAGTGAGGTGGACATCGTTTGTTCATTAGCTGAGGCGACCTTGTCAGCTCAAGACACCATGAAATGGTCTTCTTGGAGAAATGACTATAACCTGATCCGCGATGAAATTGAGGCGGTGATTCCAGGCTTTGATGACTACAATCGAAAGGTGCGTCAGTCGAATGGCTTCCATCTTCCGAATGGGGCACGTGTGCGCAAGTTCAATACGTCAAATGGGAAAGCTCAATTCACCGTCAATCACCTCCCACAGGTTGACCCTAAGGAGGCGGAGTATATTATGATGACCGTTCGTTCTCACGACCAATACAACACCACCATTTACGGACTTGACGATCGCTATCGCGGAATTCTGAACGAGCGACGTGTAGTTATGATGAATGAAGAAGACGCCGCTGAAAAAGGTTGGAAAAGAGGTCAAGTTGTTGACATTGAAAGTGTTTTCCGAGGTGAAAAACGTCGGGTCGAGCGCTTCATTGTGATTCCTTTCAGCATTCCACGCAAGTGTGTTGCGACCTATTTCCCAGAGTGCAATGCCCTTGTCCCTATTGGTGCTAAGGCCCATGAGAGCAATACTCCTGCGAGTAAGTTTGTTGAGGTGAATTTATACGCTAGCGCGGAATCATGAGGTACCTATACTTAGTTCTTGCCATTATTGGGATCATTCTTCCTTATTCAGAGATGATTCCATTCATGATTGAAAATGACAACGACTTATGGCTCTTGTTCGAAGAACAATTCCAACGACGTAGCAGTCGGTTCTTCGCTTATGACTTGTTCCTAGCAGGAACAGTAGCGAGTATATTCATCATATACGACGGAAGGCGAAACCAAGTAAAGAATTACTGGCTCGCCTTCGCTGGTATTTTTATGGTCGGAGTCTGTTTTGGACTCCCCCTCTATTTATTCTTCAAAGAATCTGCTCGTTCAGACTAATCACATAAGCTTCCATAATGCTGAAGTAACAGGATGATATCAGTGACATTCACTTGACCGTCTGCATTTACATCTCCAACACAGAATGGCTGGTCGTACTCACAAGATCCATCATCAATAGTAGCTCCTGGATCGAAGTTCGATGCTCCTGAATAAGTACATCCAAGGCACGACCCAAAATCACAACTACCATCTTCATCTGTTGCGAGCGGATTATAATTACATGCCATGTTGTAGGTACATCCTGGCACTTCTAGTTCATCGCAAACGCCGTCGCCATCACTATCGTTGATACAAGCTCCTGCACAATTGTAGAATGGAGCTGCATAATCACATGAACCGTCATCTTGAGAGGCGCTCGCATCGAAATTACATGCTCCAGAGTCAGTACACCCTAAACAAGAGTAATCACACGATCCGTCATCTTGACTTGCACTTGCAACGTAATTACATGCTCCGATATCCGTGCAACCTTGGCATGAATAGTCACATGAACCATCATCAATCAATGCCGTTAGATCATAGTTACAAGCTGTGGCATCCGTACACCCCTGGCAGTCATAGTTGCACGAACCGTCATTCTCAGTGGCACTTGCGTCGTAATTACATGCCGCTGGATCCATACAACCGAGACAAGAGTAATCACACGATCCATCATCTTGGGTTGCCCCAGTGTCATAGTTACACGCACCGGAGTCTGTACAACCAAGGCATGAGTAATTACATGAACCATCGTCATCTGTGGCTCCTGCATCATAATTACATGCGCCAGAATCTGTACATCCTAAGCAATCATATGTACAGCTTCCGTCATCATCTGTTGCTGACACCTCGAAATTACATGCCGCTGGATCTGTACAACCCTGACATGAATAGTCACATGAACCGTCACTCACGGTGGCTGACGCATCGTAGTTACACGCTGTTGGGTCTAAACAACCAAGACAGGAATAATCACAAGAGCCATCATCAACAGTAGCCGTTGCGTCATAGTTACATGCGATATTATCTATACAACCAAGGCAAGAGTAATCACAAGAACCATCGTCCATCGTAGCACCTGCATCATAATTACATGCCGAGGCATCGGTACATCCCTGACAATTGAAAACGCAACTACCATCGTCTTGTGTTGCCGAAGCGTCGTAATTACAAGCCGTTGGAACAGTACAACCATAACATGAATACTCACATGAACCGTCATCTAAGGCAGCTGCGGGATCATAGTTACATGCCGAAGGAATAGTACATCCATAACATGAATAGTCACAAGAACCATCGTCCCCATCCGCGCTAGCGTCATAGTTACATGCTGAAATATCAGTACAACCGAAAGCATAGGTACCACAGCCGTTATCGGGCGGTAGATTCCCAACGCAAACGTTGAATGGATCTTCTACCCCATCTCCTTCTCCACAATCGAAGGCCCATGTGAGGCAGTTGAAATTCAAGTATTTACCATCAACTGGAGTTACCCCATCGTTGAGGTTACCATCTCCGAGATATGAAGTGTGATCTTCAGGCCAAACGTTACCATCACAATCGCAGATCGTACTTTGTCCTGAACACGGGTCTCCACAAGTGAAATAGAAGAATGGAGACACGGCACCTGAGGTTGTTTCGAAGTGGAACTGATAAACCCCACCTGGTTCAGCTCCGCTGAATACATAGGTCTCTCCGTTCATGTATCCTCCGTCTCCTGACAGATCAATGCAGGTCTCATCTCCCCCGTTCAACATGAAGCAGAGTTGATCAGCGACACAACCGTCAGAAATTCCAAATTCAACGTTAATCTGTGTTGTCAATCCATAGGCATCAGATCCACAGGCACCTTGTGTCACAGCCAACGTGAGCGGCGCACAGCCAGGAGAAGAACATCCATTATTCGGTGGAAGGTTTCCTTCACATACTCCGTAAGGATCGAAATTCACTCCACCATCTCCACAGTCAAATCCCCAGACGTTACAGGCGAAATGCACCGCTTGACCATCCCAGAGTTTTCCCGAGTTTGAAGATTCGTATTCGCCATCTCCTAGATAGCTCATGGCTCCAACAGTGTGAGGAGTTCCCACACAATCACAGATATAGTCGTCGTATAAACAAGCTAATTCGTTTGGATTAGCTCCAGCGGCTTGATAGTTCACCGCGAAAGGATTGTCACATGAATAGGTTTCGTCGAAACAGTTAACCTGAACTTCTTCTACTGGGCTCGAACCACCGGAGATGGTTGCCCAGAATTGATAAATCCCTGCTCCAGGCAAGGTTAAGTGGTAGGTATCTCCATTTCCAAGAAGATCGGCTGAAATGTCTGTACAGTCTTGAGAACCGTCCCCTATTCGGGAATAGCAGACTTCATTTACTGTACATCCGTTTGCAATGCTGAATGTAATATCAACGGCGGTTTCAAAACCGCCACCACCGACAGGGTCGCATGCTTCGTTGACCGTAATGCCCGTGAAGGTGCATTGGCCTTGCGCATTCAACCCTACTAGGACTACAAATCCCAGCAGCATCAGTACGTGGTTAATCGTTCGCATATCGTCGTATTTGGAGGGCTGTTATCTCCCTATACGGTGCGAATCGAAGGCACGTTTGTAGGACAGTGTCTGATAAAGAAAAAGGGAGCAACAAGTGCTCCCTTTCTATTATTTCAAGTGTAATCTAAGATTACTCATTGTCATCACAAGTACCTCCGTAGTACGATAGGAACATCATCAAATCATTCACACCTACATCGCCGTCGTCATCGTAGTCACCAGGACAAGTTAGATCGTTCGGGAAGAAACATGAACCATCATCAAGTGTAGCTGTCGCATCGTAGTTGTCTGCGAATGGGTATGTACATCCTGCACATGAGCTCACTTCGCATGAACCGTCATCATCCGTAGCAGCTGGATCGTAGTTACAAGCGAATTCGTAAGTACATCCTTCTACTTCGTCTTCGTCACAGATTCCGTCACCGTCACAATCGTTGGCACAAGCGCCATCACAATCTTCACCTGCAGCTGGGTATTCACAAGAATCGTTCTCACAATCTGCCGCTGGATCGTAGTTACATGCTGTTGGGTCAGTACATCCTGCTGTACCTTCTCCACCACATACACCACACTCGTCTAGTTGCAGACATGAACCATCATCGATAGTTGCTGTAGGATCAAAGTTACATGCTGATGAGTCAGTACATCCTGCACATGAATCGTATTCACATGATCCATCATCACAAGCTGCTGCTGGGTCGTAGTTACATGCTCCTGAATCAACACATCCTGATGTTCCTGATCCACCACATACTCCACAGTCGTCGTTGACTGCACAAGAACCGTCATCGATCGTTGCTGAAGGGTCGAAGTTACATGCTGAAGAATCCGTACAACCTGCACATGAATCGTATTCACATGATCCGTCGTCACAAGCTGCTGCTGGGTCGTAGTTACATGCTCCTGAATCAACACATCCTGATGTTCCGGATCCGCCACATACGCCACATTCGTCGTTTACTGCACAAGAACCGTCATCGATCGTTGCTGCTGGGTCATAGTTACATGCTGTCGCGTCAGTACATCCTGCACATGAATCGTATTCACATGATCCATCATCACAAGCTGCTGCTGGGTCGTAGTTACATGCTCCTGAATCAACACATCCCGTTGTTCCAGATCCACCACATACTCCACACTCATCGAATTCAGCACATGATCCATCATCAATAGTCGCTGTAGGGTCGAAGTTACATGCTGCCGCGTCAGTACAACCTGCGCATGAATCGTATTCACATGATCCGTCGTCACAAGCTGCTGCTGGGTCGTAGTTACATGCTCCTGAATCAACACATCCTGTTGTTCCAGATCCACCACATACTCCACACTCATCGAATTCAGCACATGATCCATCGTCAATTGTAGCGTTAGGATCGAAGTTACATGCTGAAGAATCTGTACAACCTGCACATGAATCGTATTCACATGATCCATCATCACAAGCTGCTGCAGGGTCATAGTTACAAGCTCCTGAATCAACACATCCTGTTGTTCCAGATCCACCACATACTCCACACTCATCGTTTACAGCACAAGAGCCGTCATCGATCGTCGCTGTAGCATCGTAGTTACATGCTGTTGGGTCTGTACATCCTGCACATGAATCGTATTCACATGATCCGTCATCTTCTGTAGCATCTGGGTTGAAGTTACATGCGCCAGCATCAGTACATCCAGGCTCTCCAACCACCGCTGGGAAAGTCAATGTTGCGTTCTGTTCTTCAAATCCAGTCAATGAACCTGCACCCTCACAAGAAGCGTTGTGAACGTAATCGATACGACCGTTTACTTGGTCACCACCATCAAATGCTTGAAGGTTTAGATTGAAGCTCAATTCACCATCTGTAGTGAATTGCCCAAGAAGGATGCGGTTGTTTGGTCCTGAAGGAACTGCTGAAGCAGAAGTTGGTAGCGTAAACCACGCGCCATCTTCCATTACAAGGTCTACACCTGTTGCAGCTGGTCCAACAGAGTCACCGAAAGGATCAGCTGGGTTTGTCGCCGCTTGACCAACGTCAGATGCGCCTGCAGCTGTACTATTGTCAATACCGATTGTCACCCAAGAGTCAGCCTCAATCGATGGGAATACCGCAAAGAATGCAGGGTTGATTCCTGAAGGGTTGATTCCTCCTAGAGGGTCATTGAAGAAGGTAGTAGAAGAAGATACATTCAACGGATGACAGCCATTGATGGCGAAAACCGCTGTTATGAGATCATCAGAATCTTGCATTTCCGCATAAATACGGTAAGTAGTTGTTCCGGCTGGTTGTCCGCCGAAAACAAGAGTGTATGGCTCTACAACCACCTGACTCAATTGCGCGTTTGCTACTGTTCCGAAAAGGCAACAGGCAAAAAGCACGCTCATTAATCTTGCCATTGTTTTCATAATCTGAAGTGTAAGCTTATGGTTTTTGGTTAATTGGTTCTTTCTATTTATTCACATGTAGTTCCGTATAGACTTAAGAAGAACAGAAGGTCATTCACTCCGACATCATTGTCGTTGTCAAAGTCTCCTGGACAGGTCACGTCATTCGGGAATTCACATGTTCCATTTTCAATAATTACGTTCGGGTCATAATTCGATGCTTCTGGGTAAGTACATCCTGCACAAGACTCACGTTCACATGAACCGTCTTCTTCTGTTGCAGCAGGGTTGTAGTTACATGCGAATGGATAAGTACATCCGTATACTTCATCTTCGTCGCATACTCCGTCTTCATCGCAGTCTTCAGCACAGTTTCCGTCACAATCGAAGCCTTCTTCTGGGTACTCACATGAATCGTCGTCACAATCAGCTTCTGCATCGTAGTTACACGCTTCAGGATCTGTACATCCGAGTGTTCCGTCTCCTCCACATACGCCACATTCGTCAAGCTCTAGACATGAGCCATCGTCGATTGTGGCTGTCGCGTCGTAGTTACATGCTGTAGGGTCGGTACATCCTGCGCATGATTCGTATTCACATGAATCATCATCACAGTCTGCTTCTGGATCGTAGTTACATGCGCCTGCGTCGGTACATCCTAATGTGCCTTCGCCTCCACATACGCCACATTCGTCGAGCTCAAGACATGAACCGTCATCAATCGTCGCATTTGGATTGAAGTTACATGCCGCTGGATCTGTACATCCTGCGCACGTGCTGAAGTCACATGAATCATCGTCACAGTCTGCTTCAGGGTCATAATTACACGCCATTGGGTCGGTACAACCTAGTGTGCCTTCGCCTCCACATACGCCACACTCATCAAGCTCGAGACAAGAACCGTCATCGATCGTTGCAGTAGCATCGTAGTTACATGCTGTTGGGTCGGTACAGCCTGCACATGATTCGTATTCACATGAATCATCGTCACAGTCTGCTTCTGGATCGTAGTTACATGCTCCGGCGTCGGTACATCCCAATGTGCCTTCGCCTCCACATACGCCACATTCGTCGAGCTCAAGACATGAACCGTCATCAATCGTCGCATTTGGATTGAAGTTACATGCCGCTGGATCTGTACATCCTGCGCACGTGCTGAAGTCACATGAATCATCGTCACAGTCTGCTTCAGGGTCATAATTACACGCCATTGGGTCAGTACAACCTAGTGTGCCTTCGCCTCCACATACGCCACACTCATCAAGCTCGAGACAAGAACCGTCATCGATAGTTGCAGTAGCATCGTAGTTACATGCTGTTGGGTCGGTACAGCCTGCGCATGATTCGTATTCACATGAATCATCGTCACAGTCTGCTTCAGGATCATAGTTACATGCGCCTGCGTCGGTACATCCCAATGTGCCTTCGCCTCCACATACGCCACATTCATCAAGTTCGAGACAAGAACCATCATCGATTGTGGCTGTCGCGTCGTAGTTACATGCTGTTGGGTCGGTACAGCCTGCGCATGAATCAAACTCACAAGAGCCATCGTCACAATCAGCCTCTGCATCGTAGTTACATGCTCCGGCGTCGGTACAACCAAGAGTTCCTGTTCCTCCACATACGCCACACTCATCAAGCTCGAGACAAGAACCGTCATCGATCGTTGCAGTAGCATCGTAGTTACATGCTGTAGGGTCGGTACAGCCAGCACACGACTCGTATTCACATGAATCATCGTCACAGTCTGCTTCAGGATCATAGTTACATGCGCCTGCGTCGGTACATCCCAATGTGCCTTCGCCTCCACATACGCCACATTCATCAAGTTCGAGACAAGAACCATCATCGATTGTGGCTGTCGCGTCGTAGTTACATGCTGTTGGGTCGGTACAGCCTGCGCATGAATCAAACTCACAAGAGCCATCGTCACAATCAGCCTCTGCATCGTAGTTACATGCGCCTGCGTCGGTACATCCTAATGTGCCTTCGCCTCCACATACGCCACATTCATCAAGTTCGAGACAAGAACCATCATCGATTGTTGCAGTAGCATCGTAGTTACATGCTGTTGGGTCGGTACATCCTGCGCATGATTCGTATTCACATGAATCATCGTCACAGTCTGCTTCTGGATCGTAGTTACATGCGCCTGCGTCAGTACATCCCAATGTGCCTTCGCCTCCACATACGCCACACTCATCAAGCTCGAGACAAGAACCGTCATCGATCGTTGCAGTAGCATCGTAGTTACATGCTGTTGGATCAGTACATCCTGCACATGATTCGTATTCACATGAATCATCATCACAGTCTGCTTCTGGATCGTAGTTACATGCTCCGGCGTCTGTACACCCTAATGTGCCTTCGCCTCCACATACGCCACATTCGTCAAGCTCGAGACAAGAACCGTCATCGATCGTTGCAGTAGCATCGTAGTTACATGCTGTCGGATCAGTACATCCTGCGCATGATTCGTATTCACATGAATCATCATCACAGTCTGCTTCTGGATCGTAGTTACATGCACCGGCATCAGTACATCCTAGTGTACCCATCCCACCACACTCACCACATTCATCGAGGTACAGACAGTATCCGCTATCACAATCAGCTTCTGGATCGAAGTTACATGCCGCAGGGTCTGTACAGCCAAATGTTCCATCGCCACCACAAACACCGCAAGCGTCAGGATACAGACAAGAACCGTCTTCCTCTGTTGCTGTTACGTCATAGTTACATGCCCACTCATATGTACATCCGAAGATTTCGTCTTCATCACAAACACCATCTTCATCACAGTCATTAATACAGCTTCCGTCACATTCGTAGACTGGTCCGGCATACTCACACGTTCCATCGTCTATTGTTGCGTTCGGGTTGTAGTTACATGCTGCAGGGTCTGTACATCCAGAACAAGATCCGAACTCGCATGATGAATCATCACAGTCAGCCTCTGCATCGTAGTTACATGCGCCAGGGTCAGTACATCCGAGTGTACCGGTTCCGCCACATACGCCACATTCGTCTAGTTCTAGACATGAACCGTCATCGATCGTTGCTGTAGCATCGTAGTTACATGCTGTTGGGTCGGTACAGCCTGCGCATGAGTCAAACTCACAAGAGCCATCGTCACAAGCTGCAGCTGGATCGTAGTTACATGCTCCGGCATCAGTACATCCTAGTGTACCAGTTCCGCCACATACGCCACATTCGTCTAGTTCGAGACATGAACCGTCATCGATCGTTGCAGTAGCGTCGTAGTTACATGCTGTCGGATCAGTACATCCTGCACATGAGTCAAACTCACAAGAGCCGTCATCACAAGCTGCTGCTGGATCGTAGTTACATGCGCCAGGGTCAGTACATCCGAGTGTACCGGTTCCGCCACATACGCCACATTCGTCTAGTTCTAGACATGAACCGTCATCGATCGTTGCTGTAGCATCGTAGTTACATGCTGTTGGGTCGGTACAGCCTGCGCATGAGTCAAACTCACAAGAGCCATCGTCACAAGCTGCAGCTGGATCGTAGTTACATGCTCCGGCATCAGTACATCCTAGTGTACCAGTTCCGCCACATACGCCACATTCGTCTAGTTCGAGACATGAACCGTCATCGATCGTTGCAGTAGCGTCGTAGTTACATGCTGTCGGATCAGTACATCCTGCACATGAGTCAAACTCACAAGAGCCGTCATCACAAGCTGCTGCTGGATCGTAGTTACATGCTCCGGCATCAGTACATCCTAGTGTACCAGTTCCGCCACATACGCCACATTCGTCTAGTTCGAGACATGAACCGTCATCGATCGTTGCAGTAGCGTCGTAGTTACATGCTGTCGGATCAGTACATCCTGCGCATGAGTCAAACTCACAAGAGCCGTCATCACAAGCTGCTGCTGGGTCGTAGTTACATGCACCAGCATCTGTACATCCTAGTGTTCCTGTTCCTCCACATACGCCACATTCGTCTAGTTCGAGACAAGAACCGTCATCGATTGTTGCTGTCGCGTCGTAGTTACATGCTGTTGGGTCAGTACAGCCTGCGCAAGAATCAAACTCACAAGAGCCGTCATCACAAGCTGCTGCTGGGTCGTAGTTACATGCGCCAGCATCTGTACATCCTAGTGTACCAGTTCCGCCACATACGCCACATTCGTCTAGTTCGAGACATGAACCGTCATCGATCGTTGCAGTAGCGTCGTAGTTACATGCTGTCGGATCAGTACATCCTGCGCATGAGTCAAACTCACAAGAGCCGTCATCACAAGCTGCTGCTGGGTCGTAGTTACATGCACCAGCATCTGTACATCCTAGTGTTCCTGTTCCTCCACATACGCCACATTCGTCTAGTTCGAGACAAGAACCGTCATCGATTGTTGCTGTCGCGTCGTAGTTACATGCTGTCGGGTCAGTACAGCCTGCGCAAGAATCAAACTCACAAGAGCCGTCATCACAAGCTGCTGCTGGGTCGTAGTTACATGCGCCAGCATCTGTACATCCTAGTGTTCCTGTTCCTCCACATACGCCACACTCGTCAAGTTCGAGACAAGAACCGTCATCGATTGTAGCAGTAGCATCGTAGTTACATGCTGTCGGATCAGTACATCCTGCACATGAGTCAAACTCACAAGAGCCGTCATCACAAGCTGCTGCTGGGTCGTAGTTACATGCGCCAGCGTCCGTACATCCTAGTGTTCCTGTTCCTCCACATACGCCACACTCGTCAAGTTCTAGACATGAACCGTCATCGATTGTTGCAGTAGCGTCATAGTTACATGCTGTCGAATCAGTACATCCTGCGCATGAGTTAAACTCACAAGAGCCGTCATCACAAGCTGCTGCTGGATCGTAGTTACATGCTCCAGCATCAGTACATCCTAGTGTACCAGTTCCGCCACATATGCCACATTCATCGAGGTATAAACAGTAACCACTATCACAATCCGCTTCAGGATCGTAGTTACATGCCGCTGGATCTGTACAACCTAGGGTTCCATCGCCACCACAAACGCCACAAGCATCAGGGTATAGACAAGAACCGTCTTCTTCCGTTGCATTTGAGTTGTAGTTACACGCCCATGGATAAGTACATCCAAAAATTTCTTCTTCGTCACATACCCCATCAAAATCACAGTCGTTGATGCAGTTCCCATTACAGTCAAGAATTGGACCTGGAAGGGTACATGAGCCATCATCTATAGTGGCTGTCGGATCATAATTACATGCGTTGACATCTGTACAGCCTGTACAAGAGTCAAACTCACAAGATGAATCATCACATGCTGCTGAGGCATCGTAGTTACATGCTGTTGGATCGGTACATCCAAGGGTTCCGTTGCCGCCACATACACCACAATCGTCTAGCTCAAGACATGAACCATTATCACAGTCAGCTGCCGCATCGTAGTTACATGCTGTAGGGTCAGTACAGCCTTCTGTGCCTGATCCACCACAAACTCCGCACTCATCAAGCTCTAAACATGAGCCATCATCGATAGTCGCAGTAGCGTCGTAATTACATGCTGTTGGGTCGGTACAGCCTGCGCAAGAATCGTATTCACAAGTTCCATTGTCACAAGCTGCCGTTGGATCGTAGTTGCAAGCTCCGGAGTCAACACATCCACCTGTCCCTGTTCCACCACAAACACCACATTCATCAAGCTCTAAACAAGAACCGTCGTAAATCGTAGCTGTGGCATCGTAATTACATGCCGTTGCATCCGTACACCCAGCACATGAATCAAATTCACATGAACCATCTTCACATCCTGCTGACATGTCATAGTTACACGCTGTTGGGTCAGTACAACCGCTGTAAGTACACCCTTCATCACATTCCGCGCTAGCGTCATAATTACAAGCAGAAGGATCAGTACATCCAACAACGCCAGTAGAACCAATGATGACTGGACCAGAACTTACTTCACAACCATTAGCGTCAATCAGACTGACATTGTATGTCCCAGCAGGTACAAGGAATACCCCTGAGTTCTGGAAGTTCACACCATCAATGGTGAATTGAAGCGCTCCAGTACCACCGAATCCAACAGAAGCTATCACTCCATCTGGTTCATTTGGACAGCTAGCTGGTGTAGAACCAGTAACCGCTACTTGAAGAGGGTTTGGTTCAGAAATATCAACACCGTTTGTGTTTCCTGTACACCCGTTGACATCGCTGACGTATACTACATAGGTACCTTCACCAAGTCCTGAGAACGTCGGGTCAGACTGCGTGTAGTTACCGAATGACAAACCATACATATACGGACCAGTTCCTCCTGTGGCAGCCACGGTGATCGAACCGTTGCTCTCTCCGTTACAATTAATCTGATTAACCGCGTCAAAAGAAACCTCCACTGGAGCTGGACCAGGAATGGTTAAAACTTGACCAGCAATACAACCTTGTTGATCTTCAACGATAAGGGTGTATTCACCTGCAGCTAGATCAACGAAATTTTGGTTGAGTAAAGGTGTGCTACCATCCAATGAATAGCTCACTGCACCTTGTCCGCCAGAAGCTACAACAGTGAGCGCACCGTCATTAGTATCAATACATGTCGTTGGGGTAATAATGAGGTCATCAATCTGAAGCGTACATGGAAATTCACAAGACCCGTCATCAACCGTAGCCGTAGGGTCATAGTTGGCAGCTGCTGGATCTGTACATCCAAAGATGGCGCCGGCCTGATTTGAAAATGGAAGCTGCGTGACTTCTACAATATTTTGGTTGTCACCGAGAACAAAAACTTGGACGTTAATAAAACCGCTCAAGTTTCCATTGGTCGTGAACTGACCTAGCAAAACCTTCAAGTCAGCCCCTGCAAAGCCATTGACACTGGATACGTCGAAGGTTGTGAACCAAGAACCTCCGAACTGACCATTAATATTAATGTCTTGACCGGTTGCAAATTGATCAACCCAGGCATCCGAAGCGGACTGCAACGTTGATACTGCTGCTCCTGGAGAATCTGAATTTTCTCTTCCGATGGTTACCCAGCTATCAAAGGTCAGCGCAGGGAAAAAAGGGAAGAATGCAGGGTTAATTACCGAGCCATTTTCACTCCCGAAAGGATCCTGATAAAACGTACCATCTGTTGTAATCGACAAAGGAGTTCCTGCGACGCCATAGACGGACGACACGAAGTCCTGTTCGTTTTGACAAGTAGCATATAAGCGGTAAGTGGTATACCCTGTTAATTCAGGGATGTCACCAGTATGGACCTGAACGGTCTCTAGTTCTAATCCGGACACTTGCGCAGCCGATGTTAGGCTCATCAATAGCGCAAAAGATGCCCACAAGATGTGGTTCAAACGCATCGTAGCAATTTTGGTCAAGGGTCGCTAAAATAGGGAAAGTTTCGATGAATAGCGAGAAAGCTTCGGCAAATTTTCTGATGGAAAAGACCAAAAGGAAAGATGCCCCACAGAGTGAGGCATCAGAGGTGAAAGTTGTATTGGCTCTAGACTTGTAGGACTAAATCAGATGAGACAGGCTATAGAGGTCATTACCTCTTCATAGTTACTCTTCCACCTCGTTCTTTGATCTGCGTGTTTACCGCAAGCATACTTTTCAGAACAAAGGTAGAAGGCAGCTCTATGCGGCGAATCCCCCTAAAGGATGATTTTTCACCCCTCCTTTTGAGGAATGGTGACGATAAAGGTGGTTCCCTCTCCTATTTTTGATTGACAAGAGATCGATCCTTTGTGTTGATCAATGAACTCTTTGACGAGAATTAACCCAAGTCCAATTCCTTTTTCATTGTTCGTCCCAAAGGTTGATTTGGCCTCCAGAGTAAAGAGAGAATCTTGCTTGTCTTGACTCATCCCTTGTCCTTGGTCGTATATGGTCAGAACCCAATGATCGTCCTGAACTACAGATGTAATTCCAATGGATTTTCCCTCTGACGTGAACTTCAGTGCATTGTGCAATAGGTTACGCACCACTATCACCATAAGGTCAGGGTCACAAATAACTTGTTGATCGTCTGGAATATCTGATTCGAATACCACCCCTTTCTTCGTACAGAGGTCTTCTATCAAGGCCAAGGTGCCTTCGAATTCCTCATCTATTTGCACTTGCTTCGAATAGAATCGGTGGCCATGTATTTGTCCCTTCGACCAAGTCAAAAGATGGTCAAGCATTGACGAAGATGACTTGGTGAGATTCAATAACTCGCCTCTCATGCGCGCGTCTTCCTCGGGATCTAGGTCGTCTTTCTCCAGTACTTCAAGGTATCCCTCAATAGATATGAGTGGATTTCGAATGTCGTGTGAAATGATGGAAAAGAGTCGGTTCAATTCTTGGTTCGAAGCCTCTAGCTCTTCCTGACTCTTTTCGAGTGCTTCTTTTTGACTTCTGAGTGTGTCATTCTGAACCCTCATATCACTGCGTATCCGATAGAAGATAGCCAGAACAATCAGTAAGGTCCAAGCATAGCTGAAGTAAATGTCGATGTACTTATCTGCCCTGCTCTCATAAGGAACTACATTCGGCCCGAGGCCATGGAAGTCACAGTATATGATTACTCCGAAAAGGGAAATCATTATTAGACTGAATCCCCAGGCTAATTTCACGGGAGAAATAGCGAAGAAGAAGATCAGAATGATGAAAGTCGTGATGAGTGTCGGTCCGTCAAGTCCAGCGTTGAAATAGTAGTTGATTCCGAGGATGACTGCACAGAATGAAACGAATATCCCCCATCCTGCAATGAACTTGCGGTAGACTCTAGACAGAATGTAACAGAAGAAAAGCAGAACGAATACGGCTGCCATTGTATAGACCAGCTCTTCTAGGCCTAGGATGATATTCTGCGTGGTTCCCAGAATCATCGCCAGCGTAGCCGCCAGACATACCATGTGAAACGTTCGTTCAGAACCGGAGAATTCCTCTCTTGTACCGATGAGCGTTTGCCATATTTTCTTACCCCAACTCATTAATTAGCTCGAAAAGATATGGAACATTCCAAAGAGCAAAAACTTAGAAGTGACTCTAGGTTATTCTCTCCGTCACAAGGGTGAAATCAAAATAACTAACATGAAAAAGATCATCCTTTTTGTTCTAGCCATTTTAGCATGCATGTGCATGTTCTCCCAAAATCAAGTACGAGACTTTTCCATTTCGGTTCTAGGCGGTGTTAAAGAATATGCCGGCGAGTACGGAAATGAATTCTACCAGTTCGACCGAGATCACGTTGCATTTGGCTTAAGCTTAGCAGGTTACATCGATGAATCATGGGACGTTATGGGTATGATCAGCTATGGTCAAATTTCTAATGGAAATGACACTTCTTACTTCTCAAACCGCCTGTTCAACTTGAGCCTGTTGGCTAAATACAAGTTTGCCAATGGATACATTCTTAAACAAGATGCCCGCGTTGCTCCTTACCTATTTGCTGGTATTGGAGATGCTATCATGCGTGCCGAACATTACACTGATGAGTTTGACATGGCCTTCAATTTCCCAGCAGGAGTTGGGCTTGATATACACCTAAATGATTGGATGGCACTCAATGTCCAAAGTACTTACCACTACACTATCAAAGACAACCTCGACAATCTTGACCTTGGGGGTCAGTTGAATTGGCATGATCAGTTCATGTTCCATAGTATCGGTTTGAAATTTTCGCTAGCGCGGAATGATAAAGACCGCGACGGGGTAAAGAATGCAGTGGATTTATGTCCTCAAGTTCCTGGATTGATCGCCAATGATGGTTGTCCGGATGTATCTGCTGGAGACAAGGAAGTGATGCGCCGTGCCATGGAAGGACTTTTCTTCGAAACTGGCAGTGCTGTGATCAAATCTGAGTCTTACAACGTGCTAGATAAGGTAGCCGAGATCATGGCGATTCACCCAGAGTACGCTTTGAGTATTGAAGGACATACGGACAATACCGGATCAGATGAAGTGAACCAGCGTTTATCTACTGAGCGCGCAAGTGCTGCACGTGCCTACCTCATCGAAAAGGGTGTTGATGAAGGTCGCATCTATGCTACTGGATATGGATCTACACGACCAAAAGTGAGTAATGATACTGACGAAGGAAGAGCCACCAATCGAAGGGTGGAATTCAGACTTCGCATGAAGTAATCTTCAAGGGGCTTCGGCCCCTTTTTTAATACCTCACCATGACGTCTCCATGCGATTTACCTACAACAGCCTGCCCAATCCAGTAATAGGTTCCTTCACTTACAAAGTCTCCGTCATCATCACGGCCATCCCATCTTAGATTGTTCCCTGTCAGATGACGAACTACATGTCCCCAACGGTTGTAGATCTTAATGGTGTGGAAGTCTAGTGGATGCAATCCAAAGTCGATGTAGTCATTTGTTCCATCAGCATTTGGGGTAATGATGTTGAAATAGTCATCACCACAATCTGTTTCAACGATGTAGATTTCTTCTGTTCGAGCGCAGTAAGGTGCATTGGTGATCGTAATTGAAAGCGGACCGGTTTCTTGGACGATGATTTCAGTTTCAGTTTCACCTGTACTCCATTCATAGCTCTCAAAACCTTCAGGTACGCTGGCATACAACAATGCAGCATAACACGTAAGTGAAGAATCGTTCAAAGAAAACTCCGGATACTCCCCAACATACAACTCCGTGTTGTAGAAACTAAATGAACAAGCGGCTCCTGAAACAGCGAGGCTATACACTCCTGAATCTGTCGTCTCCACTCCATTTATGACCAAAGGGTTTCCGTAGACCGTGCCTTCTGGAGTTTGCCATACGTATTCAGTGGCTTCAATTGGGGTGGAAAGAATGTACTCCTCCCCTTCACAAAGCGCTACGGGAGCATCATCGATGTATTGAATACTACTCTCGAAAATCTGTATTGTTTCCGGTGCACTAGTGGCACTGCAGTATGGATCACTCAAATACAATGTATAGGTCCCAGCATCCTCGGATCCAGCTTCGTCAATGAATAAGTCTGCTTGATTCACCGCCCCTGTCGGCGTATCCCAAGTGTATGTGATATAGTCGATTTCATCGATATCTATATTGATGCTACCGCCTACACACAAGGAGTCGGGCAAGTCAAAATCTGGTAAGATATTAGCTTCAGAAACTCCTACTTCAATAAACAGTGGCTCACTTGTGCAGCTTCCGTCAGAACTGAAAACAAAGTAAGATTGCTCTTCTGTCACGTTCGTAAGGTTCAACGTTTCCAATGATGAGATTATAGGCCACCCATTATCGTTTTCACTCCAAAAGACATCATAGGCCGAATTGGCTATGAGGTCATAATCTTCGCCGTAACACACCACAACGTTCTGCATGTTCGGCGCCGGGAGTGAGTCTTCTACAATTTGAATTGAATCATGTGCTGTGCAACCAAATTGATCTATAACATCGAGATAAAACCATCCTCCTTCGGTGACTTCGATAATTGGAGCGCTCGTATTGAAAGGTGACCATAACAACTGTTCACCTACTATATTGGCTTCGAGGTAAGTTGTATCCAAAGGACATAGTATTGCTGATTCCGTAATGATATCAGCTTCCGCTTCCGCGAGAGCGACATTAATCTCCAGCTCATTTATGATACCACACCCCGTAACTTCTACGGTATAGGTTCCTGCATCGAAAATCTCATGACTGAGTGCGTCATCAAAGAAAGGAGCGCCCCAAGAGACTTCTTCGGGAAAATTTGTTTGAATATCGACTACCACTGAGGCTTCCGTGCAGATGTCTTCTCCAGCATCCGAAACAAGAATTGGGGTCGTGTATTCACTTACTTCAATCAAATTCGATTCTTGAACACATTCGGTATTCGATTCTCGGATACAATAGTAGTAGCCGGGGGTAGTCACCCAAACCGTTTGATCAGTACTGATTTCGTTATTGAATGGACCAATCCACGAATAGGCCAAACCTGGTGGACAAATCAACTGCACACTGTCGCCTGGACAGACGATTCCATTCTCAGGATTCATGTAGACCGTTGGGGCGGGTTCGATGCTCACGCTAAAATTATATTGGCTTTGCTCTGAACAGCCATCACTAGACACTGATTCACCGATGACCCATCCTGATAATGCATCCAAGGCAATGATGGTGCTATCATTAAGTACAGTGTGTTCTCCGAAAATTGTTGGGTTATAGGTGTCAGCTCCAGAGAAATGAATCAACGTGCTTGATCCAGGACAAAGTAATGGGTCATCTATCTCAACTTCTAAATCAAGTTCAGGTAAAGCCAGCTGACCTATGTAGATTGAATTATATAGTTGTAGAAAGAAAGCAGAGTCTGAGCCACACAGATTCTCCCATACATCTACTGGGTCAGCATAAAACTCATAGAAACCTGGCTCAAGAATATCAAACTCGAAAGTCCAGAACCCATCAAAGTCCATTATGACTTCTCCGTCCTTCTTAACTTGATATTCCGCATATTCCAAATAATCTTCGTTCTGAAGGTAAAGTGATGGATAAGGCTCAATAATAATATCGATGTCATCAGGAAGACAGAGAAATAGTGAATCTGAACTCACAAGGGTTCCGTTTGAATAGATATTGAGTTCTGAAGGGTTGCCCAACAGTTCTAAATTAAGGTCGAAGTCTACATATACATAGTTGCTCTCAGTACATCCAAACTCATTAATTGCCGTGACCCAATATTCACCCGTTTGTGTTGCCACGGTCCCATATTCGTATGGAATACCGTCCAACCACTCGATTTCGCAGTTTAAGCAAGTATCTGACCATAGGTAGACCGGCTGTTCACAGACATTTATTTCTTCAGTAAACTCCTGTTCAATATTAATGTAGAGACTGTCGCTAATTAATGGGTCTGGAGGTGTAGGATTGACCAATAAATAGATAGAATCTGTCATACTATAACATCCATCAAATCGGTTTAATTCAAGCCAGTACCACCCTTCACTAGATGCAAACCCAATATCGTCATTGATAAAGAAGAAATTGGAGGACCAGTTGAATTCAAAAGAAGGTCCAAAAATTCCCTCTGGTCCCATTTCATGGAAATATTCAATGATTGCGAGCTGATCATCACAAATGGCAATCGTATCGGGACATTCAGGCTCAAGCCAGGAACCCAAGCAGTGTTCGTTGATGACTAGTTCACACCCATCTCCTTCTCTTGTGAAATAATCAAGTAAAGGAGCAGAGGAATTAAAACATGAAGAAATAAATATCTCTCTCGTTCCATCCGCGGAACCTGTCTGTTCAACGCTTAAAAATTCGTCGTAAAAAGTATTATCGCAATACTCTGGAGTATCGTTGTCTGTCAACCCAGATTGAACCTCGCCAAAGGTATTCTCAACGTAGTCAATGTAGTCTGCTCCTGTTGGAACGTGAAAGTACTTCTGAAAACCTCCTCCGATAATGAGTTCATTGGCAAAGTGCATTGACGCTGCCATACATAACGTTTCTCCGGGTGACGCAAAGTGACGTTGCCAAAGATGATCTCCTTCAGGAGACACCGCCATGGCGAAAACATCTCGATACCCCATACTGTAAAACGCTGATTCGCCCAGTTGATCACTGAGTTCAGTAAAGCTACAAGTGAAGTTTCCAACGAGATATATCTCTCCGTTCGGACCAGTGGCCATTCCTTGACCAGTGACTTCATTGAGACTTGAAAGATTATTAATCCATAGATGATCTCCATTGAGATCCCACTTGGAAACGAAAACATGGTTCCCCTCTTCAAAAGGAATCGTTGTTGTTCCGGAATCGATAATCACCAATTGACCTAAGTAATCTCCACCAACAGCCAAGAATCCATCAGAGGTCATTTCAATCTCATAAGGAATGGTCAAGTTGGCGGCCATCATACTGATCCAATCCTCGTTACCATCAGCATCTAACTTCACAACCATGCCCACATTGAACGTATCGTTCGGGTGATACTGATCTATGGTCAAATTACTGCTGAATTGTCCAGTCATGTATACGTTGCCATCATCGTCGCAGACAACATCGAGGCATCTGTTGTCTTCATCACTGGAAACGTTTTGAACCCATTGCCATTCCCCGTCAGGGTCAATTTTAGCCACGAAGCCATCTACAGAATAGCTATCGGTACCTCCATAGAATTCGCTGATTAGCTGATCATCCCCAAAGAGCGCCTCTCCTCGGTAGAAACCGCTGACGAAGGCATTGCCTTCGTAGTCTACAGCTATACCTGTAGGAATGTCATTTCCTATTCCCCCAGCTTGGCGGACCCACAATGGTACACCGGCAGCATCAAGTTTGAGGACGAAAATATCCAAGGAATCACCATCTGCGGTGAGTTGATCTATTCCAAAGTCTACTGTTCCAGAAAAGAATCCTGTACACAAGACCTCACCGTTTCCTGTAGCCGTAACGGCGATGCCTCGATCGGGACCATTGCCGCCAAAGGATTGAGTCCATTGAGCAAAACCTCCGGTACTCAATTTAGAAACGAAAATGTCACTCACTCCGGAGCTCACGTGAGACTCTCCCCAAAAATCAGAGGTAGAATTGAAATAGCCAGTGGCCACGATACTGCTATTTCCGGACTCATCAATATCTAGGATTTCTTCGCTGCTTCCTCCTCCGGCTGATCGAAGCCAGACTGTTTGGGATATTCCGCTAAGGCAGCAGAACACAAGCAAGCAAAGCAAGGGCAGTTTAAGGCAATTCAAGGTTCGGCGTTTTAGGTACTTAAATATAGCGAAACCAGTGGAATAACTCAGATTTCACAAAGGCTAACATTTCGTTCGTGTTCGTCCAACTTTTTTTCTCAACTTTTGTCTTCCCATTATGACACCTATAACCTTAGATGACCTTCGAAAATTCAAGGAATTTGACGAGGTGCCTGACGATCAGTTGAACTGGCTTATTGAAGTTGGGGAAGTGATCGAACTCGAACCCAATGAATTTATCTTCCGACGCGGTCAGGCCTCAGATCATATGACGCTGATTCTTTCTGGAAAAATTGACGTCTACGGGTATCCCAACGAAAGTAAAAAGTACTTCGGCAGTTTTGAAGAAAACTCGATTACCGGTCTTCTTCCATATAGCCGCCTAACTCATGCCAACGGAGATGGAATGGCTGTTAAGCCTACCCGTGTCTTTTCAGTCCATCGAGACCAGCTCCAAGCAATGATTCAAAACCACTATGAGCTGACTGCATCCCTTGTTCACCACATGACTTCTCGGGTGCGGGAGTTTTCTCAATCGCGTATGCAGAATGAAAAACTGATGGCATTGGGTAAAATCAGTGCTGGTTTAGCGCATGAATTGAACAACCCGGCCTCAGCCATAGTGCGAAGTTCGCAAGCGTTGAAATCACACTTGAAGCAAGTTCCTGAAGGATTCAAGCAGGTGATGGAAATTGACGTCACTCCTGAAATTACCGATGAAGTGAGCAAACTGCTTTTCACTAAGGTGGAAGCAAAGCCGGAAGAACGATTGAGTCTACGCGACCGAAATCGCTTAGAAGATGAAATCGCAGATTGGCTTGAAGACCATGGTGTTGAAGATGGATTCGAAAGCGCCGAGAACTTCGTGGAATACAGATTCACCGTTGACGATTTTGAAGAGGTTGCAGAAGTAGTGAAAGACAAAGACTTACCTGCAGTCATCAATTGGATGAACCAGAATCTTACTACTGATCGTATGGTTGATGAAATTGAGCAAGCCTCTGAACGTATTGCTGGCATTATCAAATCGGTGAAATCCTATTCATACATGGACCGTGACCAAGACCTTCAGCCTGTGGATGTCAGTGAAGGAATTGAAAGCACTGTTACCATGCTGAATCACAAGATCAAGAAAGGTGGACACGAAATCGAAATTGACCTTGGGGATAACGTACCAAAGGTCAAAGGACTGCCGGGTGAATTGAATCAGGTTTGGACCAACATCATTGATAATGCGATTGATGCCATGAAGGACAAGCCAGGTCGGGTGCGTATCGTATCCTTCCAAACAGAAGGTATGCTGAGCATCTGTATCGAAGACAATGGACCTGGAATTCCAGAGGATGTAAAAACACGCATCTTTGAACCATTCTTCACCACAAAAGCCATGGGTGAAGGAACCGGGCTAGGTCTTGATGTGGTGATGAAGATCATCAAAAAGCACGGCGGTGAGATCGTTGTAAACAGCCAGCCTGGGCGAACTAGATTTGAAGTTAGACTCCCAATCATGAACTAATGGAGAAGCCAATCATTTTCGCGATCGATGACGACCCGCAGGTACTTCGTGCGGTGGTTCGTGATCTTCGCTCTCGATATAGAAAAGAATACCGCATCATTAGCACAGATTCTGCCAATGAAGCGCTGGAGGAATTGGTCGACCTCAAAAACAAGGGGGAGGAAGTTGCCCTCTTCTTGAGTGACCAGAAGATGCCTGAAATGCTCGGTGTTGAGTTCCTCGAAAAAGCCAGAGAGATTTTCCCAAAATCACGTCGCGTGCTTTTGACGGCATATAGCGATACTGACGCTGCGATTAAAGCCATCAACGATGTTCAACTGGATTACTACTTGCTTAAGCCTTGGGATCCACCCGAAGAAAGACTCTATCCGGTAATCGATGACCTACTCGGAGACTGGCTTTCACAGTATCGTCCTAACTTCAAAGGACTTCGTGTGATTGGGTATCAGTTCTCGCCTCTCTCCCACCAAATCAAAGACTTCCTTTCAGCGAATCTATTCCCTTATGAATGGATTGATTACGAAGCCAATGAAAAGGCCACTGAGTTCATGGAGGCGAATAAACTCACTGCCAAGGATCTTCCAATTGTAGTTAAAGAAGAGGGTGAAGTACTGGTTGCTCCAGACTTAAACGCTATCGCGGAAAGTCTTGGTTTGCACCCTAATCCGGATTCTGACACTTACGATGTCGCGATCATTGGTGCTGGTCCTGCAGGATTAGCCGCGGCAGTCTATGGTGGTTCGGAAGGACTGAAAACCGTGCTTATTGAAAAGAAGGCTCCGGGCGGACAAGCAGGAACCTCATCACGTATTGAGAATTATCTAGGATTCCCTTCAGGCCTCAGCGGAAAAGACCTTGCGCGTCGTGCGATTACGCAGGCAACGCGTTTTGGAATTGAGTTCTTGAGTCCACAAGAGGTTTCTGAAATTGAAATCAAAGACCAATACAAGATTCTGCATCTGAAGAGTGGAGTTTCCATCAATGCACGCTCAGTCGTGATCACTACAGGTGTAAACTACAGAGAGCTTCAAGCCCCAGGTATCAGCGACTTTACAGGAGCTGGAATCTACTACGGTGCTGCTACCACAGAAGCTGCTAATTGCAAGAATGGTGATGTTTACATTGTCGGTGGAGGTAACTCAGCCGGACAAGGTGCGATGTACTTGAGTCAGTTTGCACGGAAGGTGCACATTTTGATTCGTAAGGATGACCTTTCTAGTTCGATGTCTCAGTATTTGATCGACCAGATTGACGGTACTCCGAACATCGAAGTGATGGGACGAACACAGATTGTTTCCGCGCACGGTGATGGAAGACTTCAAGAATTGGTCATCAATCACGATGGCAACGAAGAGAAACGTGAAGCTCGCGCCTTATTCATTTTTATCGGGGCCAAGCCATACACAGAATGGGTTCCTTCGATGGTGAGTCGCGACCAAAGAGGATTTGTAAAGACAGGTAGAGACCTCAATGTCACCGAACCTTCTCAGGCTTGGAGCATTGAGCGAGATCCTTACCTTTTGGAGACGAATGTTCCGGGTGTGTTTGCTGCAGGTGATGTTCGTTCAGGGGCAATGAACCGCGTAGCATCAGCAGTTGGCGAAGGTACAATGGCCATTTCATTCGTCCATAAATACCTAGGAGAATCATGATCGTATATAAGAGTAACAAGAACTGGTTTGGAGATATCCGTCATCTAGCGAAAAGCTGGACGATGGTGAAAGTAGGAAGAGCCAGTCTGATGGTTGCCGCCTACACGTTGGCAGTAGCAGCTTTTCACATTGAAATTATTCCGGAGGCTTCGATGTCTTCAGCAGCTTCGGTGTTTACCTTTCTCGGGGTTGTCTTGAGTATCCTTTTGGTATTCCGTACCAATACGGCTTATGATCGCTGGTGGGAAGGACGTAAACAATGGGGTGCATTGGTGAATAATTGCCGTAACATGGCCCTATACGCTCACAACATGTTGCCTGCGGAAGATCTGGAAACTCGACGCTACCTCGCGAAACATATTTCCAATTTCTGTTTCGCCTTCGTTGAGCACCTTCGTGATGGAACTAAGTTGGAGAACCTCATCGAACTTTCGGAAGATGAAATCCTGCACTACAAGCATTATGATCACATTCCGAATCGCATCGCCTCTCAGATTTGGAGAGTCTTGCAGGAGAAATACCGCGCAGGAGAGATTACAGACATGGATGTGCTGAATATTCGTCCAACACACCAGTCGTTACTTGACATCCTTGGTGCTTGTGAACGTATCAAGAAGACCCCTATCCCTTTCTCTTATGCGATCTTCATGAAGATTTTCATCACGGCCTACGCACTACTTCTTCCATTCGCTTTGGTGAAAGACATGGAATACTGGAGCGTGCTTGCAGTGACTTTCGTCTTCTTCGCTTTCATCGGAATTGAAATGATGGGAGAAGAAATTGAAGACCCGTTCGGACTAGACTGCAATGACCTTCCAACCGGCACCATTGCATCTGCCATCAGTGGGAATGTATATGAGATCTTGGGCCTCACTGAACGAAGCGAACAGGCCATCAAGAAGGAACAAGAACTTTACGAGAAGATTTTCTAAACTCCTTGTTAATCAGCTTTAGGAAGCTTCGAAGAAGAGGGAGATTGCTCTTTCTTTTTTGAAGCTTCTTCATTTTTAGACACCAAGCTTCCGAGCAAAGACCCAGGCTTGGTCACAAATTCTGATTCGGATGATTTCGATGGGATGTTAGACATGAGTTAAATGTCGAGTTAAGCAATAAACAAAAGGTTACTTAATGACTAGCTTATGTTTAAGACGGATGTCCTGAACTTAAGTCACAAATCAATCGATAAGATCATGTTCCATCGCATAACGCACTAATCCCGCTACATTACGCACCCCTAATTTTGTTAGGATGTTCTTGCGGTGTGATTTGATGGTACTCACCTGAACATCAAGAGAGTTCGCGATTTCTTCTGTTGTTTTTTCCTCGCAGATCAACTGAATCACCTCCAACTCACGGTTCGAAATTTCGATGACCTGTGTCGGTGCTTGCCCCTCCCCTCTGAATCCAATAAGATTCTGAGCCACTTTACCGCTGAGGTAGAAATCACCTGCCATGATGGTCTCGATGGCCTTTTTGAAGTCAGTCTTCCCAGTGTTCTTGAGCAAGTAACCGTTAGCTCCTTCATCCATCGCTGTACGTATGTAGGTAGGCTCTTCATGCATGGTAAGCATCAAGGTCTTTACATCGGGTTTGCTCTGTTTCACCGCGCGAAGAATATCAAACCCATCGGGTTCGTTCCTGCGCTCTTCATTTCCCATACGGATGTCTAAGATCAACACATCAAACGAAGTATTCTCAACGCTCTCTAAGGCTGAGTCTACGGTATTCGCGGATCCGGCGATTTCAATTTCTTTATCGCTTTCGAACATGGCTGAGATACCATCAATGATCATTGAATGATCATCAACGATGAATAGTCTAGTTTTCGGCATGGACAGGGATGTTTTCAGTTATTGGAATTCGAATGTTACTCTGGGTTCCTTTGCCTGGTTCTGAAACCATGTTAAAGCTTCCAGATAGCGCATTCACTCGTCCTTGAATATTCTTTAGCCCAACCCCTGAAAGGTTGGCATTCGTTTCGTTTGACAGTCCGATACCATCGTCTTTGACCTGTAGAAGGATCTCTTTGGACTGCTTTTGCACCTTGATCTTTAGCTTACTAGCGAATGAGTGCTTAATCGCATTCGAAATCAGTTCTTGTGCAATGCGGTAGAGATTGACTTCTTGCATGGCGCTGAGCCTTCCGTCCATTCCGATGGATGTGAAGGACACTTCAAGATCAGTGGTGGTATCAATACGCTCAGCCAACTCCTTGATTGCTGGTATCAATCCGAATTTTGAAAGCGTACCACTTACTAGATTGTGAGAGATTTTACGTACTTCACTAGCAGCTTCATCTAAGATCTCAGAAACATTATCGATCTGTTCATTTTGACCATCCTTAGCAGCACTGACTTGCATTCGAGCTGTTGCAAGCAATGACCCGATGTTATCATGCAAATCTTGACCAATACGTTTACGCTCTGTTTCTTGTCCTTCGAGCATCGCGTTCACAGCTACTAGTTCTTGTTGACGCATTAGTTCACTCATTTGGCGTTCCTGAGCAAGCGTCTTCGTTCGTTGTTTGTTACGGTAAACTAAGAAGATAACAACGCCTGCTAGGAGTAAAACGAGCAAAATCAGCAACACTCCCACCGCCATTTGAGTTTCCCTTTCGCTTTCAAGTAATTGGCGATTCGTTTCTGCTACGTCATATTTCGCTTGAATTTCTTCGATCTCAACATTAGCGTTGATTGTCTGCTCAGCAAGATTCAATTCACTAAGACGACGGAAATAATCTAGTGCTTGCTCGTACAGACCTAAGTCTTCACTTAGGTTCGCCAGATTCTTGAGTACGATTTTCTGAGAGGTTAGATCCTTCAAATTCTGTAGCAACGAGTCACTTGACTGTAGCATTTCCAATGCAGATTCTGAGCCTGATAATTCCCCGTAGGCCTTTCCTGTTAAGCTAGCAATCACTCCCATTTGACCTTGCTCATCTAACTCCATCACAATCTCTTTTGCTGTTTCAAGCATCAACAACATCTTGAGATATTCGTCTTTTTGATGGAAGGCTAGACTACTGAGGATATATGTATTAGCTAGCTCTGAAGTGTCATTAGCTAAACGGAATTCGTCTGCAGCTAGGCTGGAATATTTGAGCGTAGAGTCAGAATTGAAAAGCACTTTGTGACGGATCGCCTCGGCCAAGTAAATGTGTCCTCTAAAACCAGGATATCTGAACCCATCAATTCCGTTGATGATTGCTTTGAATTCTGCTTCTTGATCTGCTGCAATTCTCTCTCCATCAGAGAAGCTCACTGAAGAATAAACTTCCTGGGCTCGACCGACTTGATTGAATGCCATGACTGCGCGAAGCATCTGATTCACTTCGACAAGGTCTTGTTCAGGAATTTCGTCTGCCTTTTCGTTCACCAATTTTTGCGCTTCTTCCACGGCTGAAATACTCTCAAGAGTGGAACCAGTATAGCGGTGAACCTTCGCAATCATAGATGTTGCAAAGACAAATTTGAATGGATCAAAAGGGTTGAGTGCTCGTTTTCTCGCTTCTAGCGCATACATGTAACTGCTGTCAGCATCGTTACTCAACATGCGTTTTGCCAAGATCAATTGGCAATCAAAATCGCATTCTTGATTTGAAACAAGGTGTTCCTGACCAGACACTTGTATTGATAGAAGTGCGGTCAGGAACAATAAAATCAGATGTGTCTTCGCAGACCTCATTAGAGACGAATCTTTTCGTCTTTCTTGTCTTTTTCTTCTGTTGTCACTCCACCGCCACCAGACTCGGCACCAATGGTCATTACGCTTAGCCAAACATCGCTGGTGTTATCGGCGATTACCGTTTTTCCCGGAATGATTTCATCCGCTTGGAAAGTGTGCATAGCAGCCCCACCGGTTGTTTCAGCAAAATGCGCTACAAAGACGTGAACGTCTTTACCATTGTTGTCTTTATGTGTTTTTAAATATCCTGCTTTTGCAAGCTTCAGGTTCCCTCCATCACAATCGACTAGGATTTTGAGAGGTCCGCCATTCGTAGCGGAAAAAGTAATATCATATGCGGCCATATCTGATAAGTTTTGTGTTAATGCAATATTCGGGAATCTGAAGGCTGAAGGCATCCCCCTTTAGGGGGAGAAGATAGTCAATTATGAAAGGGAATTTCATGCATCTTTGTAAACCGGTTGCACTGTACTAACTAACCAGACTGAGAATGAGAAGCTTACTATTTACCATCACATTAGTCCTTTTGGGTCTGACCTCCCTCGCTCAACCCAATCCTCCAGCTGGCACGTATTTGCAAGACCTTCGCACCTGGCTGAAGTCGAATTGGTATGATGGTTATTTCTCTGACCTTGGATACAACGGTGCACGTGAGCAGATGTACGGTTTTGTCGACGCCAATAATGGAATGACAGAATGCGTTTACACGGGCTTTCAGCAGGCCGCTGAGTTTGTGACCTTCCCTAACCCTATCAACGCCGAACACCTTGTTCCTCAAAGTTTCTTCGGCAGTGCATCACCTATGCGTAGTGATTTACACAACCTCAGACCTGCGCATGGTAGCGCCAACTCTGCTCGCGCCAATTACCCTTTCGGTGAGGTGCCAGATGCCAATGCTTTTTGGTATGGTGTGACTATCAACGGTGATTATTTCTCCACTACCGTGGAACCGGGTAATTCTGATGAATTCAGTGAAAGAGAAGGTTCGCTTTGGGAGCCAAGAGAAGAATACAAAGGCGACATTGCGCGTGAGCTCTTCTACTTCTACACTATGTATCCTACACAGGCAGGTGATATTTCATTGGTAGCTGATATTAACGTCTTGTATCAATGGCATCTTGATGATCCCGCTAGCGCGGAAGAAATGACTCGCAATAATCGCGCTGAAACAGTTCAAGGCAATCGCAACCCCTACATTGACTTTACAGACTTAGTTTACAACGCTTGGTTTTGGGTGGAGGTGCTCGGATGTACTGATCCTGAGGCTAGCAACTACGACATAAATGCAAATACAGACGATGGTTCTTGTGAGTACATTGTCGTAGTTCCTGGTTGTATTTATGAAGCCGCAGCCAATTATAACCCACTAGCGACCGTAGACGACGGATCTTGTGTTTTCGACCCAGGAGTATTGGGCTGCACCTACCCTTCTGCTGAAAATTATGACCCAACGGCCACAGTTGATGACGGTAGCTGTACTTATGACCAAGGAATTCCCGGTTGTACTTACGCAGACGCAGACAACTACGACATGAATGCCACGCTAGATGACGGTTCGTGTATCTTCATCAACTCGGTCAGTTGCGAAGCGGATGTCAACGGTGATAACATCGTCAATGCCACTGACCTCTTAATTGTCTTGGGAGGATTCGGAGCTCCTTGTAATTAATTGAGCACGATGGTGACATCTCCTGTATGTACTTCTCCGTCGCTTCTTCTCAGAACGAAATAGTAAGTGCCTGGACTCACTTCCTCTGCCCTCCAGTTGTTTTGATAATTGTCTGACTGGAAGACCAGCACACCCCATCTATTTCTCACTTCTAATGAAGATCCTGGGAAGAACTCAAGGTTCTCAAAACGCAAGAAGTCGTTGATCCCATCTCCATTCGGAGAGAAGATGTTTGGAATGATAATGGAACAAGGAGCTAATTCAGCTACTTCTTGGTGCGTATCTCCACACAATCCATCGAGCGTATAGGTGACTGTGAGTTCACCAGACCCAGCAGCTAGAAGATCAACCACTCCTGACTCTTCGTCAATACAGGTCATACAAGTAGCAGACCACTCACCTCCCTCATCTTGTACGTCCGGTACAAATTCCTGTAGATCCAGACAGAGATAATCTGGCATGCTGAAATAGGCATTCAGCCTCGGCAAGACCGTGATTGTTGAGTTGTCTGAATCACTGCAGTAGCCGTCGACACTATGAGAAATATTGAAAGTACCCGGTCCGCTCACCGTAGGGTCAAAGTCTCCCAGGGGAGTAATGCAATCGCCACAATCAGCGCCCCAAACACCGTTCGGATTATTTGCACTTAATCCCACAACCTCTCCATCTTCACATAGTTCTGGCGTGGTATTAATCGTAGCATCAACTTCTGGCAACAGTTCGATATATCCAAAGGCTTCTACTGCGCAGTTGTCATCAGGCAAGAAAGTGACCGTCCAGAAACCAGGACCAGCATCTGGACCAGAGAATACTCCATTCTCATCGATACAATCGCCACAGTCTGCACTCCATGTTCCTGATTGTTCGAACCCTTCACCAAAGTCAATCACTATAGTTTCGCAATCAGGCAGATCATAGAACACTCCAAGGTCGAGTGTTTCTTCTATGACAATCTCGTATTCCGCGCTAGCGAAACAATTGACACCAGCTGCATAAGAAATAGTATAGGTACCAGGTGTCAAACCTTGCGGATTGAACACTCCATTCTCATCGATACAATCACCACAATCAGCCTCGAAAACTCCCCCTTCAATATTCGGCAGAATGGCCACCGGATCACTGAATACACATAAGAATTCTGGACCTTCCAACGCAATTAATGGTGGGTCTTCAACTACGACCTCCGTGCTATCGACCACAGGGCCACAAGCGCCTTCAACCGTGTATGTGATGGTATATGTACCCACTTCCACGCTAGTGATATCAAAAAGACCATTCTCATCTAAACAATCATCGCAATTTGAACCCCAAACGCCCGTTGAATCTACCGCTTCTAACTGATAGAGTTCATCATACGAACATAAAATGGGCGCAGGCATAAGGCCAGGATCAATATCATCAAAGAGCACCTCGACGAAAGTTGAATCAATGAGGAAAGCCTCTATGGGCTCAGGCTCTTCTTCGTCAATAGGTATGAAATCATCTACGCAGAAGTTGGCAGTGCCGAAACTACCGCTTGGCACCGTAGCAGTGGCGATGATTCCGTCTTCTCCGGAGATAGTGAAGTTCGCACCGTTCCAGCCATCTCCAAAGGAGTCAAACATGTTCAAGGTGTAGCAACCATTCGGAAGACAGGCCGTTTGATTGTAAGGAGCTCCACCCGAAAGTACCGTCACCCCATTCTCATTCACCAAATCCCAATCTACCTCAGTTGGCCAAGTACCGCTGCTGACATTGATAGCGTAATTCGCGCAATCATCTCCAGCAAGGGGTGCAGCGCAAAAGTCATAGTTCAAAGCTGCGACATAAGTAGTAGCAGAGTCTGGACATACTGATAATGAATCGCCCGTAGCAATTTCAATTCCGTCTTCATACCATGTTACAGATCCGGTAGCATCGCCATCCGGTACGAAGCGCCAAGCCTCATTAAAGGCCGTCCAATTACCTGTGTTACGTCCAGGAGGAGTGTAAGCTACATTCGAAGCATCATTCTGAATACCTATGAGAGTGCTTCCACTGTTCCACCCACAGGCATTTTTCTCCACGATGTAAACCTCGATAACATTCGTTGACTCATACAAAACAAGCTGAGAGCTACTTTGAAGTGAAGTGCATGAGAACATACAGATGTCGTCAAAACTTACCACGAAGGTTCGACATGGTTGTTCACCATAGATTTCCCAACGAACGCTTCCACAGGTCGCTGGGTTGATGTCATGGAACGGACAGAATATCGCGTTGTTCGGGAGTGCAGCGCTTGGTGCTTGAGCAGTGAACGACCATGGACATCCCCCATCTGCGTCACCTAAATCAAAGGTGACGATACCGTTCGAGCCTATGACGATACTGCTGTAAGCATTATCGAAAAAGCAGAATGAAAAGCCCATTGGAATCGCTGGAGACCAGATATCATCAGTGGTACTGACCACAACATTACCTTGGTTCAGTGGATAAGGAGGCGTTGCATCGTCTATTGCTTCCACAACATATTCACTGGTATTGAATAGTTGAGGGAAACTTGTGGTGAGCGTTATACACGAATCACAAGAAACTTCAAGGCTATCTGGGAGATCAAAATTGAGTACTTCAAGGCATTCAATCTGGGCATTTAGCGAGGCAGAGAGGGCCATCACTAAGGAAAGTAACAGGGCTTTGGTCTTCATTTTAGATAAGGAGTGGACCTTCAAGATACGTCTAATTCTCAAAGGAATAGCTTGGCCTGTGCAACCATTTAGTTGATTCAACTATCATTGTAACTGTAATAACTGACCTGTGAGATATCTATTCCTTTTTGCTGCAACACTTCTTTGCTTTCAATCATCAGCAGAGACTAAAAGAGCTCTTTTCATTGGAAATAGCTACACCTACTACAATACGATGGCTCAAACCGTGGCAGACATTGCCGAGAGTATGGGCGATGAGTTAATCTGGGAAGAAAGCACCTTTGGAGGATATACCCTCGAATCACATTCAACGAACAATTCTACTCTTTCGAAAATCGAAGAAGGCGGCTGGGACTTCGTGATTATGCAAGAACAGAGTCAACTACCAAGTTTCCCTGACTTTCAAGTTGAAGGAAGCTTCTACCCTTTTGTTGAGTCGCTTGTTGATCATATTCATCAGTACAATACCTGCGCAGTTCCGATGCTCTTCATGACTTGGGGACGCGAAGAAGGTGACGCACAAAACTGTCCGAATTGGCCTCCAGTATGCACCTACGAAGGAATGCAAGAGCTCTTGACTGAACGTTACCTCAATGCATGTGATCAAAACGCAGCTTTCTGCGCCCCTGTGGGTGTCATTTGGGAAGACCTTTTTACCAATACTGACATTTCATTGTATGCTGGCGACGGTTCTCACCCTTCCGCAGAAGGAAGCTTTGTAGTCGCATCCACTATGTATGTAGCCATGTTCGGAAACAATCCTATGGACAGCGATTATGCTGGTTCCATTGATGCTTCTGACGCCGCCTCTATCGACGAAGCTGTTTGGAATGCATGGCAAAATAACCCTAACGTTTGGAGACAGTATGAGCAAACCGAAGTTGGGTACACCATCATTGACAACGGAAACAACGAGTTCACCATTCATGTCGACCTCACTCCTTTTGTGAATAGCGTTGTAATTGAGATTGCAGGAGAGCAATCAACATTAGCTGATGGTGGTGAGCTAATTATCAGCATTACGCAAGACACGCCATTTACGATTACCCCTAACACGGAATGTCCTGAGGTCATTGTCATTGAAGACATTCTAGTGTACGACGGTGGTGTGGGTGTTGAAGAGCAATCAGAGAGCCTTGTGCGTATCTATCCAAATCCAGCTCAAGACTTTATTCAAGTTGTTCGAGCAGACCAAAAATCGATTCAATACGAAATTGTAGATCTCACCGGAAAAGTGGTGAAGAGTGGTGTATTGCAAGAAAGTCCTCTTGAGTTGTCTATGCTCGCCGAAGGGAGCTATGTGCTCGTTATTGATGAAGGAACACAAACGATTCCGTTTATGATTCAGCGTTGATTAGAGGAAGTCTTCCTTCTTCATATTCAACCACCCCAAAGCAGAATTGCAGAAGATATCTTCTACGACTTGCTCGGAAAGATCCATCTCAGTGATGAATTTACCGATCTCAAGGTCACCCAATGGGAATGGATAGTCAGTTCCGAGACTTACCTTATCTGAACCTACCATATCAAGAACGTAGTTCAGCATTTTATCATCGTGGGTAATGCTGTCTACCCAAAACTTTCCAAGGTATTCTCTTGGGTTAATTGGGTTATCAATAGCCACGAGGTCAGGACGACAGTTATATCCGTGTTCTACCCTCCCAATTGTTGCTAAGAATGATCCACTAGCGTGGGAAAAGTTGAATCGGAGATTTGGAAGACGCTCAAGAACACCGCTAAAAATCAAAGAACAAATTGCTCTCGACGTTTCCGCTGGCATCCCTACGAGCCATGGTAGCCAGTACTTCTCCATTTCCGGTTTTCCCATCATGTTCCAAGGGTGAATCATGATCGCCATATCAAGATCTTGACATGCTTCAAAGATGGGGTAGAAACGGTCTTCACTCAGGTTCTTCCCTTCGATATTACTACCGATTTGGATTCCCTTTAGTCCGATGTTCTTCGCACGTTCCAACTCTTCGATGGCGAGGTCAGCATCTTGCATCGGAATGGTCGCCAAGCCCACGTAATTCTTCGGATACTTCGCCACCAAGTCAGCGATATCATCATTCAAGAACTTAGATACCTCCAAGCAATGGTGTGGCTGAGCCCAGTATGAAAACATCACCGGAATGGTGCAAACCACTTGAACCTGGGTATCAAACTTCTCATAGTCCTGAATCCGCAAATCCGGGTCCCAACAGTTTGACTCAATCTCTCTAAAGAATCGATCCCCCTGCATCATTCGAGCAAAACCTTCACGGTGGTGCTCTAAGTGAATGAAATCTCCGTACCCAAATTTCTCTGCCCATCGAGGCAAGTGTTTCGGGATGATATGGGTGTGCATGTCGATCTTCAGCATGACGCGAATGTAATTAATCGAAATCTATAACTCGAGAATCGATAATCGATAAACGATAAACGATAATCTATAACCCGTTTCTATGATCGACAACAATGAACTAAATACCAAGAACCAAGAACTAAATACCAAGAACCAAGAACTAAGAACCAAGAACTAAGAACTAAGAACTGTAGACTAAAAACTAATCCCTAATCATGCTATTCCTCTTCCTTCTTCGTACGTTTCAAATCCAGCATATTCACGGGATTGGTCTCGAAGTGGGTTACATCCTGGCGAATGAAGTGAGATACCTGGTCATAAAAAAGGGGGATGACTGGGGATGCATCCATGACTAGCGAGTCCATTTGACGGTAAAGTTGGCGGCGAGTAAGATCGTCAGTAGTTGATACCGCGCGTTCATAGAGAGAATCGAATTCAGCGCTGCTGTAGTGTGTATAGTTCGGACCTCCAGGAGTGAAATTCTTTGTGTGGAAGAGGGCTAAGAAGTTTTCCGCGCTAGCGTAATCAGCTAACCAAGACTTACGGAACATCATGGCTTGAGAACGTGCTACTTTCTCACGATGCGCTGAACCAGCTAAGACATCGATCTCAACTTGAATGCCAATTTTCGACCATTGGAACTGGAGGAATTCGCAGAGGTCAACATAGTCGCCAGTGGTGCTGATAGCAACCGGAGGAATCCCTTGACCTTCAGGGAAACCAGCTTCTGCTAGCAACGCTTTTGCCTTTTCTACATCGTAATTCACTCCATATTCAGCCGATGGATCAAAGGCTGGGAGTCCTTTGGGAACAAATCCATGTCCGGCTTCGAACACACTGTTATTGCGGAGGTACCGCACCATCGAAGCCCGATCAACGGCATAGTTCAATGCCTGTCGTACCCGCTTATCTTTGAACGGATGATTCTGGGCCGTCAGGATAGAATCATCAGACAGAATCCCGATGTAGTCAGTTTTGATGAAAGGTGTTCGTTGAAATCTGATTTGGTCAAAGCCATCGTTCAACTCACCGTTCGTACTGAGCAACTCGTCTTTGTATGCCGGGTGCAAGCCTGACATGAAATCGAACTGACCTTGGAGCAAGCCTAGGTATTCAGCACTCATGTCTCGCACAAAAGAAATCTTCACCGCATCGAGGTATGGAAGTGTTTCTCCTGATGAATCTCTCTCCCAAAAATCATCAAACTTGTGAAACACCAACGCTACATCTTCCATCCAAAAAGCGAATTTGAACGGTCCCGTTCCTGTAGGGTTTGAGCGAAAATCAGCACCATAGTGCGTGACCACTTCCTTCGGAACGATATTGGCGAACTGAGTTGTCAGCATCCCTAAGAATGGAGGGAAGGGCTGATCGAGGTGAAGGACAATGGTACGTTCATCAATGACTTCAATCGCCGCCGAATCACGTAGCGGATCAAAAATCCACTTTCCTGGTGAAGCTAGCTCGGGATCTAGAATGCGTTCGAAACTAAATGCGACATCTTCTGCATTGACCGTTCTATTTAAGCTATCGCGGAATAGTGGTGAAGGATGAAACTTCACGTCGTCACGTAAGAAGAAGGTGTAGGTTTTTCCGCTATCAGTAATGTCCCAAGATTCAGCGATTAGCGGACGAATTTGAAGGGTGCTATCGAGTTCAACTAAACCATCAAAGAGCTGATTGACTGCCCACATATTCTCTAGGTTTCTGGCAAATGCGGGATCTAATGAAGTAATGCCGTTCGACTCGTTGTAACGAAATACAGTTTTCCCTGTGCGCGTGTCTTCAGATTGACAGGCACATAAAGCGATGATAAAAAGGAAAAGAAAATTCCGCAGCATAGCTGCGAAGATAGAGAAGCCTTACTGCTTCATCACGTTCCTGATCAGATTTGCAGATTCAGGGTCGTAAAAACGATCGGCCTTTCTGGTTCCCCCAGTAGTGTATCGCTCCCAAGAGCCCACTTTCACACCGTATTCGTATTTCCCTTTGGATTCAATCTGACCGCTTGGATAGTAGAACACAAATTCACCGTGTTCCATGAATTTCCCTTCGAGGAAGACATAAATACCTTCACACTTCACCCAGCCATCAGCACTCGTAATACGTGCTGAATAGGTGTCATTACCCAATTCGGTCAACTCGCGAACAAAAGATGCTTGACGCTTCTTTGTTTCTTTCATTTGGGAATCAAGGTAGTTAACATCTTGACTTTGAGCAGAGAAGCCTACTCCCATCAAGAATAACGTACCAACCCATGTCATTACTCTTTTCATCTCAGGGCATTCGTTAGCACCCTCGTTTACGCGAAAAGCGCCTGAAGGTTACCAATCTTAGAAGAGAAATTCACGGTGAATTATCAATGCCTTAAAACATCATAAAAGCATTGTCTGTTTTGCTATTTGCAAGAGGTCTTATCAGTACCTTTGCACACATCAAGATGACGCAATCAACAACGGCAATTAAAGGACTGATTTTCGTCCTTTTCATTCTGATTACTTCCTCCCTTTTTAGTCAAGAGAAAGTGACCCTCAGTGGATACGTTACAGACGTCACAACGGGTGAGACTATTCTTGGAGCCAATGTGATCATCCAAGAGCTACAAACAGGAGTTCCGACCAATATTTACGGATTCTATTCCCTTTCTGTTCCTGCGGGAGATTACGAGGTATCATACAGTTTCATCGGTTACGAGACATTGACCAAATCGCTTTCGTTATCCGATGACTTAGCATTGAATGTCGAGCTCAAACCTAAGAGCATCCAAACAGATGAAGCGGTGGTGGTAGGCGAACGTTCGTCAAATACCGAAAGCACCGATTTAGGGCGCGTCGATCTTGAAGTCGCGGCTATTAAAAGACTTCCAGCGCTTCTTGGTGAAGTGGATGTCTTGAAGACGATTCAATATTTACCAGGTGTTTCCTCAGCAGGAGAAGGGAATTCCGGATTCTATGTACGCGGCGGCGGGCCTGATCAAAACCTGATCCTTCTTGACAACGCGACGATCTACAATGCTTCACACCTTTTTGGTTTCTTCTCGGTCTTCAATGCCGACGCTATCAAGAATGTTGAGTTGATCAAAGGAGGAATGCCCGCATCTTATGGAGGTCGAATCTCCTCTGTGCTTGATATTTCATTGAAAGAAGGGAACAGCAAAGAATTTGAAGTCGATGGTGGAATTGGACTGATTAGCTCGCGCTTGACGCTTCAAGGTCCCATTATCAAAGACAAGATGAGCTTCATCGTAAGCGCTCGACGAACTTATATCGATGTCCTCTTAGAGCCTTTCGTCAACCCCGAATCTGATTTCGCGGGATCGGGCTATTTCTTCTATGACCTCAATGCGAAAATCAACTACACCATCTCCGACAAAGACCGTCTTTTCTTGAGCGGATACTTTGGTCGTGATGTTTTTGGCTTCCAAAACGATCAAGCCGGTTTTGGAGCTGACATTCCGTGGGGAAATTCTATGGGTAGTCTTCGCTGGAATCACTTGTTTAGCGACAAGCTTTTCATGAACACCAACGTGACTTATTCAGACTATCGTTTCGAATTTAAAGGTTCACAGGAAGACTTCAACTTCAGCCTGAAATCGGGTATTCAAGACTGGAGCGTCAAAAACCAATTGAGTTGGTACCCGAATCCACGTCATCAAGTGAAAGGTGGTTTCGATTACGTTTACCACGTCTTCTCCCCTAGCCAAGCTACTGCTAGCTCAGGAGACACCGAATTCGATCTCGGAGGAGAAATGCAAAACTTCTCACACGAAGTGGGTGTGTATCTTCAAGATGAATTTGACTTGACGTCTGATCTCCGACTTAACTTTGGACTGCGCTACAGCTACTTCGCCCATGTAGGTCCGTTCACGCGTTACATCGAATCTGAACAAGATAACTTCGATCAGGTTGAACCTAACCAAACGGTGGAATACGACAAGGGAGAACTCGTTAAAGACTACGGCGGACTAGAACCTCGAATCAGCATGCGTTACCGCATCAATGAGCGTTCTTCGGTAAAAGCAGGGTTTAGCCAGAACTACCAGTACGTTCACCTGGCGAACCTCTCTCCAACATCGCTCCCTACCGATGTCTGGCTTCCAAGTACTGATGTGGTACGCCCTCAATTCGGTCGACAATACAATCTTGGATACTTCCGAAATTTCTTGAACAACAACTACGAAGCCTCGGTGGAGTTGTACTACAAAGACATGGAAAACCTGGTTGAATATGAAGAAGGTGCTCAACCAGAAAACAACCTCAACAACAACACGGATAACCAATTGGTCTTCGGAAATGGTTATTCCTATGGAGCTGAATTCTTCTTCAAAAAGACCTACGGCAAGCTCAACGGTTGGGTAGGATATACTTGGAGCCGCACGATGCGCCAATTTGATGACCTCAACGCCGGCAGGGAATACCCATCACGTTTCGATCGTCGACATGACCTCAGTGTGGTGATGGGATACACGTTGAATGAGAAGTGGGAGTTCGGGTTCACCTTTGTGTATGGAACTGGGAATTCGATATCACTTCCGACAGAGCGTTACTTCTTTGAAGGACGATTTGTTGACGTTTACGATGAACGAAATAACATCCGAATGGCACCATACCATCGGGCAGATATTGCCGCTACATGGTACCCTCGCTTCCGTGAAGCGCGTAAAAAGCGCATTACAGAGAAAGGTCTGGAGCCAAAGATCGAGAGCAGTTGGACCTTCTCCATCTATAATTTGTATAACCGATTGAACCCTTACTTTTACTACGTCGGAGTTGAGGGAGATCTGGCCGAAGGAAACGTAGAGCCAAAGGCTTATCAAGTGAGCCTCTTCCCTATTCTTCCTTCCGTAACGTGGAATTTCCGCTTTTAACCTATGAAGGCATTACAGTCGCTCAATAAATACTTCTGGAAATACCGATGGCGTCTTGGCCTCGGCTTCCTTTTCATCATCCTAACGAATCTGTTTGCGGTATACGCACCAGTTTTGATTGGTGAAGGAGTCTCTGTACTTCGCAATGCCAATGAGCGTTATTTCGATCCGCTTCGCACGGCTCGTGCTGAAGATGCTTCATTCAATGCAGATGATCTAGTTACCGGAGAGGATCTAGAACTCCCTGCTAGTTTGCAGTGGATTTCCGAGAATCTGAATTTGGCTAGCGATGCCACAAAAAGCTTGGACACCTTTGACCAAGCACTTATGGCGATTGTGCAAGTGGGTGTCTTACTCGCCTTACTGTACATCGGTACTTATTTGCTGAAAGGACTCTTCTTGTTCTTCACGCGTCAGACCATCATTGTCATGTCACGTTTGATCGAATACGATCAGAAGAACGAGATCTACGATCACTACCAGCGCCTTTCGATGGCCTTCTATAAGAGGAACAATACAGGAGACCTCATGAACAGAATCTCCGAAGATGTCTCCAAGGTCAGGATGTATCTCGGCCCTGCAGTCATGTATACGCTGAACCTCGTTGTCTTGATGATTCTAGTGGTTACCGTGATGTTGATGACTGACGTCGAGCTCACGCTGTATGCTCTACTTCCCCTACCGTTTATGTCGATCTCAATCTATTACGTGAGTAACATCATGAATCGCAGATCTGAGGCTGTTCAACGTCAACAATCGAAGTTGAGTACGATCGTTCAGGAGTCTATTTCCGGAATTCGAGTTCTAAAGGCATACCATCGTCAAGAATATAGCGAGACGAACTTCCAAAAGGAGTCTGATCTCTACAAGGTGAAAGCACTCTCTCAGGTCAAAGTTGACGCGCTATTCATGCCAATCATTGTTTTATTGGTTGGATTGAGTACCATTCTAACGATCTACATCGGTGGACAGAAAGTGATTGCAGGCGAACTTGGAGTAGACAAGATTTTCACCTTCGTATTCTATGTAAACCTGTTGACTTGGCCATTTGCCAGCGTCGGGTGGGTGACTTCCCTCGTTCAGAAAGCAGAAGCTTCTCAAGCCAGAATTAACGAGTTCTTGAAGCAACGTCCTGACATTGAAAACTTCGGCGAGCGCATTCCAGAAATCAAAGGAAATATCGCCTTCAAAAACGTCTCATTCGTCTACCCTGACTCAGGAATCAAGGCGCTTGACAATGTGAGTTTTGAACTAAATGCGGGTGAGACCTTGGCGATTATCGGACGTACAGGAAGCGGGAAATCTACAGTGGCGAATTTGGTCGCTCGTCAATATGACCCTACTGATGGAGAAATCCTGATCGATGGTAAACCGCTACCAAACCACAACCTCTACCAAGTGAGAGAGAATATTGGTTACGTCCCTCAAGAAGTCTTCCTTTTCTCTGAGTCTATATTCAACAACATTAAGTTTGGGGTTGATGACGCTAACGCGGAAGCGGTAGAGCAAGCTGCGAAAGATGCCCAGGTACATGAGAACATCATCGACTTTCCTAAGAAGTATGAGACTGTATTAGGTGAACGTGGCATCAACCTTTCTGGTGGTCAGAAACAGCGTATTTCTATTGCGCGTGCTATCATCAAGAACCCTAGAATCTTGATGTTTGATGATTGCCTTTCGGCAGTCGATACAGAAACTGAGGAAGCGATCCTAAACAACCTGAAGCGTATCATGAACGGACGAAGTTCATTGATTATCTCTCATCGAGTGTCTTCTATTAAACACGCCGATAAGATTCTGGTGATGGATGATGGGAAGATCATTGAACAGGGAGATCACAAGTCATTACTCGATAAAGATGGCGTCTACGCTGAGCTTTATCGCAAGCAGCTGATGGAAGAAGCAGCTTAAAGAAATTACCAAACACAAAAAAGGCACCCCGATGGAGTGCCTTTTTTAATTCTCTTTTCACTGGGTTACGGACAAATCGTTCCGAACAAACCAAGGAAGATCAGAATGTCAGTCGCATTCACGATATCATCATCGTTTAGGTCGGCGTTACAGTTTGAAACACATCCAAAGTCACCCAATACGGTGAGTAGGTCAGATGCATTGATCAAGCCATCATCATTGAAGTCTCCGAAGCAGCTTGCCGGAATCTCTTCTTCTGGATCGATTGTACCGTTACAGTTGTTGTCGATACCTTCGGCTGTTCCTGGTGCTCCAGGGTAAGCCATGTTGTTATCGTCATCACAATCTCCATCTTGAAGAACGAAACCAGCTTGCGGTGCACAGAGTTGAACTGGCATTCCCGCCCCAAATCCGTCATCATCGTTATCAGCATAGTACATCTGTGGTAATACACATGAACCGTCATCACAAAGAGCGCTCATATCGTAGTTACACGCTGCTGGATCTGTACATCCATCTGGAAGCTGACATGATCCATCATCACAGCTAGCTGCCGGATCGTAATTACACGCCGCAGGGTCTGTACACCCATTTGGTAAGATACATGAGCCGTCGTCACAAAGAGCAGTAGCATCGTAGTTACAAGCAGTTGGATTGGTACATCCATCAGGAAGGATACATGAACCATTGTCACACAATGCCATTGGATCGTAGTTACAAGCGCTGGCATCTGTACATCCATCAGGAAGCTGACAAGAGCCATCGTCACAAGTGGCAGCAGGATCGTAGTTACATGCTGCAGCATTCGTACACCCGTCAGGAAGGATACATGAACCATTGTCACAAAGGGCTGCAGGGTCGTAATTACATGCTGTTGCATCCGTACATCCGTCAGGAAGAATACAAGAGCCATCGTCTGTTGTAGCCGCAGGATCGTAGTTACATGCAGTAGGATCAGTACAACCTGAAACATCCACTGGAAGCTCAACACAGAAGTTCTCCGTGATACCACTTCCGAAGTTTGGATCTCCCATAGCCAGGATCACATCTCCTGCGGCATCTAGCACTTGGTAGTTACCGTCTACGGCACAACCAGAAGCAATACCTGAAAGTCCATCACCAAAGCTATCAGCAATGTTCCAGTCGTAGCATCCTGGCTGAAGACAGAAGTCCCAAGTGAATGTGGATTGGTCTGCGAGGGTGTTTCCTGCAACAGTGAAAATGTTATTTCCGGCCGCATCGTTGAGCGTCCAACTCGTTTCTTCTCCCCAACAATCAGTGTCAATCTGAAGTGTGATATCAACACAAGGGTAGGTACAGCTTCCATCGTCAATCGTTGCTGCAGGGTTGTAGTTCGTTGCCGCAGGATCCGTACATCCCAGAACGTCATTCACACAATCCAAGATCATGAAACTCACCTCTGTTCTGTAAGTGAAGAATGCCCCCGCCGCTGAAATTTCAATGTCAAGAGTTCCCGTAACGTCAGGTAAGTTTGATAGTGTAAGCGTGTAGTTACCAGGACCAACTCCGTTAGCCGAGAACGTGGCAGTTGCTCCGGCTGGAAGGCCATTAGACACACTCATGTTGATTGGACCAGCAAAACCGGCATCAAGTACAATATCAATCACCACGTCATCTTCGTAGCAGTAATCCGTTTGAGGCACACTCGCTTCGATGAAGGTTGGGTATAAGAGGAACAGTCCTTCTTCAATATGACTTACCGCTACTACACCTGACTCGAAATATGGGTAGCTACTCCAAGCACCATTGAATGCCGCGGCGTTACTCGCGGGATACAGGTCGAAGAATGCGACCTCGCTCAAGTTAGCGTTGGCAATATCGTCTGTATCGAGAATACGAAGGCCTGCACGATAATTCGCTTGGAACATTAGGTTCCCTTCTGAATACATGTTGTGGTCGATAGCCGCTTCTGTACTGAGGTATTCCCCTATCACTACTGGGTTATCCAAGTCCTGGATATCCCAAATAATCGAACGGGTATTGTTTCCGAAGTTGCTTTCGTCGAGCTCATCACCTAATACAAAGTAGCGATGATCAGGAGTCACCCATCCTTGGTGTGAGTAGGCCACGTTGCTGTATCCAACACGGGCAATTTGTTGCGCATCCGTTGGATCGTCAAGATCTACGATCGTGAATGTATCTTCATTACACGCCATACCGATTTGCTTACCAACGTAGGTAGCATCTGGTCCGTTGTATGTAATGACTTGGGCATCGTGTGTGTATCCATCAGAAGCAAAGTCACCTGCGATCGTCGGGTTCAATGGATCCGAGATATCAACTACGTGGAATCCACCGCTGAAAGTGTTCGTTCCAACACCGTAAGCAAGAGCTACATCAGGATTGATCACGATGTTGTGGGCGTTACCAAATCCGTTGTAGTGCGCATCTTCAGTGAACGTCTCCGGAGGATTCGCTACGTTGCGCAAACGCGTCAAGTCAAAAACTTGCATTCCGTGTCCGCCAGCTTCAGAAACGATGAACGCGTAATCACCATAGGTTTTGATGTCGCGCCAAAGTGAGTTCGTTGTGAAGGTTGGAAGAAAGCCGAGGTGAATCGGGTTCAAAGGATCAGAAATGTCGAAGAAACTCGTCCCATCAGTTCTACCGAGGATAACGTATTCCTTTCCGTCTAGAGCATCTGTCCATCCCCAGATATCATTCATCTCAACACTGGCAGCTGCCCCCATATCAGATTGGGTAGCCGTTCCTAATAGATCAACGTTATCACAAGGATAGATTCCACCAGCGAGTCCGTTCTCACAGGGGATTTGAGCGAAAGCTGCACATGACAACAGCACAAGGCCGATGAGCATCAGCCTTCTAACAAGCAACAAAGGGTTCATGATTAGTCTTGGTTAAAATACCCCTCAAGATACGAAAACCCGAGGAATTATGTATTCATACAAGAACAGCGAACCGGTGTCTATACCTTAATTCTTCAGGATAAGCACTGAACGATCCTCGTCCAACTCCCAATCAAGGAAGCTATTCAAGAAGCTCATACCACAGAGGAAACCTCCTTCTTCCATCACGCCAACTTCTAAGTTGCGAATAACCACGTCTCCAGAAGACATCTCTGGAATGAGGTAGATCGGACATTCAATCATGCTTCCGTCAGCAAGTTGATACGTATCTGAACCTACTCGATCTTTTTCTGAAATCACGCCATCTTCCATGAGCGTTTCGGCGAATGCTTGATCGATGAGCACATCAGAAGCCCCAGTATCTAACAGGTAGTACTTCGTATGGTCACCAATCGTCAACTTAATCTTGTATTGATCGTTGAAGGCACTGAGTTCTACTTCTCGGGTTTCGTTTTCAAAGCTAACTTCACCCGTGTAGTAGTTCAATTCTTCTTCTTCAAGGATACTAGGATCGTCTGCTAGAATCTCAACTACGCAAGGAATCACTACCTCATTAAACACTTCGCTGCTTTCGTCTTCAGCTAGCATTAAATCGCTAAAAGAGTACCCCTTTTCTCTGATCGCGTTGATCGCACAATCGCAATATGCTTCTGCTTGCTCCAAGGTGAAGTATTCTTCATCTCCTTCCATCATTCCATTAACACATGATTGACGTGCCGCTTTCTCAGAAAGGCTGCCTTCTTCCAAGATGTTTTCATCCAACTCGAGATCCGAGATATCATCAATATTCTGAAGAACACACATTTCAATGTGCGGGTAAATATCTTCGCGCATCATGAGCTCAGTCATTCCATCATCACTCTGCGTCGCTGAAATCAATTCTATCGAGGTAATGCGCGGAATCACTTCGTCAGCCATGCATCCACAAATCTCCTTGAACTCTACATTCTTTCCATTGAAATCAACGTATTCTTCACCAGCTGACTTCGCGCAATTCTTGACAAACTGTCGACGCGGACCTAATTCTAGACCATCTTTGGTCTTAATTGTTTGAGTCTGTGCAGAAAAGGCAGAGAGTACAAGGACAAGGAGGAGTACAAGTGGGCGCATAGCTTTCAGATTTGCTCCGGAAGATACGATATAGCACCTTACCTATTCAAGTGGAAACCTAGCAAAACCAGGGCTAGATAAACATTGTTTGACACGAGTTGTTCCATTCAAAAGCAGTGCTATGAATATTGTCATCAGTGGAGGTAGTGGGTTGATCGGTCGTCAATTGACGAAGGCCCTCACGGGTCTAGGACATCACGTCACCATTCTAACACGTTCTCCAGAGAAGTATCAAGGAAGCGAGTTGGTGAGTTATGCGCATTGGTCTCCTTCTTCTTTGAGTGTTGACAAACACGCTATCGCGGAATCGGACGTTGTGATCAACCTCGCGGGTGCCACTGTAGCACAACGATGGACGGAAAAAACCAAGAAAGCGATTCTAGATAGCCGCGTAAATAGCACACGCACCTTGGTCGAAGCCATGAAGGATGGGAAACAACGCGTATTCCTTTCTGCCAGTGCCATAGGCCTCTACCCTTTTGGAGATGATAATTTCAAGGAAGACCATGCCCCAGGCTCGGGTTTTCTATCTGATGTAGTACGTGACTGGGAGACCGAAGCAATGAAAGCAGCCCAAGACGGACATCGAACGGCCTTGATTCGAATCGGGGTTGTGTTAGCAAAAGACGGTGGTGCTTTAGAACGATTAGTTCCCATCTTTAAATTAGGCTTAGGTTCCGCCGTAGGCGACGGTAAACAATGGCAAAGCTGGATTCATATTGATGACTTGGTCAATATCTTCCTTTTTGCTTTAGAAAACAATCTGTCTGGAGCTTACAATGCTGTTGCTCCGAACCCCGTCACCAACGAAGAAATGAGCCGTCAACTAGCCAAAGCACTCGGTAAGCCATTCTGGGCGCCAAATGTTCCAGGCTTCGTGCTCAAAATGATCTTTGGTGATATGTCAGAAGTGATCTTGGGAAGTCAGAAGGTGAGTGCGGAGAAGCTGGAAGATTCTGGGTTCAATTTCTCATTTCCTGACATTGATCAGGCTTTGGACAACCTGTTCTAAATCGAATAACCTCTTATAGATTTTCGTCTAGTTTTGTGACCCAACTAAGCAAAGCTATTCGTATGAAATATCTTCTATCCCTGTTCGCACTATGTCTGTGCGTTCTGGCTCTTGCCCAGAATTCTTCTTCTAGTATTCCACATACATTGATTTCAGATACACCTCCAAAAGGGTATATGGGAATTGGTGCCGGTGTTCTTGTTTTCCGTGATGTCCCTGTAGTTGACGAGATTGGGATCTATGGAGTAGATATTGTTGCTGGATATAACGACTACGAAAAAATAGGAATCCACTTCAAAACTGTTGTTGGCCCATTTCAAGACTTGGTGCCAGAGGTTCGCACTCCAGCTACTTCTACCCTAGTGCAATTTCACGGCGCTTACCACTTTTCTCGCTCGGTAAGTCGACAGCCCATTAACATTACGCTGAAGACTGAAACACAAAGCAATGCGGTTCGAACTACAGAAACTAACTACTACACCAAGCTAGAAACAAACTCGATCAGCTTAATCTCCGTTCGTGGTGGAGGCATCTATGACAACCTATCTATCAGTGGTTTTGTAGGCGGACAATATACTGTGACGAAATACGCCAAAGCAGACTTCGGCAACGCCTATGGAACAAAGTACGGATGGACAGAACTCTCAGGTTACGTAGACCTCATATTCGTCGCATCCCACAATGAACTTCAGGAAAACATCGAAATAGCTGACGGAAGACCTGCTGATCCGGAACTAGGATATCGAATTGGAGCTCAACTGCGCATTTCTGATTTCCTACAATTTCAAGTTGGAATCGGGAAACGCCAGTACAACTTTCTTGAAGCAGGAGGCAGAATCAACTTCGGCCTTTAAAACCAGAATCCCGTAAAAAGAACGGATCAGACGCCGGATGCTTGATACCGGAAACAAAAAGCCCCGCAAATGCGGGGCTTTTCTCTGGTATACTCTCTGATCTTTACTTTACCATAAACTGCTTCGCAGTCAACGTTGTATTATCTGAGATGATAAGTGTGTATAGTCCTACTTCGTAGTCTGATACGTCGATAGTGTTGGCTCCAGTGAATGTACTCTGTGCAACAACACGTCCAGCCTGATCGATTACCGTGTAACGAGATCCAGCATCTACACCTTGAATATTCACGATGTTCTGCGCTGGGTTCGGGTAAACCACGATGTCTGATGCGTTCACTTCATCAACTGATGTTGGAGGTGTCAATACAGCATCAATTACGTGTACTACTCCGTTGTCTGCTACCAGGTCAGCAGTCGTTACGTTCGCGTCATTCACCATCACCATTTCACCAGTGATAGAGATAACTACGTCTTCTCCTTGCAATGTCTCAACAGCTTGGCCGTCGGTTAGGTCTCCAGAAAGGGCGTTTACTCCTGCTACGTGGTATAGAAGAATGTTCGCCAAAGCTCCTTCAGGATCTGCTAGAAGATCATCGAGCAATCCGTCAGGAAGGTTTCCGAATGCCTCATCTGTTGGTGCGAATACCGTGAACGGTCCGTCCTCAGAAAGGTCATCATCCAAACCTGCTGCGATAACCGCAGTTTCTAGAATCTCGTGGTCTTCAGAAGCTACGATGATATCTACTACCGTTGCTGGGTTTGGCGCTGGTGGAAGAAGAACAGCGTCGATAACGTGTACTACTCCGTTCTCTGCTTCTAGGTCAGCAATTGTTACCATCGCGTCGTTGATCATCACTACATCTCCGTCGATAGATACTTCTACGTCTGGTCCGAGTAGTGTCTCGATCATTTGTCCGTCAGATAGGTCTGCTGCGAACGCTTCGTCACCTACTACGTGGTAAAGAAGTACGTCAGCTAGAGCTCCCGTTGGATCAGCAAGAAGATCATCCAATGCTCCATCAGGTAGGTTCTCGAACGCTGCGTCTGTCGGTGCAAATACAGTGAACGGTCCGTCTCCTGAAAGATCGTCGTCTAGTTCTGCTGCGATAACTGCAGTTTCTAGTGTCTCGTGTACAGGTGACTCAACGATGATATCTACTACTGTTGCAGGAATTACTGGTGGAAGAAGAACCGCGTCAATGACGTGTACTACTCCGTTGTCAGCTTCCAAGTCAGTGATTGTTACCATCGCATCGTTGATCATTACCATCTCGCCATCGATAGATACTTCTACGTCTGGTCCGAGTAGTGTCTCGATCATTTGTCCGTCAGATAGGTCTGCTGCGAATGCTGCGTCTCCAACTACGTGGTATAGCAATACATCTGCAAGCGCTCCTGTTGGGTCTGCCAATAGTGCGTCGAGCGCTCCTTCTGGAAGGTTGTCAAACGCCTCATCTGTTGGTGCAAATACTGTGAATGGTCCGTCTCCTGAAAGATCGTCATCCAATTCCGCTGCGATAACCGCAGTTTCTAGTGTCTCGTGTACATCAGAGTTCACAATGATTTCAACTACTGTTGCTGGTAGTGGCGCTGGTGGAAGAAGAACCGCGTCAATGACGTGTACTACTCCGTTGTCAGCTTCTAGGTCAGCAATTGTTACCATCGCATCGTTGATCATAACCATCTCGCCATCGATAGATACTTCTACGTCTGGTCCGAGTAGTGTCTCGATCATTTGTCCGTCAGATAGGTCTGCTGCGAATGCTGCGTCTCCAACTACGTGGTATAGCAATACATCTGCAAGCGCTCCTGTTGGATCTGCCAATAGTGCGTCAAGCGCTCCTTCCGGAAGGTTATCAAACGCCTCATCCGTTGGTGCGAATACTGTGAATGGTCCGTCTCCTGAAAGGTCGTCATCTAGCTCAGCTGCGATAACCGCAGTTTCTAGTGTCTCGTGTACGTCAGAGTTCACGATGATTTCAACTACTGTTGCCGGTAGTGGTGCTGGTGGTAGAAGAACCGCATCAATTACGTGTACTACTCCGTTGTCAGCTTCCAAGTTTGCGATAGTTACCATCGCGTCGTTGATCATTACCATCTCACCATCGATAGATACTTCTACGTCTGGTCCGAGTAGTGTCTCGATCATTTGTCCATCAGAAAGAGCGTCTGAAAGAACTGCTCCTGATGCTACGTGGTAAAGCAATACGTCTGCTAGTGCTCCTGTTGGGTCTGCCAATAGTGCGTCGAGCGCTCCTTCTGGAAGGTTATCAAACGCTGCATCTGTTGGTGCGAATACTGTGAATGGTCCGTCTCCTGAAAGGTCGTCATCTAGCTCAGCTGCGATAACTGCAGTTTCTAGTGTCTCGTGTACGTCAGAGTTCACGATGATTTCAACTACTGTTGCCGGTAGTGGTGCTGGTGGTAGAAGAACTGCATCAATTACGTGTACTACTCCGTTATCAGCTTCCAAGTTTGCGATAGTTACCATCGCGTCGTTGATCATTACCATCTCACCATCGATAGATACTTCTACGTCTGGTCCGAGTAGCGTCTCGATCATTTGTCCATCAGAAAGAGCATCTGAAAGAACTGCTCCTGATGCTACGTGGTAAAGCAATACGTCTGCTAGTGCTCCTGTTGGGTCTGCCAACAATGCGTCGAGCGCTCCTTCTGGAAGGTTATCAAACGCTGCATCTGTCGGTGCAAATACTGTGAATGGTCCGTCTCCTGAAAGATCGTCGTCAAGTTCCGCCGCGATAACTGCAGTTTCTAGTGTCTCGTGTACATCAGAACCAACGATGATTTCAACTACTGTCGCCGGTAGTGGCGCAGGTGGAAGAAGTACTGCGTCAATTACATGTACTACTCCGTTTGTAGCTGGAAGGTTTGCAATGGTAACGACGGCATCATTGATCATGACCATCATTCCATCAAAAGATACTGTTACGTCTTCACCAAGTAGTGTACTTAGTGCGCCTTCCATTAGGTCAGTGCTTTCTAAGTCTCCTCCGTGTACGTGGTAAAGAAGAACGTCTGCCAAAGCTCCAGTTGGATCAGCAAGTAATCCATCCAATGCTCCGTCAGGTAATGCTTCAAATGCTGCATCTGTTGGTGCGAAAACCGTGAATGGTCCTTCGCCTGACAGATCATCATCTAGCTCAGCGGCAATCACTGCCGTTTCGAGTGTCTCATGAACGTCGCTGTCGACGATCACGTTCACTACTGTTTGTGCTGACAACGAAATCGTTGCGAGCAATAAAGTAAAGGTGTAGAGAAACCGTTTCATGAAAATTGTTTAAATGGTTTGAGCACTCATAACATGAAGGGGCTTCCTTTTGTTTAATCTTTTTTCTTTTTCGTTAAACAATAATTGAGATTTCAATTAGCCTTAGTGTATTAAATACCTGTTCCCACACAGGGTTTAAAAGAACACTTCGAGGGTATAAATTGCACAAAACAAGACTCTAGATTGATACACTTAGTGAGTAACCACCGATCTACTCCTTGCAATAATTGGAAACATCCGAGGTAATTTTTTATGAAATTTCTTTCCAAATGAACTTCTGACTCAAGTCGCTGTTGTTCATGCAGCAGGCGGGAAACCGCTTAGCGATCGTAAGGTGTTAAATCAATCATTTGATTTTGGACGATAGCCCGGTCTAGGCCGGGCTATTATCTTTTTACATTGTATCGTAATGGCTGAAGCTATAAATATTTTCTGGCACCGTCGAGATCTGCGCATTGAAGACAACGCTGGTCTTTATAAGGCCCTATCCAATGGGACACCTGTTCAACCGGTGTTCATTTTTGATAAGGAAATCCTTGACAAACTACCTGCATCAGATGCACGTGTGGATTTCATACACCAGGAACTATATCGACTCACCAAGGAATACGAGAAAGCAGGAGGTAGTCTTCACGTATACTATGGTACTCCCAATGAGGTCTGGCCACAAATCTTGATAGATTACCCTGTCGCTAAGGTTTTCTGTAATCGTGACTATGAACCGTATGCCTTAGAAAGAGACAAGAGTATCTTCAGTTTTCTGCAGAACAAAGAAATTCCTTTCATAGGCAGCAAAGACCATGTGATCTTCGAGAAGTCTGAAGTCGTTAAAGACGATGGATCGCCTTACACCGTTTTCACTCCTTACATGAAGAAGTGGAAAAAGACACTTGTTTCAGGTCAGTACGATCCTTTTGATTCCAAAGGAGCCTTAGATCAGCTTCACACTGGCGCCACTTCTCAACTTCCAAGTCTCGCATCAATGGGCTTTGAGGAAACTTCAACAGAATTCCCCGGTCGTGAGGTTGATTCGGAGTTGCTCGAAGTTTATGGCGACAAGCGCGATATACCATCAATCAAGGGTACTTCACGTTTGAGTTTACACCTTCGTTTTGGTACAGTCTCTATTCGTTCGCTAGCGCGGAAGGGGACGATGTATAGCGAGAAGTGGCTCAATGAATTGATCTGGCGCGACTTTTACCAGATGCTCATCTTTCATTTCCCTCACTCGGTAGATAAAGCATTCAAAGCCAAATACGATCTGATTCCTTGGGATAACAACGAAGACCACTTCAATGCATGGTGCGCAGGTAAAACGGGTTACCCAATTGTAGATGCGGGTATGCGCGAGTTGAATGCCACTGGATTCATGCATAACCGTGTGCGTATGATCGTTGCAAGCTTCCTCACAAAGCACTTGCTGATTGATTGGCGCTGGGGAGAACGATACTTTGCTGAGAAACTCCTAGACTTTGAGCTGGCCAGTAATGTTGGTGGATGGCAATGGGCCGCGAGCAGCGGGGCTGACGCCGCTCCTTACTTCCGTGTATTCAATCCTGAATCACAGCAAAAGAAGTTTGATCCGGAATTCAAGTATATCCGACGATGGGTACCGGAATACGGCACCCCGAGCTACCCACAACCTATCGTAGAACATAAATCAGCTCGTCAACGAGCAATTGACACCTATAAGGAAGCCCTTTCATAGTTACATTTGAACTGTGAAAGAACTCGAACACCTTAAAGTACTTGACCTTTCAAGTGTACTCGCCGGACCTTCAGTTGGCAGTTTCTTCGCTGAACTAGGAGCTCACGTTATAAAAGTGGAAAAGCCAGGAGGTGATGTCACCCGCAATTGGCGATTGCCAGATGAATCATCAGAAGGTGTTTCTGCTTACTATGCGAGTGTGAACTACGGCAAGGAAGTTCACTATCTGGATCTAAGAGAGCCGAGCGCACAGCAACAGATTCATCGTTGGATGGAAGACTGCGATGTACTCATTGAGAATTACAAGCATGCCGACTTAGAGAAATTCGGTCTCACTCCAGAAAGTATCGCCTCTCTTCACCCCCATCTTGTTCATTGTCATCTTCAAGGTTTTGAATTCACTCTCGACCGGGTTGCTTACGACGTTGTGTTGCAAGCCGAAACGGGTTTCATGTATATGAATGGATCGCCCAGCTCAGGGCCGATTAAAATGCCTGTCGCTCTGATTGACGTGCTTGCTGCGCATCAGATGAAGCAAAGTATACTACTCGGTTTATATCAACGAGAACGGACAGGGAAAGGAAGTTCATTCAACGTTTCGCTCGAGGGCTCTGCCCTGGCCGCATTAGTGAATCAAGCGAGCAATTATTTAATGGTGGGTCATGTTGCTCAACCATTGGGTACACAGCACCCTAACATCGCTCCTTACGGAGATCTTTACATCAGTCACGATAACAAATGGATCGTTCTTGCCATTGGCAGCGACCGACAGTTTGAAAAGATGGTTACGCATCTCGGCGCACCAGGATTAGCGAGTGACAGCCGCTTCCAAACCAACCCGCAACGCGTGAGTCATCGTCAAGCATTAAATGAAGTATTGGCTCGATTGTTTGCTCAACAGCAAGCAGCCCCATTCCTCGAATGGTGTCATGAAAATTTCGTCCCAGCAGGGAGCATTCGTTCCATGGATGAAGTATGCGATTCCGCGCTAGCGAAATCAATGAAACTAGAAGAAGAACAGGAAGGAATGATGACCACCCGATTGTCTTCGGTGGCATTCAAGCGCAACTGATTCTATTCAGCAGGAAGAATAATCTCGTACTCCTTTTTGTATTTGTTCGTTAGCGAAGCCTTGCGCAACCATGGATTCATGGTTTTCAAGATGTTGTAATTCACCCCTTGATCTTTCGCGTACGAAGCAAAATCGGCAACGGCTGAGTCAAGCATCACAGTGCGTGTCTCGTATGGCTCGTAAAGGTCTTTTGGACGAAGAACGAATCCGTAATCTCCGCTATTATTCAAGATCTCTTTGATGGCCAAAATGCGGTAAACGTAACGTCCGGTCTCTTGATTCAAAAGAAGATCCCAATACTCATCTACTTGCTGGTTTTTGAGCTGCTTATTCACACCGCCCATACCCATGTTGTATGAAGCTGCCACCAAGGCCCAATCTCCATATTTCTCGTAAGCATCAAGGAGGTATTGACACGCCGCTTCAGTCGATTTCTCAACATGGTAACGCTCATCCACCTCGCTGGTAATTTCTAGTCCATAGCTCTCACCAGTGGTCTTCATGAACTGCCAAAACCCTGTTGCTCCTGCAGGAGAAACGGCATTGGTCAAGCCACTTTCAATCACTGCGAGGTACTTGAAGTCATCAGGCACACCATTCTTTTCAAGGATTGGCTCAATGACCGGAAACCAGCGATTCGCGCGCTTGAAAGTCAAGAATGTATTGCTATGCCAATAGGTATTCACCAACAACTCGCGATCAAGTTTCTCGCGCACACCGAAGGTTTCCATAGGCACTCGTTCACCTGCGAAATACACTTCTTCTGGGGTCGCTAGACTAAAGACCTTGTAGTTTTCTTCAACATGATCTTTGTACATCTCATCTGCCTTTCGTTCAGGAATCGGCTTGGAATACCCCATGAGGAAGTAAGCGATTAGAAGAACTCCTGCCACTGATAAGGTAGTGGTCAAAAAACGGATAGAGCGTGTCATATTAATAGGTGTATTTTCCCTTGTGTAGGTTCTTACGAGATACGATGAAGAAAGATATAAAAACGAGTAGCATGTATAGTACGACTCCTAATAACCAACGTGTAATTCCTTCTTTAGTATACGTGAGCAAAAAGATTGCCAACGAAGCATTCAGGATATTCCAAACGAAGTAAATAAAGGCGATCAAATTGTCTTTCAAACCTAGATAAGACAGGTTGTGCGTGGTATGATCACGACCACCAACAAAAGGAGATCTCTTTGACATCAACCGACTTGAAGTAACCACCGCCGTATCACATAGTGTTGTGAAACACAGTAAGATCAGCCCCACAAAAAGTGAAGCCCCTCCTGCCGGAATAAAGCTCAACTCTCCTTGGGCATATACCAATGTCATTGCTGCTACCAGCACTCCAATCAGCTGACTACCGCTATCCCCCATATACATCGAGGAAGGATGCCAGTTGAAGACGAGAAAAGCGCCGATGGTGAGCATCATTCCCAAGCAAATCAGCGACACCACTGACCCCGTAGGAAGCGCAAACCAAATGGCACCTAAAATCGTTAGGGCCACCGAAGAAGAAACACCATCCATGTTGTCTAACATGTTCAGAGAATTCATCAAGGTAATCACCCAGAGCACCGTGAAGAACATGTCTAGTGCCCTTCCAACTCCTAAGTCGATCGTAATTCCGCCGAAGGCGAGAATCAAACCACAAGCAATCTGTGCTAAGAACTTCAATAACGGTTTCGTATTGAAAGCATCATCGGCCAAGCCCATGACAAACCCTAACGTCGAAGCGATGAGAATGGCTACTTGAGCAGACATGGGCATCACTGGGTCATCTATGACAAGCGCCGCGAATAGGAAGGAAAAGAGAAAGCCAGTAAAGAATGAAATCCCGCCAATAGTAGGCTTCGTTTGCGCACTCCAACGAACTTGGAGTTTTGCCTCTTGATTCTTGGTCCCTAAAGTTCGAAGAAAACGCAGGAGCAATCCATTCACAGCTATTGACAGCGCAAAGGCACAAAGAATGAAGAGTCCAGTGGCTAGTGTCATTTAGAACGGACTTTCATATTCAGTCCATCCTGGTGCATCTGCATCTTTCTCGCTAATCAACGGTTCTTCCACACCCCAATCGATGGCTAGAATAGGATCATTCCATCGCAAGGTTCGTTCGCATTCAGGAGCGTAGTATCCTGTGCATTTATAGCTGAACACCGTATCATCTTCAAGGGTCAAAAACCCATGGGCAAAGCCCGGAGGAATCCAGAACTGAAGCTTATTCTCCTCGCTTAGCAACACCATGTGATGCTGTCCGAACGTAGGGGATTCTTTGCGCAGGTCAACAGCTACGTCGAATGCTTTCCCTCTAGAAACGCGCACTAATTTCCCTTGTGGAACTGGTGGTTCTTGAAAATGTAAACCGCGCACAGTGTAGGCTTTGGAAAGCGACTCGTTGTCTTGAACGAATGTAACGTCTAGTCCTGTTGCCTCATGAAATCGGCGATCATTGAATGGCTCGAAGAAGTACCCTCTATCATCCCGGAAGACCGATGGTTCGATGACTAACAAACCTTCGATCGGTGTCGAACTTACCTTCATTTCTTTCTTCGCTTGAGTATTCCTTTCTTCTTCGGTTGTTTTTCGTCGTAATAGCCGTAGCCATATCCAGTTCCATAGCCGTATCCATAGCCGTACCCATAGTTATATGCGTACTTGTTACGGTCGAAGTCTACACCATTCAAAATGACAGACAACTTCGAGATTTGATTCTCATTGATCAGACGATCAACATTCTGGATAAACTTCTTCTTACTGTAGTCTGAACGGAAGATGTACAATGGGAAATCAGCCTTGTTGATAATGGCGATTCCATCGGTCACCAATCCAACCGGCGGTGTATCAATGATGACCATATCGTACTCTTTCATGAGCGACTCAATCACCTCATCCATCTTCTTGCTAATGATCAACTCACTTGGGTTCGGTGGAATAGGCCCAGCCGTAATGAAATCAAGGTTGTCAAGCTGACTCTTGCGAATGCACTCTTCGATACTGGTTCGTCCGATAAGAATGGTACTCATCCCACGATCGTTGTCAACCTCGAATCCTTTGTGAATCTTCGGCTTACGCATGTCAAGATCAATCACAACCACACGCTTGCCACTAAAAGCAATGATTCCAGCTAAGTTGAGCGCGATGAAGGTCTTCCCCTCTCCACTAATGGTAGAGGTTACTGCAGCGATCTTTGGTCCATCCTCATTATTGAGGAACTGCATGTTTGTGCGAATCGTTCGGAACGATTCTGCAATGAGCGACTTCGGGTTTCTATCTACCAAAAGCATAGAAACGGGAACGTTCTCCTTGTACTTCGGGATCACCCCAAGAGTGCTAATCGAAGCATTCGAAAGACGCACCACCTCATTCAATGAAGTGATTTCATTGTGCAATAGATAGCGCACTGAAATGAAGATAAAACTCAACAGGAGCCCCGCCAAGAAGAACGAGATTAAGATCAAGTTTCGCTTCGGTGCAATTGGTGTCTGCGGCAGTCGAGCCTCTTCGAGGATTTGATTCTGAGTAACAAACCCCTCTTTGGAAATTCGGTATTCAATGCGCTTTTCCAGAAGCATCGTGTAATACTTCTCATTGATATTGAATAAACGCTCTAGACGTGCAAACTCAAGCTCTTTGGTTGGCAAATCGTAGTACACTTCTTCAATCTCTTTCAGCTGCGCGTAGAGCTCATCTTTGCGCGCGCCAATCTTTTCTCGCATCGCATCAATCGTCTTCACGATGATCTCTTTCTGGATTCCAATCTGATACTCGAGTGATTGTACCTTATTGTTTTCTTCGGTAACCCGGAATAGGGCTTCTTCCTTTGCGAGAAGTAGTCGTTCGAGAGTTTCTAAAAGTCCACTCAATGCACTCTCATACTGGCTTCCGGCAACGAGAGGAACGAGGTTGTAGATCTCTATTTCTGTTGAACTCTTTTCAGTAAGCGACTCCACTTCATTGAGGAGTTTCTCTTCCACCTCCAACTGAATCACACGCGTTTCAAGGTCCGTCAAGCGATTGAGGTATACCCCTGAAATACTTTGTAGATCTGTGATCTTGTTCGACTGCTTGTACTGGTTCAGAAGGATCTCAGAATTCTTCAAGCGCTCGAATACCGTATCGATTTGCGCATCAATAAAGTTCAGGATATTCTCATCTGAGCGCTGGCGCTTCTCTAGATCGAAACGAATGAATTCAGAGGACAAGGCACTCACAAAGTCTTTCGCGAGGTAAGGGTTGTTGTCTTTGTACGAGATCTGAACCGTCTTCGCCGTGTTATTGAGGATGCGAATGTCTAGACCTCCGGCGAATCGATTCGCCAAGGTTTTCATGTTGTTTAGGCGGAAGTACAGCTCGTACTCCTCAATTGAAGCCCTCAGCGCCTTTTCATTGACGATGACAACGTTCAACACCATGCCATCGAAAGTCACTGGGGTACCTGGACTACCAGAGTACTTTTCACCTCCTACCAGAAGATCAAAGTTCAGGTCTTGATCGAACTCCACAACCATAGTACGGTTGATGAAGCGGTCATTCCAGATGCTATCGATTTCAACACGATATGGCGAAAGTATATAGTGCTCATTGGTCAGGATCTCCCCTTTCGCGAAGTACGAGATCTCTACCGGCATGTTTTCGAGGGTCTTCTGAATGAGAAGCTTCGAACGAATAAGCTCTACCCGGCCATCAATGCTGTTATCTTCAGTCAGTGTATTAACGTTTAACACACGGTTTGCGCTGTCGTCTTCACCTAATTGAAGAATGGCTTTTGCTTGATAAGTTTCAGGCGTATATCGCAGATAAAGGAAGCCCGTTACCAGGGCAACGACAATCATCGTTACCATCCATGGCAGCGATTTTTTGAGAATATGAATGAAGAGCCCGAGATCGAACTCATAGGAGAAGTTGGTTAACCTCTCTTTGTATTCATCAAAATTCTTGTCTTCCTGCATGGGTTAGAATGCCCCTTGTAGAATGGCATAAATCAGCGCAATCCCTGACACCAAGGTCACGTACGGCGCCAAATCAGACATGACCTCGCTGGCAATTTCAGGTACTGGCTCAACATAAATGACATCGTTGGCTTGCACCACCATGCTAGCGAATTCAACACCTTCGATGGTAGAGAGATCCATCAGATAGATTTCACGTCGATCATCATAGTATCGAATAAGTTTCACCTTTCGAGCGTCTGCTCGTTGTGCAAGTCCACCAGCGAGAGCGATCGCTTCGATCACTGTGGTATTGGTGTTTTGAAGTGTAATCACAGCCGCCTGACTTCCCGTTCCAGGGAATACAATCACGCGGTTATTCAGTACCTGAACGAAGGCAAAAGGCTCTACATAGTAATCTGAGTAGAGCTGTTCCAACAACTCTTCACACTCATTCAAGGTCAGCCCTGCTACCTCTACTTCACCGAGTTCCGGTAGCTCAACCATCCCATCAACTTCAACCAAGAAGTTTGTTGTCAAGAAGTTAGCGTACTGCTGAGCATCTCCTGTACCCGCCGTAATGTCAAGTAGCTTCGCTCCGTCGTTCGCAAACAGTCGCACCAACAACATGTCGTTTGGAGAAATCTTGTACTCCGTAATCTCTGCAGAATCAGTTGGTGGGCTATCGTAAACGTAGTCATGATCAGTCTTGAACATGACATTTCTGTTGATGGTACAGCTGGCTAGCGCCGCAACTACTGCAATAAGAAGCAATCCGTATTTCATTCGGCCGGAATAAATGGTTCGTTCGAGAACAAATGTAACGAATGCAAGGTAGCAAAGCTGAGGAATGATCGTGACCGCTTTGTGACCAACTGTGAACAAGGCGTTCGTAATTTTGCATTATGAATAGAACAGTAGTCATTGGAGCTAGTCCGAATCCAGGTAGATACAGCTACATCGCAACGGAGCGATTGAAAGAATATGGAGAAGAAGTATTCCCCATCGGTATTCGTGACGGACACATCGGCGGTGATAAGATTATCACTACTCGTCCTCTACTTGAGAATATCGATACGGTGACCTTATATGTTGGACCAAGGAATCAATCTTCTTGGTTCGATTATATACTTCAGCTAGCGCCGAAACGGGTAATCTTTAATCCAGGCACAGAAAACGAAGAGCTGTATCGAATTCTCGAAGAAAACGGCATTAAATATGAAATAGCTTGTACCTTGGTGCTCCTATCCACGGGTAGCTATTCAGCCGCATGAAACTTCAAGGACAACGCTCATTTTTACGCGCCGTAGAACCACATGATGTCAACCACTTTTTCAAGTGGGAAAATGACACTGATAACTGGTTGGTGAGCGGCACCACCTCCCCTTTCAGTCGCAACGATCTCGAAAAGTACATTCGAGGCATTCGCGATGTCTATGCAGATCGTCAGCTCAGATTAGTTATCTGCACAGAAGAACGTCCGGTAGGTGCGATTGACCTCTTTGATTTTGACCCTACACATTTAAGAGCAGGTGTTGGCATTCTGATTGGCGAGAAAGAAGAACGGGAACAAGGTGTGGCTTACGATGCGCTCACCACACTAATTGAGTATGGTTTCGATGTACTCCATTTGCATCAGATTTATGCTAACATTCCTGCCAATAACCACGCCAGTGTTGCGTTGTTCGAGAAAGCTGGATTTGAATTGACGGCAACTCGAAAGCAGTGGCTCAAAGGCTCTGACGGATACATCGACGAACTGTTTTACCAGTTGATCAAGAAATAGGAATGAAGAGATTATTGACGATTGGAGTAATTCTAGCGGCCATTGGAGGAATGGTCGCTTGGTACGCCTACGGAAAGGTCATGGATTCATGCACCGCATTCTCAAGTCCACAGAAAGAGGTGTTCATTCCAACGGGCACCTCGATGGAGGAGTTGATCACCATTGTAGTTGGAGATAGCATTGTCAATGACCAAGAACTTCTAGAACAAGTCATCGAGCTGAAAGAGTTCGCTCGCGTGAAGCCAGGTCGTTATGTCTTCAACCAAGGCATGAGCATGAACCAGGTAGTCAACAAACTACGCAGCGGAGATCAAGATGCGGTACGCGTGACGTTCACCAGTGCCCGTAAACCAGAAGATATTGCTGGCAAGCTCACAGCAACGCTCGAAGCGGATAGCGCTGAGTTCTTGCAGCTGGTCCTATCTGAAGAACAAGCCTCTCGTTTCGGTTTCAACAAAGAGAATTTCCGAACGATGTTCATTCCGAACACCTACGAAATGTGGTGGGACACTGACGCCGAAGAGCTGCTTGAACGAATGGCCGCTGAATACCGTGCCTTCTGGACGGATGGTCGCAAAGAAAGAGCCTTCAGCCTCGGACTCAGCCAAAGCGAAGTAGTTACCCTGGCGAGCATTGTCAAAGCAGAGACAGCAATGCGTGAAGAAGCTCCTATCGTTGCTGGACTCTATCTAAACAGACTGAAAAGAGGTATTCCGTTGCAGGCTGATCCCACGCTCATCTATGCCCTCGATGATTACACCATCCGACGTGTATTAAACGAGCACATGGAAGTGAACTCACCATACAATACTTACCTCCATTCAGGGCTACCTCCAGGACCAATCAACTTCCCTGAAACCCATTACGTTGATGCAGTGCTCAATCCTGACAGGCATGATTACATTTATATGTGTGCAAAACCAGAGTTAGATGGTTACCACAACTTTGCGAAAACCCTAAGACAGCACAACATCAACGCAAATGCGTATCACCGTGCTATTTCCAGAAGAAGGTAATTAACGAAGGAAACCGATACTCTTGATGATGTGCGGATGCATGTATTCATCGTTCTCGATGAATGGCACCACCTTGCGGTACTTCTTGTGGTACTCTTGAACCATTGGTGATGCTTCATCTACACCGCGAAGATCCAATGCTTGTGCCGCGTTGAAGAGCTCAATCGCTAGCACCTTGCGCACGTTGTCAATCACACGATAAGCTTTGGTTGCTGCGTTAGCTCCCATGCTCACGTGGTCTTCTTGACCATTGCTTGAATCCACTGTATCTGCCGAAGATGGCGTTACCAACTGACGGTTCTGACTCACTACCGAAGCCGCAGCATACTGCGGAATCATGAATCCGGAATTCAAGCCTGGGTTCGCTACCAAGAATTCAGGCAAGCTTCGTTGACCACTGATCAGCTTGTAAACACGACGTTCTGAGATACTCGCTAGCTCGTGCATACCGAGTGCCAACTGATCCAGTGCCAAGGCTAAAGGCTGTCCGTGGAAATTACCTGCTGAAACGATCTCGTTCAGTTCAGGGAAAATCGTCGGGTTATCCGTTACCGCATTAATCTCTCTTTCCAAAATCGTTCGCACGTAGTTGATCACATCCATTGTCGCACCGTGCACTTGCGGGATACAGCGAAAAGAGTATGGATCTTGAACGTGCGCTTTGTGGCGTTTCATTCCTGCGCTACCCTCAAGGAGTTTGCGCATATCAGCTGCCACCTTCATTTGACCTTGTTGATTGCGAACAGTATTCACCGCTTCGCCGAAAGGCTCAATACGACCATCGAATGCTTCCAGGCTCATCGCAGCGATTCGGTTGGCTGCATCAATGAGTTGTATCGATTGCATGGTCAAGTAGCAACCGAAGGCACTCATGAATTGAGTTCCGTTCAAAAGAGCTAGTCCTTCTTTAGCTTGAAGCTCGATAGCTTCCCAATTTCGAGACCAGTATAACTCCTTTGTTGGTTTAGGTCTTCCTTCTTCCCAAAGCTGGCCTTCGCCGATCAACGGAAGAGCAAGGTGAGCAAGGGGTGCCAAATCACCACTAGCCCCTAGCGATCCTTGAGCATAGATTACTGGAAGCAATCCTTCGTTGTACAGGTCGATCAATCGTTTGATCGTCACCAACTGCACACCACTATGCCCATAGCTGAGACCTTTCACTTTAAGAAGCATCATCCACTTCACCACTTCTGGATCGATGGTCTCTCCTAGCCCGCAGGCGTGACTGAGCACCAAATTCTTCTGAAGTGTGGCGAGATCCTCCTTTCCTACTTGCACATTACAAAGCGATCCAAAGCCGGTATTGATTCCGTAAATCGGATCGGATGACGAGGCTAGTCGTTGATCGAGAAAAGTTCGACAAGCGGTTACTTTCTCCGCAGCATCCGCTGCGATAGCCAGCTTCTGACCGGAAGAGATAACTCCGTTCAACTCTTCGATCGTTGCTTCATTCAGAGATATGTGGTATGCTTCCATGGGTGCGAAAGGTAAAAATTCAAAGTGAATGCTCCGACACCTGATTCCATTCTCCATAGACTACAACCGTTCGCCAAAATCATCTTGAACCGACGTCATTATCCAGTACTTTAGCGGTTCGAAAACCAATCGAGTTGATATGAGACGAATCCTAAGCCTTGCCTTTGCAGGAATTTTCGGAATTCTCGCAACAACATCTCAAGCGCAAATGCGTGAGATCGAGTTCGAAGAGTACGACCTGAAGAACGGCCTTCACGTGATCCTTCATGAAGATCACAGCACCCCAATCGTGGCGGTGACAGTTATGTACCACGTTGGATCAAAGAATGAAGATCCATCACGCACCGGAATGGCGCACTTCTTTGAGCACCTTCTTTTCGAAGGATCGGAGAACATGGGCCGCGGTGAGTTCTCGCGTTATGTTGAGAACGCCGGTGGTGTATTGAACGCAAACACTTCGAATGACCGTACATTCTACTACGAAGTACTACCAAGTAACCAACTTGAACTAGGGCTTTGGCTCGAGTCTGAGCGTATGCTCCACGCCAAAGTAGAAAACGAAGGAATCGAAACACAGCGCGAAGTAGTAAAAGAAGAAAAGCGTCAGCGTGTTGATAACCAGCCTTACGGAAGACTGCTGGAAGAAACCATGAAGCGTGCGTACGTGGAACACCCATACAAATGGACAACCATTGGTTCAATGGACCACTTGAACGCAGCGAAAGAAGAAGAGTTTGTTGATTTCTACAAGACCTTCTACGTTCCAAACAACGCTGTACTATCTATCGCTGGTGACATCAACATCGATGAAGCGAAGGATTTGATTAAAAAGTACTTCTCAGCAATCCCAAAAGGAACAACTGAAATCCCTCGTCCAACAATGGATGAGCCAATGAAGACTGCTGAAGTACGTGATACCATTTTAGGTAAAGACCAACTTCCATTGGTTCTTCAAGCTTACCACATTCCTGCACAAGGAGAGCCTGATTTCTACAGCGTAGATATGTTGAACACATTGCTCAGCCAAGGTGGTTCTAGCCGTCTAAACCGTGCAGTGGTAGAAGAAAAGCAGCTTGCTCTTTTCTGTGGTGCATTCTCATTCCCGCTAGAAGATCCAGGGTTGACCTTGGCTTTCTCTATGGCGAACATGGGGGTTGATCCTGCAGAAGTGGAAGCGGCAATGAACGAAGAAATCGAGCGTGTGAAGAACGAATTGATTTCGGAAGAAGAATTACAAAAGCTAAAAAATCAGGTAGAGAACGGTTTTGTTTCTTCCAATTCATCTGTTGCAGGTATCGCAGAGTCATTGGCTAACTACCATATGTACTACGGTGATGCGAACCTAATCAACAATGAAATCGAACGTTACCAAGCGGTAACTCGCGAAGACATTCAGAAAGCAGCACAGAAGTACTACTCTGAAAACAACCGTGTGGTGCTATATTTCCTATTCGATGAGGAAGCTGCAAATGCCACTGAAAATTAATCCTCAGAACACGACAAAATGAAGACCTTGAAATACATTCTTCCGCTATTAGTGCTCTTCCTGGCAGCGTGTTCAGGAGGGAAAGTCGATCGCTCGATCGTTCCGCAGCCAGGGCCGGCCCCGCAGATCAGCATCGGTGACTACGAAACTTTCAGCCTTGGAAATGGGCTACGTGTGATCGTAGTAAACAACGACAAACTTCCGCGCGTATCATACCAGTTGACAATTGACCGTGATCCAATCATGGAAGGAAGCAACGCTGGATATGTAAGCATGGCTGGTGACCTTCTTTCGGCTGGAACAGAAGGAAAAACGAAAGCTCAGATCGATCAAGAAATCGACTTCATGGGAGCTTCGCTGAGCACATTCTCCACAGGTATGTACGGTGCATGTTTGACGAAGCACTCAGACAAGCTACTCAGCTTGATGCAAGAGATGTTGATGTCTCCTGCTTTCCCTGAAGATGAGCTTGAGAAGCTTCGCAAGCAAACGCTATCTGGATTGGCGAGCTCGAAGTCATCAGCTGATGACATTTCTCGTAATATCTCAAACGCGATCTGTTACGGACTTGATCACCCATATGGTGAACAGCAAACAGAAAAGACGACAGAAGCAATCACACGTAATGACTTGATTGGTTACTACCAAGATTACTTCAAGCCGAATCTAGCTTACCTCGTTATCGTAGGTGACATCAGCATGGAGCAAGCCAAGTCTCAAGCTGAGAAGTACTTCGGTGGTTGGGAAGCTGGACAAGCTCCCCAACATGCGTACGACAAGCCAACTCCTCCACGTGGAAACCGCGTTGCCTTTGTTCCACTTCCTGGAGCTGTGCAGTCGGTAATTGATATCAACCACCCAGTTGATATGACACCTGGTCACCCAGATGCCATTGCAGCTTCTGTAATGAATAATATCCTAGGTGGTGGTGTATTCGGTGGACGTTTGATGCAGAACCTCCGTGAAGACAAAGCCTTCACATACGGGGCTCGTTCTTCTATGTCTCCTGACCCTGTGATTGGTAGCTTCAACGCGTATGCAAGTGTACGTAACGAAGTAACTGATAGCTCTGTGACTGAGTTCCTTTACGAGATTGAGCGTCTAACACGCGAGCGCGTGGCTGACACGACGCTTCGTTTCATTAAAAACTACATGAACGGAAGCTTCGCTCGCAGCTTGGAGTCTCCTCAAACGATCGCACGTTTCGCATTGAACATCGAGCGTTACGATCTTCCAAAAGATTACTACGCAACGTATCTGACAAAGCTCGAAGCAGTAACTACTGACGATGTACTACGTGTGGCTCAACGATACTTGAAGCCAAACAACCTGAACATTACTGTTGTAGGTAACAAAGAAGAAGTAGCAGAGTCTCTCGCGAAATTCGCGAAGTCTGGTGAAGTTGAATTCTTCGACATCTACGGAGGAGAGTACGTTGACCTTGAGGCAGCTCCAGAAGGTATGACTGCTCAGAACGTATTTGACGCGTACTACGCTGCTATCGGTGGGAAAGAAAACCTCGCAAAGGTGAACTCTATCATCGAAGAAGGAAGCATGGGCGTGAGCGGAATGTCACTAGCATACAACCGCAAGGTGAAAGGAACTGACCAGATGGTCATGACCGTTACTATGGGTGGACAAACCATGATGAAGCAAGTAATTGACGGAGACCGTGGATCTAGCTCTCAAATGGGAACGTCGATCGCAATGACTGAAGAAGAGATTTCAGAAGCTAAGATGCAGCTAGATATGCTTGCTTATGATCACCTAGCTGATTACGGCATGTCTGCAGTATTGAAAGGAATCGATACTAATGACAACGGTCAACGTGTGTATGTTGTCGAATTGATGAAAGGAGAAGAGACTTCTTCTACTCAGTACTACAGTGTTGACACTGGACTTCTAGTATCTACGGTTTCTACTGAAGAAACACCTCAAGGTGGAATGACAGTAGCATCAATGATCGAAGAGTACAAAGAGTTCAGCGGAATCCAATTCCCAGTGAAGGTATCGCAGGTAGTGGGCCCACAGGTTATCGAAGTAACACTTGATAACGTATCCGTGAACAAGCGAATCTCAAACAGCGAATTCAAGGTTGACTAACCTTAGAAATACATTTTGAAAAAGGCCGGACTGTTAAAGCAGTCCGGCTTTTTTGTTGAAAGATAGATGCTCCTCTGCAGCTCAATTCCATGAGGAGCTCGTTAACTTCGTTACATGAAGTATTTGATCACTTGTTCGTTGCTCCTGTTGGGAGTTTGTCTTTGGGCTCAAGAAGATGATGCCTATGAGGAAGAAGAAGGTGCAAAAGGAATGTACTGGGGCTTCACGCTTAGTGTTGAGACAGGTATTCTGAGTGGTGAAGAGAACCCAACATTTCAAACGCGAGATGTCTTCAAAGAAGTAGAAACGACACCAGGGTTTGGTGTGAGTGCCGGTCTGTCAACCTACATTCCTCTCTCGAGCTTCTTAGCGCTTCGTCCGCAAGCAGTGATCAGCATTATCCCTACTCAAATGCGTTATGACCGCGTAGGCTTCGAGCGTGAATTCAAGTTCTTTTATCCGCTGACCGCAGATATTCCGATCCACTTAATGATCAACAACCCACTTCAATCTGAGAAGCTCGGAGGATTTGTTGGCGGAGCGATTGAATTCAATATTCCTGGAATGGAATCTGCAGATCCTACTGGAACTGAGTACAACCTGAGAATTGACGGCGGATTGACACTCCCGCTGAATCTCGGTCACGGGAACTACCTACTTGACTTCTTCTACGGGTATTCTCCGTCGAATTTGATTGGAGGTGATACGGTCTATGATCTATGGTGGCGCAGCGTGACCCGATACAGAACAGGTGTTCGCCTGCACTTACTGTAATACCTTCTACGGTGTTTAAAACTCCACAATACCGAGCGGTGCTCAGGAGTTAATAATTGTACCTTCCCACTGTCTATGGAACCGATTGTAAAGCTTTCATCCGTTCAGATCGCTCAGAATGAGAACATCATTTTGAACAACGTTGATCTCCAGATCGACCCGGGTGAGTTCATCTATTTGATTGGTAAAACAGGAAGTGGCAAAAGCTCCCTTCTCAAAACCTTGTACGGTGAATTAGCCCCTCGTTCGGGCGAAGGAAGTGTCTGTGGTTTTGACCTTACCAAGATCAAAAAGAGCAAGGTTCCTTTTCTTCGTCGTAAGCTAGGTATCGTGTTTCAAGACTTTGAGCTGTTGACTGACCGAAGTGTGAACGACAACCTCAAATTTGTCTTGAAAGCTACTGGATGGAAAGACAAAAAGAAGATGGAGGAACGCATGGAAGAAGTGCTTTCCAAAGTGGGGCTTCAAACAAAGGGATACAAAATGCCCTTCGAGCTTTCAGGTGGTGAACAACAACGTGTTGCCATTGCACGCGCCTTGTTGAACGAACCGGATTTGATTCTGGCCGATGAGCCTACCGGAAACTTGGATCCTACCACCACTGAAGGCATCCTGAACCTCCTACTCGATATTTCGAAAGCGGGTAAAGCCGTCCTGATGGCTACCCATGACTACGCTTCAATGAAGAAGTTCGAAGCACGCACCATTGTCTGTATGGATGGCGCTGTCAAAGATGCAGCGAACATCAATCATTTCTCAGACTTCGCATACAAGTAACCCATGCCGTTGCTGACGGTGATCATACCTACGTTGAACGCTGAAGCCCAGCTCAACGACTGTCTAAAAAGCTTGCAACCGCTTTCTGATGCTGAGGTGATCTTAGTCGATGGTGGTTCTACAGATAACACGCTGGCTATCGCCGAATCCTACCCTTTTGTGCAGGTGATTCATTTCGCCGACAAGCCTGGGGTTTACCCCGCAATGAATAAGGGTATTGACCACGCTCGAGGTGATTGGCTTCTTTTTATGGGGGCTGATGATCATCTCGCTAGCGCGGAATCGGTGCAGCATGCTATGAGCAAAGTACACCCGGAAGCGAAGATCATACTTGGAAGAGTCAAGAATGAAGGAAGCGAGCACCGCCTAGTAAAAGAATGGTATGAACCGAAGTGGGATCACGATCTCTACACGCGAAACATTGTACATCACCAAGGGGCGATTTATCGAAAAGATGTATTCGAACGCTACAGTTACCCCGAGGAATTCAAAGTATTCGGCGATTACCACCTGAACTTATCCATGTACTTGAATGACGATATGGCTGAGATCGTACGTGAGCATTTCGCAACCGCTTCCGCAGCAGGAATATCAAAACAGTTCACTGCTGAACTGTATAAGGAAGAATGGAGAATGAAACGCTCTGTACTACCCTGGAAACTAAGATGGTGGCAAGGCCCGGTGATTTTCGCCAAGTATATCCGAAAGAAGCTCTTTAGATAAGTTCTGCCTGTTCGAGCATCACCTTGATCTTCTGGCTCTCTGTATCCCAATTAAAGGTTTCTCGTGCTTCTTGCAGACCCGATTTCCATTCCTGCTTGTCAATAGACAACATCCTCTCAATAGCTACAGCAATGTTCTTCGGCTCCCAATCAGGAATTAATTGTCCAACCTTCATTCCTTCTACCACACGCTTCACTTCAGGAAGTGGAGACGCCAACACCGGAATTCCCGCGTGGATATAATCAAAGAGCTTATTCGGAAGACTATAGTAGTAGTTGAAGTGCAATCCTTTGTCTAGACTCAACCCGAGGTCTGCATTGCGCGTATGCTGCACGAGTTCTTCGTAAGGCAACTTCGGTTTGATCGTAATCTTGTCTTCGAGCCCAAGCTCCTTTCGAAGCTCTTGAGCGCGTTGCCACTCCTCTCCTGCTCCTACCAATAATAAATGGACATCATCAATGTGCTGGAAAGCTTCTACGGCTTCTACAATACCGCGGTCCTTATCCATAAAGGCTCCTTGCAAAATGACCAGTCTACCTTCAGGAAGTCCCAGCTCTTGTCGTGATCGAGCTTCAATCTCCTGGGTCTTTAAGAAGGGCACGTTGCGCAGTACTTGCACATCTACCTTGTACTTCTTGCGGTAAATCTCTGCGATACTTTCGTTCACCGTAAAAACATGACTGAGTCGTGGGAAGATGCGCCCTTCAATGGTCTCCCATACTTTCTTTGGAAAGGGTCTTCCAGTGAGACCCGCGGCTTCAGTGAAGTATTCGTGGCTATCGTAGATAATCGCTTTTCCAGTGCGCTTATGAAAACGCCAAGCTGGCCACAAGGTATCGAGGTCATTGGCCCATACCCCGGCAAATTCATTTCCGCGCGAGCGAAGAAAACGATCAAGCACCTTTTGTAGCTCAGCATAAAAACGAGCCCCACCTGTATGCTTTAAAGGAAATCGTACTGTCTCATAAGGCCTGTCAACATCAATAGACCCTTCCAATAACCTGCCTACGAGTACTGGCTCCAAGCCATGATGTAGCAAGACTTCGCAGGTCTTACGAACCCGCTGGTCGTGACTCAGGTCATTAGAAACTAAGACAGCAATCTTTTTCACGGACGATTCAATTCAGCGCGCAGCGACTTCAATACCTTCTTAGTATACAACGGAAAATCTCCCTTCATCATCCAACCATAGTATCCCGGATCAGACTCGAGCACTCCTTTGACAGATTGCCCTTTGTACTTACCGAAGTTGAATACAACGACATCGTCAGCATTGTAGACAAAGCGCCCCATCAAATCTGCATGGCGATTGCGCTGACAGAATTTGTTTACGACTTCCATGTCATTCGTCAATGTCGGTAGTGGATTGCCTTGGGTGTCTTTGGCTGCTTGTCCTTGGTAGCGCTCCATTTGCTCTACGAAGATCTCGTAGGTCGCCATGGCATCTGGTAATGCTTCGTGGGCATCGTCTAGACTCTTACCGCAGTAGAACTTGTAACCCGCTTTCAAGGTACGCTGCTCCATCATGTGGAAGATGACCTGGGCATCGATCAAATTGCGATCTTCAATGCTGAAGTCGATTCCTACACGTAGGAACTCCTCTGCCAACAACGGGATATCAAATCGATTCGAATTGAATCCACCAAGATCGCAGTCAGACAGGAAGATGAAGAGCTTATCTGCTATGTCTTTAAAGGTAGGCGCCTCGGCTACATGCTCATCGTAGATGCCATGAATCAAACTAGATTCTAAAGGAATCGGCATTTCAGGATTGATCAGGAAGCGGTTCTCAGCCCCTGTTGAAGAGGGCTTGGTATGCACCGAACCATCAGGCATTACCTTCACAAGTGCGATCTCTACAATTCTATCCTGGGCAATGCTCGTGCCCGTGGTTTCCAGATCAAAGAAAACCAGCGGTCGTTTAAGGTTCAACTTCATGCGGGCAAGTTACCAAAACAGAAAGAGTGGTTCTGTAGGTGTTGAAAACACTGAGGAATTAAGGAAAATTTCAATAGGATGTAATTTTTCCAAAAGGATATACGTTATAAATATGGTAGAGTAGCAGGTCTCCGAGATGGAGGCCACAAACAGGCAGAAAGGAAAGCCCCTCCGAGATGGAGGGGCTTTCTGATTATATATGGTATGGAGTTTCTTACTCTGCCCAGATCTTAATATACTGGAACTGCTCGTATACAGCCTTACGCTCCTGTGCATCGTTCTGGTAGTCAGGACCACCAACAAGCTTACGTCCTGCTTGGAATGTGAAGTCTTTTCCTTCTTCGAATCCTTTGGCCTCGAGTGCTTTCGTCACCTCTGTCTTCGCCAACTTATTACGGAAAGCAGTCAACTCAGTGTTGTTGCGGAAACGGCTTGAAGGTACTTTAGACGCACTTGACTCTACTAGGATCTTCGCAGAGCCGTTTGCAGCGATCAAAGCAGACACACCTTCAACGAATTCGTTGAACGTATCGTTCACCTTCTCATCATTCCACTCACCCATGTCGTATAGGAAGTATCGCTGGTAGTACGCATTCTCAGCCGTGGCTACCGTAATCACCTTGTCTTCTTCAGTAATCTCTTCCGGAGTCTCAGCAACGATATCTCCTTCTTCGATTTCAGGTGTTTCAACGACTTCTTCTCCTGATGCTACGGCACCACCGAGGTGAACAGGTAGAAGGTAGATCTCTTTGTCAATTTCATTGTAAGCCGACTCACAAGGAACGTTGATGAAGTCATCGTGAACAATCTCTTGGCTCACGAAGTACTCAATTTTGTAAGAGATACAAGGAGGAAGGATCGCAACGTAAGCTCCATCACGCATCCGTGGACGGTACTCCATTACTTCTCCTGTTTCCTGATTCGTTACCAATAGGTAAGTATCTTCTGGAAGCTCTTCCCCTTCTGATGGGTAGATGTATCCTTTCAATACGCTCAAGTCTGGCTCTACTGGAGAGTCAGGCATGTCAATCACGTAGATATCTTTTAGTCCTTCACCCTCTTCTTTACGAGAGGAGTAGTAAGCACGCTTTCCATTTGCTGTTGGCATGAAGAAAACATCGTCATCTACCGTGTTCACTGGGTAACCAATGTTCACTGGCTCTGACCATTCTCCGTCTTCGCTCATTGTTGAGTAGAAGATGTCAAACCCACCCATTGAGCTGTGTCCTTGAGAAGAGAAGTAGAGTGTTTTCCCGTCTACAGAAAGGAAAGGTGATTCTTCTTCGTAAGGTGTGTTGATTGACTTACCAATGTTAAGTGCTTTCGACCAGTCTCCTGTTGGAAGCTTCACACAACGGTAGATATCACGTCCGCCTTCACCCCCGTCGCGGTTACTTGTGAAGTAAAGTGTGTTTCCATCTGCAGAAACAGTTACGTGCGTTTCCCAAGAATCAGTGTTGATGTCAGATCCAAGTTTCTCCGGTTCAGTCCAAGACTCACCCACAAGCACTGACTTCCAAAGCTGACCGTCACCGTTCTCATCGTAGTAGATGTATAGTTCTTGTCCGTCTGGAGAAGCAGAGATAGTTGCTGCGTGGTTATCCGTGTTGATGTTCAACAATTCAGGATCCATCCAGTTACCTGCCATGTCTTTGTACGACACGTAGATGTCTTCGCGGTGCTCACCTGTATCGTCATCAACGATGAACTGGTTCGTTGAATCACCACGCATACGACGTGAAGTGAAGAACAGTGCGCTCTCATCGATGGAGATTACTGGCGAGTATTCGTTTGTTGTTTTGTTGACAACCGGACCTACGTTCGAAATCAAGTAATTCTGTGGGTTTGCCACTTGATACTTGGCGTTGTTACACATTTCGATTTGGCGCTGAGCCAAAGCGTGTAGGCGGTGCTTCTTGTTCACCATCTTCAACAGACGCTCATATTCCGCGATCGCGTTATCCATCTCGTAGTTGAGGTGGTACGCTTGGCCTAGGTAGTAAACGGCCTCTACAGGAACACGTGTTTCTTTCGGGTCATACGGATCGTAGTTTTCAGATACGACCTGGTACGCAGCATACTGCAGGTATGGAAGTGCATCCAACTTGCGGTTTGCTGTTTGAAGGAAACAGAATCCTAGTTTGTAATTCACGTTGGCGTTTTGCTGGTGGTCTGTGATGAGACCTTTCCAGATGTCAACGGATTGATTCCATAGCTTTTCTTCCATGAGCTGATTCGCTTCAAGGAAGTCTGCGTTGAAGTCACCTACAGGGTTTCCTGCAAGTGCGATGTTAAAGCTGAGTAGTGTCAGTGCAGCAAGCAACAGTTGTTTCATCTCTGTATAATTGGCTTAGCGTCGTAAAAATAGGCTAATTAGCAGTGATTTACCAAGCTGTTGCTCAGTAAAACTTACCAAAGTGACCGATTCACGTCGAATTGCTCTAGGTAATCAGCCACTCTTCTCACAAAACTACCCCCTAACATACCGTCTACTACACGGTGGTCATAGCTGTGTGAAAGGAACATCATATGGCGGATTCCAAGCATGTCTCCATCCGGTGTTTCGATCACTGCTGGCTTCTTGCGAATCGCACCCAGCGCGAGAATCGCTACTTGTGGTTGGTTGATGATTGGTGTTCCCATTACGTTTCCGAAAGTACCCACGTTGGTAACCGTGTAAGTACCTCCTTGGATCTCGTCTGGTGAGAGTTTATTCTCACGAGCACGTGTTGCCAGATCATTGACCACGTTGGCTAGACCAACCATGTTGTAACGATCTGCATTCTTGATCACTGGAACAATGAGGTTTCCGCTTGGAAGGGCTGCTGCCATTCCTAGATTGATTTCTTTGCGAAGGATGATGTTTTCACCATCCACAGAAGCATTCACGCCTGGGAAGTCTTTGATTGCCTTCGCTACGGCTTCCATGAAGATTGGAGTGAAGGTCAACTTCCCTCCTTCGCGCTCAGCGAACTCTTTCTTCATCTTGTTTCTCCAGTTCACGATGTTCGTTACATCCGCCTCAACGAATGACGTCACGTGTGGAGATGTATGCTTCGACATCACCATGTGATCAGCAATCAGCTTGCGCATGCGGTCCATTTCCACGATCTCGTCGTTTGGTCCGGCTGTAACTTTTGGTCCTTGGTGAACCTTAGCTGGCGCTGGTGCTGGTTTCGGAGCGCTCTCCACTTTCGCGGCAGGAGCTGCTTGTCCGTTTGATGATGGTGCTGGAGCGGCTACCGCTGCTCCGTTTCCACGATTGGCCACGTAGGCTAGGATATCTTTCTTCGTTACGCGACCTTCAGAACCACTTCCTTGAACTGCTTCGAGCTCTTCCATGGAAATGCCTTCTTCTTTAGCAATGCTGCGAACTAGTGGCGAGTAGAATCGTCCGCTAGGACCGTTCTTCGCGACTGCTGTTCCTGCTGTTGCCAATGGCGCTGTAACTGTTTCAAGCACTTCTTGAGAAGGTGCCGCAGCTGCTGGAGCCGGCGCTGCCGCCGCAGGAGCTGCTGCAGGCGCTGCCGCTGCTTCTCCATCTGTAGAGAACATAGCGATTGCTTGACCTACTTCAACAACGTCTCCTTCGTTGACCATGATCTTGGTGATCACACCGTCTTCTGGAGCGGGTACTTCTGAGTCTACCTTGTCTGTGGCGATTTCAACGATTGGTTCGTCAGCTTCAACTTGCTGTCCTTCTTCCACCAACCATTTGATGATCGTTGCTTCTGCAACGCTCTCTCCCATTTTCGGTAATAAGATCTCTGTTTGTGCCATATCGTGCCTTCTCATTTAAGGTGCCGCAAAATTAGTCAATTTCCAGACGTGATTGGCGCGATTTAGCTGTTGATAGGATTTGTTATCAACTTACCCTTCGCCAAGATGGGCGAAGTGGCGAAAAACAAGACTCAAGTCATTGCGAATGCGGTAATTACGCGCATAGATGATGTTGAGTTTTTGCAGGGTATCTTCATCCCCTTCTCGTAAAATGGCACCGGTTGCAGGGGTAATCACCCCTTTCAATACCGACGGCAATCGCATGGAAGAGGTCGAAGTTTGCGCATAACCCACCCAAGTTCTTGAGCCCGTCAGCACTTTGAAGATGTTCCCGAAGAAGGAAGACTTCTTGTCAACAAACCAGATACTAATGGGTAAAGTCACCAACATTCCGAGTGCGAAGAGAATGTCAAACAGTCGTTTATTCCGACGATTTGAAGGCTTGTGCACTCCGTTGGTTTCGAGCATAAATAGTTCACCACTGGTCTCAATACTATTGCTCCCAATCATGTACAATGAGTCAGGTGGAGCAATCTTGTAATCCACTTTTACCCCTGTGGTTTTGATCATGGAATCAATGATCTCAGCAGCCGCCAAATCCTTTCCGCTAAAGATCACTTGATCAATGCGGTGGACCCTAATTACTTCCTGCAACTGATCACGCGTACCCACCTGGTTATCATGTACTTTATCATCTATTGCAACACCTACAACCTCAGGACGAGAAACGGAAGTTTGTCCGAGCAACTCGCTGATTCTTTCGATCTCTTCTGCCCCACCCACAACGGCGAATCTTCGCATGCCAGCACCCACCAAAGCGAAGCGTTCCGGCGATAGCCGAGAAAGAACCCAACGAGATATCAAGTAGTAAAGCACAGAGATCACGGCACCGAATAAAACGAGGGCGCGTGAGAACCTGAGGCTTTCTGGAAGAAGTGAATAGGCGACAAGAATAATGAGCGAACCAATGATGCTACCTCGCACCAAACGCAACATGGAGATCGGTCGATCATAGCCTCCTGAAAAGAATACTGAAAGCATCCATGTAATAACGTAGCCACTGAAAGCGTAGATCATTAAGCTCTCATCGAAGATCTTCTCAGCCACTTGCGCGTAATAACGCTGAGCGAGCCACATTCCTGAGAACAAGGCCGACGCATCAATCAACGGAAGAATGATCTTCTTGGCGACACGTTGAATCACCGCAATGGAAGCACGCGCCCAAATAGCCACATTAATCAGACGTGTATATGCCTTGGCATTGCGCTCGCTGAAATGCTTGCGGGCGAAGATGACCATGGCGTTGTAGAATACGAACACATAGTTCAGGCTACCGCGCTTGGTTGATTCACCTTTGTAGTGAATGATGCGTGTTTCAGGGAAATAGTAGTTCTGCCAACCACCTAATACAATTCTCCAACTGAGATCAATGTCTTCACCGTACATGAAGAATTCTTCATCCAATAAGCCCACCTTATCAAGGGCTTCTTTACGCATCAACATGTAGGCCCCACTGAGAATCTCAATCTCTGCAGTCTCATGCTCATCGAGATGTCCGAGATAGTAGTGATTGAGTTTCCGAGATCGCGGGAAGAGTCGGTAAATCCCACTGATCTTGCAGAAGGATACCCATGGTGTAGGTAAACCTCGTTTTGACTCAGGTAAGAACTTCCCTTTTCCATCAACCATACGAACTCCTAACCCACCGGCTTTTGGATTCGCATCCATGAACTCCACACACTTTCGGAAGGTGTCTTCTTCAACTACCGTATCAGGATTGAGAAGAAGCATATACTCCGCATCCGAAGCGCGCATGGCTTGGTTGTTAGCGCGAGAGAAACCAACATTGTCTTTGTTCGCCACCAACTTCACCCAAGGGAAACGTTCTGCAACCATGGCGCAGGAACCGTCTACACTGGCATTGTCAACAACCCAAACATCAGCCTCCATGCCTTGGATCGCCTTTTCGACCGAAAGCAAGCACTGTTCGAGGAATTGCTCGACGTTATAGTTGACTATGATGACGGAGAGTTTCATTTGCCTGGCAGGGCGTTTTCGTAAGGTAGACGTTGCATGATCGAGCGAGCGAGGGTCACCTCATCTGCATATTGAAGTTCATCTCCAATAGCCACACCCCGAGCGATCGCCGTAACTCGAACGTCGTATTCGCTCAATTTCTTGTACAGGTAGAAAGAAGTTGTCTCCCCTTCCATGGTTGTGCTAAGGGCGAAGATGATTTCATCTACCGTTCCATTTTTCACGCGATCGATCAACGATTGAATGTATAGATCGTTCGGTCCTACCCCATCCATCGGAGAAATTACGCCTCCCAACACATGGTAGCTTCCGCGGAATTGCTCTGTTGATTCAATGGCTAGCAATTCCCGAATTCCTTCGACCACACACACGGTGCGATGCTCACGACGTGGGTCAGAGCAAATGCCGCAGACCTCAGTATCTGATAGGTTATTGCAGATTTTGCATGCCTTAATCCCAGAACGTAAAGCGGTAAATGCGTTTGAAAAGCGTTCTACGTCTTCTTCATCACGACGAAGCATATGCAACACCAGACGTAACGCCGTTTTCCTTCCAATTCCTGGAAGCGAAGCCATTTGGTCAACGGCCTCTTCAATCAAACGCGAGGGAAAATTCATCCCACAAAACTAACCAGTCTCTTCGATTTTCTTGTGACATTGCATGCAGAACCCAGACGAGACTTTATGAATGCACTTGCGATACTCGGACTGATCGCCGGATACTTTGTGATCTTGATGCTGATTGCCCGCGCGACCTCTCGGAATGAGAGCAACAGTAATTTCTTCCTTGCCGGTAAAAGTGCGCCTTGGTTCTTGGTAGCCTTCGGAATGATTGGCGCGAGTCTCAGTGGGATTACCTTCATCAGTATTCCCGGGAAGGTGGGGATTCAGAATGAAGCCGGTGAATTCGTTGACCAATTCAGCTACATGCAAATGGTGCTGGGCTATCTGGTGGGTTATCTGTTTATCGCGTTCGTCTTGATGCCGATCTACTATCGACTTCAAGTCACTTCTATTTATACCTACCTCGAACAGCGCTTTCACTTCACGGCATACAAAGTGGGCGCCTTCTATTTTTTGGTTTCGAGAACCATCGGGGCCTCGATTCGCCTATTGTTGGTGGCTAACGTATTGCAAGAGTTTGTCTTCAAAGAACTGGGTGTACCTTTTGAAGTTACGGTGGCACTGTCGATTCTATTGATCTGGATTTACACGCATCGAGGTGGTATTAAAACCATCATTTGGACTGATACCTTACAGACCCTATTCATGCTGGTAGCCTTGGGTTGGAGTATGTATTTGCTTTCTGATGCTTTAGGTCTCGCTGAACGCGGAATGGTGACCACCATCGCTGAAAGTCAATACGGACAATGGTTCTTCTTTAACGACGCTGGCGGCAACCCGCACTTCTTCTGGAAGGAATTCCTCGGTGGAATCTTTATCTGTATTGGTATGACAGGAATGGACCAAGACATGATGCAGAAGAATTTGGCTTGCAAAAACATTCGTCAGGCGCAGCTGAATATGGTGAGCTTCTCAGTGGTTCTATTCGTTGTGAATGCCCTCTTCCTCGGACTTGGCGCGTTGCTATTCATGTATGCTGAACAAGAAGGAATGGAGCTGATTACGAGCTCAACTGGAAAGGTGCGCACCGACCTGCTCTTCCCTACCATTGCGCTGCGTGGCGACCTGGGCATCGGATTGAGTATTGTCTTCTTGTTGGGGCTTATTGCAGCCGCCTACTCCAGTGCTGACAGTGCTTTGACGTCATTGACGACTTCGGTTTGTGTCGACTTCCGGAACATTCTGAAAAAGCCTGAGCAGCTACAAGTGAAGATTCGCAAGCAAACGCACGTGATCATGTCGGGCGTGCTTTTCATCGTGATCCTGATTCTGCATTACACCTTAGATCTTTCAGCCATCGGTCAATTGATCTTCCTGGCTGGATTCACCTATGGTCCGTTGATTGGGTTCTTCCTATTTGGAATCTTTACGAAACGAAAGGTGCGCGCAGAGCTTATCTTAGCTATCGCTATTGTCGCTCCGCTTTTGACTTACGTGCTTTTCAAGAACAGTGGAGACTGGTTCAACGGCTTCAATTTTGGCGCCTTACACATCGTCTTGAATTCAGTGATCACCTTCGTTCTTTTGATGGTAGCGTCTTTTGTTCCAACACCAATCAAGGCAAAGGATCAAAAGGTTGTTGACCAAGCCGCCTGATTCCTGTTCATAAATTATACGATTCGATCGAATTAACCTTTCCGCCGTTAGGCGAGAAACAGACCTAATCGCTTAATTTTGTTGTTCATCCATTTACAATGAGAATTAGTCCGGAAATGAACGTATGCAAAGAGTCAGACCTACTATCACGATTGTCAGAGTCTGCTACACTTGCCATGGCGCGGATTAGCCGCGAGTTGAAAGCGCAAGGTCACGATGTGATTTCACTGAGTTTGGGAGAGCCCGATTTCGACACCCCTGATTTTGTCAAGGATGCGATTAAGAAGGCCGTTGATGAGAATTATTCGCACTATCCTCCAGTAAATGGATACTTAGAGGTACGCGAAGCGATCTCAAAGAAATTCAAGCGCGACAATAACCTCGACTATTCGGCTGATCAAATCGTTCTGTCTACAGGAGCGAAGCAGAGCTTGGCTAACCTTGTTCTGTGTTTGGTGAACCCGGGTGATGAAGTATTACTTCCGGCACCATACTGGGTGAGCTACAGCGAAATCGTAAAAGTCGCTGGAGCTATTCCGGTGGTTGTGCCTACAAATATTACGAGCGACTTCAAATTGACACCAGAGCAATTGGCTTCGTCGATCACTGACAAAACCCGCATGATCATCTACAGCTCACCATGTAACCCGAGTGGATCGGTCTACACACGTGAGGAGCTTGAAGGATTGGCGGCGGTGCTTCGTCAACGCGAAGACATCATTGTCGTAAGCGATGAGATCTATGAATTGATCAACTTCACGGAAGCGCACGCCAGTATGGCTACCCTTGACGGGATGTACGATCGTACTGTAACGGTGAATGGTGTGTCGAAAGGCTTCGCAATGACGGGTTACCGACTGGGGTACATCGGTGCTCCTCTTTGGATTGCGAAAGCTTGTTCAAAGATTCAAGGTCAATTTACGAGTGCTCCTTCTGGCGTATCACAGATGGGCTGTAAGGCTGCTGTCGAAGCGCTGCCTGAGACAGTTGAATACATGAAAAAGGCTTTCTTGAAGCGTCGCGATATGATGATTGCTGGCCTACGTGAGATCGAAGGGTTGGAAGTGAACGTTCCTACTGGGGCCTTCTACATCTTCCCTGATGCCTCGGCTTTCTTCGGTAAGAGCGTTGATGGACGTACCATTAACAATGCTACCGATCTTTGTGCTTACATTTTGGAAACAGAATTCGTAGCCCTCGTAACAGGAGATGCTTTTGGAGATCCAAACGGATTCCGCATTTCGTACGCTGCGAGTGAAGAAGAATTGAAAGAGGCTTTGGTTCGTATCAAGCGTGCCTTAGACCGTTTGCAATAAATTCAAGCAATTTGAATATCGATAAACACGAGATCGATCGCCTTTACCGAGGCTTTAATGACCTGACCGCTATGGTAGTGGGTGACGTCATGATCGATGCTTATTACTGGGGACGCGTAGACCGTATTTCTCCCGAGGCTCCTGTGCCCATCGTGCAGATCACTGAACGTGAGAACCGTTTGGGTGGCGCTGCCAATGTAGCGTTGAACGTTATGAGCCTGGGGGCAAAACCGATTATCTGTTCGGTGATTGGGAATGACGAAAAGGCTGACCTTTTTGAAGCTTTGTTGGCGAAGCGTGATTTCTCTAGCGAGGGAATCGAACGCAGTAGTGAGCGCCCAACCACCGTTAAAACCCGCATCATCAGCAGCGATCAACACTTGCTTCGTGTAGATGAAGAATCAACTCGTGCCTTGAGCCAGGCCGAAGAGACAGCCTTCATTCAGCGCTGTACCAAGGTGATTGAATCTGGCGAAGTAGACGTATTGATCTTCGAGGATTACAACAAAGGCCTCTTAACTGAGCATGTGATTTCTTCATTGATCTCGCTAGCGCGGAAACATAATATCCCTGTAACGGTAGACCCGAAGAAAGAGAACTTCTTCGCCTACCAGCATGCTACCCTCTTCAAGCCCAACTTCAAGGAATTAGTGGAAGGGGTAAAACTCGATATTGACAAGAACAGCGACGAGGCCATTATAGCGGGCATCCGTGAAATGGAATCAAAACTATCGAATGAACTCTCTTTAGTAACACTCTCAGAACGAGGTGTCATGGTAAAACAAGGAGATCAAGTACAGCGTATCCCGGCTCACCCACGCAAGATTATTGATGTGTCTGGAGCAGGTGATACAGTGATTAGTGTGGCTTCCTTGATCTTGGCACTCAAAGGAGATCCAGCTGTCATTGCAGGCATGTCTAACCTAGCGGGAGGATTAGTCTGTGAGAAGGTGGGTGTGGTGCCTATCGACAAAGAACTACTCTTCGACGAAGTAAGAAAAAACAATAGCTAATGGACTTCCGGCAACTGCGGGAACGGGTCAATCTCTTCTTGTATGACAACAAGTCGAAGGTACTGAGGGTCGGAAAGATCCTCAACGTGATTGTGTCGTTAATCGCGATGTCGAGCCTTGTCTATTACTACGGATTCCAGCACGATCAGGCGACGGAAGAAATGCTCCTTGGTGTCATCAAGATGAGCTTCGTCTTCTATGTGTTGCACTTCCTTCTTCGCTTTATCTATAGCTTCCAGCCTATTGAGTTCCTCCGAAAGAATTGGTTTGAAGGGATCATCATGTTCCTGCTCACGGTAGAAGGAATCTCCTATAACGTCTTTGACTTCCTGCTTTTAGAGAAACTTGCCTTAGCCTTTGGCTTCAATAGTTTCACTGACCTGAGTGCGCTGTTTATCCAGCTTTACATCTTGGCGGTTGTCTTGATTGGGATCGGACGAGGAGGTGGAGCCATGACGCGATTCAAGTTGAATCCTGCGGTCATCTTCATTACCTCCTTCGCAGTCATCATCTTCATGGGGACAGGGCTTTTGATGCTCCCTGAAATGACCGTTCCCGATGGAGGAATGAACTTTCTGGACGCCTTATTCACCTCTACCAGTGCTACCTGTGTTACGGGATTAATGGTAGAAGACACGCCTACCTTTTTCACTTTCAAAGGACAGGTCGTTCTGCTCATCTTGATCAAGCTCGGTGGTTTGAATATCATCGCCTTTGGTTCCTTCTTGGTATTGGCTAGTCGCTTTGGATTACGCGTGAAGCAACACGATGTGATTGAAGACTTCGTGAACAACGATTCTCACCTGAGTGCTGAGAGCATGTTAGGCAAGGTGATCATCTGGAGTACCGGAATGGAGATTCTCGGTGCCATCATGATGTTCATCTTTTGGGATGAAGCCATACCCTTTGAGAGTAACGGACAACGAGCCTTTTATTCCATATTCCACTCCGTCAGCGCCTTTAACAATGCAGGGATTAGTCTCTTCACCGATGGATTATACAACGAAGCCGTGCGCTTCAATTTCTACATCCATTGGCTGGTGACCATCTTGGTATTCTTTGGTGCCCTGGGTATGGTTGCGGTCTTCGACCTCTTCGACCCCCAAAACCTACGCGAACGTATGCGCGCTCCATGGAAGCGCATTGGTTTCATGACCAAGATTGCGTTGTACTTCTCTATCGGACTTGTCATCATTGGTTCGGTGGGCTATTACATCATGGAGTACAACGGAACCCTCGCTGGCTACAATCAGTTTGGGAAGATCACGACGGCCGTATTCCAGAGTGTCACGCGTACGAGTGGCTTCAATACAGTTGACTTTGGGAGCGTGGGCGTACCCAGCTTATTCATGCTGATTGTGTTGATGTTCATCGGTTCCAGCTCAAGCTCCACCGGTGGAGGAATCAAGACTTCTACCCTTGCCATCGTCGGAGCAGACATTTGGTCAACGATTCGAGGTGCCAGTAACACCGAGCTCTTTAAGCGCACGATTTCTCCGTTGCTTAAGTCGCGCGCGTACTCCGTACTAGTCTTCTTCTTGATCTTCGATGTCATTGGCATCTTCGCCCTCAGCATCAGTGAAAGCCACATCCTCGCCAACCCGAATTACGACATCATTGACCTCGCCTTCGAAGAGGTCTCAGCCCTCGGAACGGTAGGTTTGAGTACAGGTATCACCAGCCTTCTCTCTCCTTTCGGAAAACTCGTCATCATCGCCAGCATGTTCGTCGGACGTGTTGGAACACTCACTGTAGCCTTCGCCGTTGGGGTGAATTTGATCTCGAAGAATTATCGGTACCCGGAGGGGCATACTATGGTGGGTTAACAGGCGTAAGGCCTAGGGCTTAAGGCGTATGTGGGTTACTCCTAAAAGGGCTACATCCCGTAGGGATGGGATCTCGTAACATGAAAGGTGCATGAATCCCGAAGGTACGGGACAGGTGCACCGCTAAAGGACCGCAAGCATCCCGTAGGGATGAGAACTCGTAACACCGCTGAACAAGGCATCTTGAAAGGTGCATGAATGCACCGCTAAAGGACCGTAAGCATCCCGTAGGGATGAGACCTCGTAACACCACTGAACAAGGCATCTTGAAAGGTGCATGAATGCACCGCTAAAGGACCGTAAGCATCCCGTAGGGATGAGACCTCGTAACACGTGGTACCTCCTCTAAAAACTCTACCCCGTAGGGGTTGATAACGCATCAGAATGGAGAACGGATTGCCCACGAGGCAATCCCTACATATGCACTCGAAGTCATAGATGTTGCGCAAAGCGCAACGAACACTAACCATGCTAACCGCCTGAGGCGAACTACCCCTTCACCTCTTCCAATCCCACCCTAACTTTGGGGATCTCAATCTTGAACTCAGTGATGCCTTCCTTCTCTTTTTGCTTCACTTTCCCTTTGACGAGGGAGAGACGTGCTTCGGCTGAGCGAAGGTTGAGGTCTTCGGCAGGATTGAGTTGGTTGGCTGAGACTCTACAGATCAAGTCTTTGCCTTTTTCTTCGATTGATACTTTGACATCTCCTTCTTTGCAAGAGTCAGCAACGTGAGTTAAGACATCTTCGATTACTCGGTAGCTGAATAGACGTCCGTCTTTTTCAAGTTTGATGGGGATGTACTCGAAGTGGTAGTTGCAGGAAGACTTGCGGAAGAGGTTTTGAAGTAGATGATCTACCGCCTCCACCAAACCAAGTTGGAGGAAGGGGTTATGTCGTTGGTTCGATAAGAACTTCGCTGCAGCAATGGCACCGGGGATGGTGTGTTCTGGGAGTTCTCTTCCTTGAAGGATGAGTTTCTTTTCTTTTGATGATAGTCCGATTTCTTTCCAGAAGAGATCTGTTACTCGTTTGTTTTCTGCCTCTTTGGTATCGAGAATGGCTTGCGTTTGCGCTTGCTGCACGGCCTTTCTTCGTGTGTACCAAGCGAGGGCTATTCCAGCGAGAAGCACGACGAAGCCGATGATTCCGAAGATGGTCAGTTGGAGCTCGGTATTTTTTAGTTCTTTCTCTTTGGTAGCAAGTGCTTGACGCGCTGTGATGGCTTCTTCTTTCGCTAGCTCAAACTCGGCTTGGATTTGCTCTATTTTGAGTGCCGTTTCTGCGCCGTAGAGTGAGTCTTTCGCTGAATAGAACGAATGACTCAGCCTCAATGCCTCCTCGAATCTCCCTTGTTCTGAATAGAGTTCCTCCAGATTCTGAAGGGCAACTAGAGCAAATTGATTCAGCCCATTCGTGGTACTCAACTCCAATGCCTGTGAAAATTCGTTCTCTGCTTCCTGATCTTTGCCCAAATTCCAATTGGCCACTCCCCTATTCAGCATGAGGATGGTTGATACGGTCTTATCGTGTCGCTTGACATTTAAACGCTCGGCTTCGTCAATCAACTCCAAACTCAATTCATAATTCTCGAGATCGTTATAAATAGCGCTGGTATTAGTTAAGGCTTTCAGCCAGCGCAATGAATCACCCGAAATCTCATATGCGGAGAGAGCTTTAGAGAAGTAAGTATCAGCAGAATCTAATTCATCATTCCAATAATAGTGCACGGCTAGATTGTTATATGCATCTCCCTTAACACCATGTTGTGACAATTGTGAAGAGACCATTAACGATTTCTGAAACCAGTCTATCGCATCATCATCTTCATCAAGTTGGTCTTTGATGATTCCATACTTCAGGTAAAGTGTTGAAAGAAATGGACTATTCGGTTCAAGTCTCTCCTCCAATTGGCGGAAATAATAAAACGAACTGTCAAGCGCAGATTGTTTGAGAAATAAATCAGCTTTATCAAAAAGCGAAACCAGGGAACTATCAATTAGACCCTGGTCTCTTAAATCATTTGCGAAATGTTCTTTATGCTGCCCGAGAATTAGAATCAGCACTAGGGTCACCTTCAGAAGAGCCACTGATATAAGTGACTGCGCTTTGCCCTTTCTTCTTCTTTTTCTTTTCAGTGGTAACAACGATTTCATCTTCTCCAGTTTGGCGTTGGATTGTTTGCGTTGTGGTCACCACATGATTATGCGGAAAACTTGTATCAGTGATCACCTCTACTGTAATATTACGAACACTTCCCGTAACTACGTTCGAGGTTTCTCTACCGGTTTCTCCCGCAGGATAATAAATCTCTGTTTTTAACTCCCATTTATTCGTCGCTGGATCGATCTCTGTCAGGGTTAATCTTGGCTCATAGAAAGTCATAGTCTTTTAATTTGGGTTCATCATCCTTTACTCTCTCGAAGGAAGAAGGATTACAGATTTCTTCCCATCTCCCTGTAGTCCAAATCCGATAAGAGTGGCCTTCGGCCAATCGATAAACGATAATCTATAAACGACAACACACACTAACGCCTATAGCCTAAAGCCTAAAGCCTGTTATAGATTATCAATTATCGTTTCTAGATTTGCCCTGATGAAAATTCTCGAAGCCCTCGCCCCTAATTTCCTGGTCAAAAAAGCTTTTCATAAACTCAGTAATCCTGAAGTTCATAAGCTACGACCACACGAAGAAGGAGTCATCCGTTCCGCCCGGAGGGCGACTAAAAAATTCAAGCAATTCGACATCGCTACGTATACTTGGGGACATGGCCCTAAGAAAGCTTTGTTGGTGCATGGATGGGAAGGACAAGCAGCGAACTTTGCGGCGATTGTGCCTCTCTTGGTTGACAGAGGATTTACTGTGGAGAGCTTTGATGCTCCGAGCCACGGGTTTAGCACAAAGGCTCCGACGAACATCTTTGACTATAAAGATCTGGTGTTGGAGTTCTTAAAAGTCAACAACTACCCTTTTATCATGTCGCATTCTTTTGGAAGCGTGCCTTTGACCTATGCGCTTTGGGAGCAGGAGAATTACCCGTTGCATCAATTGGTGATGGTGACTTCGCCAGACACCTTGAAGGCACGTGTAGAGCAAATTGCAGCGCAGTTGAAGTTGAGTGATAAGATGGTCACGCGTATTCTGAACAAGTTTCAGGAGGAGACGGGCAAAGATCCGAATGTACTGGCCGTGAGTGAGTTCGTGAAGAGTCTCAAGCCAAATGAGGCGAAGATCTTTCATGGCAGCAGTGATCGCGTGTTGCCCCTAGAATGGAGTGAGCGAATTCAACAGAACCTTGCCAATTGCGAGTTGGAGGTGTTGGATGGCTTGGGGCACTATAAGATTCTCTATGATGAGAAACTGTTGACTCGCATCGATGGTATGCTCAATTATTGATGAATCTGAACATTGACGCCCTTCAACTGATTATCACTTGACGCCTTTTGCGTAATCTTGCACCGCAATTTTATTTCCTTGGGAACGAAAGTCACTCCATATTCTTCAACTGAAGACCGCGCTAAGAAAGAGCAGGTAGCGGAGATGTTCGATAACATCGCTCACAGCTACGATCAACTCAATCACGTATTATCATTTGGGATCGACATCCTATGGCGTAAGAAAGCCATTCGAATGATGAAAAAGCTGAAACCAAAGCGCATCATGGATGTCGCTACGGGCACCGGTGACTTCGCCATCGAAGCAGCGCGTATGGGTGTTGATGCTGAGAAAATCATCGGGGTGGATATCTCGAACGGGATGCTCGACATTGGCCGCGAGAAGTTGAAGAAGAAAGGACTCGACCAACTCATCGAATTGAAGTATGGAGATTCTGAAAACCTTCCGTTTGAAGATGACTACTTCGATGCCTACACCGCAGCGTTCGGGGTACGTAATTTCGAGAACCTTGAAAAAGGACTCACCGAAATGCTTCGCGTGCTTCGTCCGGGTGCTACTGGATTCATCCTCGAGTTCTCCAAGCCTCGCAGCTTCCCATTTAAGCAGTTGTACTGGTTCTACTTCAAGGCTATTCTGCCAATCGTAGGTCGTCTGTTCTCCAAAGACAGTCGGGCTTATACATACCTCCCGGAGTCGGTAGCAGCTTTTCCTGAAGGAGATGAGTTCTTAGAAATTATGAAGCGTTGTGGCTACACTAGCGTGGAACGCAAAGCTTTGACAGGTGGAATCGCCACCATTTACACCGGTAAAAAAGGATAGGTGAAAAAGACCATCGGCAAATCGAATCTGGAAGGCACAGTAACGGCCCCGGGGTCGAAAAGCTTGATGCAGCGTTTAATCGTTGCCTCCCTCCTTTCTCGCGGAACAGCGATCATCCATAATCCAGCCGCGAATCAAGATTCATTTCACGCACTTGACTGCGCCCTTATTCTAGGTGCCGAAGTCAACGAAGACGAGAACAACAGTCTCCATATCGAAGGTGGCAAACAGGCTCCGGAGTATGAATTGAACGTGGGTGAATCAGGCCTCGGAATGCGTCTATTTGCGGCGGTCGGAGCGATGTCTGGTTATGAAGTAAAGCTCAACGGAATGGGCAGTCTCTTGGAACGTCCACTCACCGAGTTTGAAAAGGTCTTCCCTCAACTTGGAGCGCAGATCAATACTACGAAAGGCAAACTTCCAGCGCTGATCCAAGGTCCTTTCACAGGAGGAAGCGCCAAGCTTGATGGCTCATTAAGCTCACAGTTTCTTTCTGGACTACTCATGGCTCTTCCCCTTGCGGAAAATGATACGGTTATTGAGGTAGATTCTCTCAAGAGCAAGCCCTACGTAGACATGACCCTTGAGGTGCTTGATACCTTTGGTATTCGCACCATGCACAAAGACTACCAACGCTTCACCATCCCCGGCGGACAAGCATACACCCCTGCCGAGGTAACAGTTGAGGGTGATTGGTCAGCCGGCGCTGCCCTACTCGTTGCAGGCGCCGTAGCCAGCAAAAACGGCATCTTCGTTGATGGACTCGGACAGAAATTCACCCAGGCTGATCAAGCGATAACCGGGGCCTTATTATTCGCCGGGGCCAAGCTGATGAACCAAGACGGGAAGTACCGCATTCAAGCTCACAAACTCCGCGGCTTCAACTTCGATGCTACGGATTGCCCTGACCTATTCCCTGCCCTCGCAGCCCTCGCCGTAGCCTGCGACAAGCCAAGTAAGATCACGGGAGTCCACCGCCTCAAACACAAGGAAAGTGATCGAGGCGTCGTCATACAATCCATCTTCAAAGAAGCCGGCATCCGTGTAGACCTCGATGGTGACGTGATGACGGTACACCCGGGTGAAGTTCAATGCTGCACCATCGATTCACACAACGACCACCGCATTGCGATGGCAGGCGCTCTGCTCGGCCTTCAAGGAGGTCCGGTAACGATCACCAATGCTGAGGCGGTTCAGAAGAGTTATCCTGAGTTTTGGGATGATTTGGAGGTGTTGATGGGGTGAACGGTGGAACGCGGAACGAGGATCGCGGATCGCGGGTTACGGTTTCTTCTCTCTTTGAATCGGATGGATTTCATCCATTCCTACGAACACTTTGTGAGCTCAAACATCCCGTAGGGATGAAATCTCGTAACACCCAACAAAACACAGATCACACTACCCCGTATGGGTTGAACACCACAAAGCCTAGTCACCGGATTGCCCACAGGGCAATCCCTACTGAATCAAGTGAAGTCATAGCAATACACCTCACTTCACTTTAACGCTATAAACCTTCTTCGTTAGTCTTCCTTTTGGATTGAAGTAACTCTTCACAAAGGAATCATCTACTGTACTGATCACGATTGTTTGCCGCAATTTACCTTCATAGTAATCTCTTATGGTTTCGACGTCTGTGGTTTCATCAATACAATCATAATATCGAAGCTCAAAATTTCCTTTGTGCTTCTCATAGTATTCCACACAGCCAGGACCCAAGCGCTTGACCAAAGTGTGACGCTCTAAGCCATTATCAAACTCAGATTCTAGAGTGGAGATCGAATCGATTTTAGTGAGCATCAACACAAAAACTGTGTCTTCATTGTTTGTTGTAACGATCGATTTCCCTTCATCAACGTCATGATATTCAGTCCTCGATGTGGAGCTTCGATCGTGGCTAACGTAATCTTCAACTTTGACGAAACCCTTTTGCGAATAAGAGAAACGCTGAAGTAAGGAAGATTGTGGACTCCGAGTATCGATGAGAGATACCATACCGTTTTCCCATTCAATGTTGACTAAGAGAGTATCCAGTGCAACAGAAGTATAATAAATGTGGTTGAGTAGACCTTCTTCTCTGCTGTAATATATGCTACGCGGCTTATCGCTATAGAAATGCTCAGCCACTAGCGCCCCTTCCTCATCATACTCATTCATTTGAATCGTATCTCGAAAAGCACGGCGTCTTTTGTATGTCTCAGAAATAATGAACTCTGTTACGCAATCACAAGAAGAATCATTGAGTTCCTCAATCTTTCCATTGGTATAATACTGCGCAAAGACTTCGTTGGGCATTACAACCCAAAAGGCACCCATAATGAGTGAGATAAAAAATAGTTGAAATGAAGGCATTCGAAGAGTGAACGAAAGACTTGAGGTTCGTATTGCGAGAAAGGAATTGCGGTTAACGGAAATTTATCTCTTTGGTCTGGATGGATTTCATTCATCCCTATGGAACACCTCATGAGAATCAAACATCCCGTAGGGATTAAATCTCCTCGTTCATCACGAACCGGATGGATTTCATCCATCCCTACAGAACACCTTGTGAGAGGTGCATTTTGTTTGCGTATAAATACGCAGGTAAAGTTCTGTCCGACGATTATCAATAAAAATTGAAATGATCATTTTCTGGTTAGACCTTCGAAGGAAACTACCATTATGTATCGTTCAATTCGAAAGAAGGGATGGGATTATAGCCAGACCGCCGATTATCTAATAACCATTTGCACGAGGAATCGTCTTCCTTATTTCGGGAGCGTCGAAAAAGGCGCTGTCTCACTTTCTCCGGTGGGTGAAATTGTGCAGCGAACCATACTTGATATTCCCGAAGTGCACTCCAACGTGATCTTGAAAGAATGGGTAATTATGCCAGATCATATTCATCTCATTATTCATTTCAAGCGACGACCACCAAAAGAGCAATCAGGCGCTGGCAAATTCGGACCTCAAAAAGCAACCTTAGGTCGGGTCATAGCTGGCTTCAAGGCCAGGGTAACGTCACAGGCATTGATCGAGAATTGTGATTTCGAATGGCAAATTGGTTACCATGACCGCATCCTAAACCATCAAAGCGCCATCGAAAACGCCACCAGATACATTAGAGAAAACCCTCAAAACCTCTAACCGGATGACATCCGGTTCATGGTTGGGCGTGGTATCAAACGTAGGGACGGATGAAATCCGTCCGCAATCCGCGATCCGCATTCCGCATTCCACATTCCGCAACCCGCGTTCCGCATTCCGCGTTCCGCCTCCCTAATCCCGGTATGATTTTTGCCCCTCTAACACCAAATTGAACAACCACTCACCACACCTGTTTTATGTTCATGGAGAAAGGTCATAACCGTTGCACGCTACTTCGTTGGATGCACGTCCTTTCATTTGGCCTTCTTGTTGTTTTTGGCGCTAGCCTGATTACCCCGACATTTAATCGATTCGATCATCACTACGAAGTCTCTGAAACTTCGGAGAAATCTGAAGGTGAACCTTTGGAGTTTGGTGAAGAAGAAGCAGACGAGCTGTATACATTTTCATGGCTTGATTCGTATGGCTCGTTTGAGGGATCCCTCAACAAACATACTACCTCTTGGATCGATTCTTCTTCATTGATACACCTTCCAGTTCCTCATCCTCCGCCAGAAGGATAACCCCTCTTCTCTTTACTGAAACTGCCCATGTCGCACGCATTGCTAGCGTGCACATATCGTGTATCAACCAAAAATATCAAGTATGAAAAATCATAAAATCGCCTTGAGCGGCATCGTGCTGCTATTCGTAACGTGCATTCTTTCCAGCTGCGCTGTGATCCGACCAGGAGAGGTTGGGGTGAAGCAACGCCTTGGGAAATTAACCTCTAAGATTCATGAATCTGGAACGGTAGGGATCAATCCATTTACAACGACCCTCATTCGTATCCCGACTCGTACGGTGAATCTAGAAGTAAATCTGAACCTCCCTTCAAAAGAAGGATTGAACGTACTGTCTGAAATTTCCATTCTCTACCACATTAAGCCTGAGAAAGCGATTGCGGTTATTGAAGAAGTGGGATTAGACTACGAAGAAGTGGTCATCTTGAGTGTATTCCGATCTGCTGCTGCCGACGTTTGTGCGCAGTACCTCGCGAAAGACATGCACTCAGGAAACCGAAGCGATATCGAGGCATCTATCTTAAAACGAATGGACGACCTACTTGGGGACCGTGGTTTCGAAATTGAAGCTGTTCTCCTCAAAAGCATCAGTCTTCCAGACGGACTCTACACAGCGATTGAAGATAAACTACGCGCAGAACAAGAGGCCCTGCGTATGGAATTTGTTCTACAATTAGAACGCCAAGAGGCCGAGCGTAAAAAGATCGAAGCGGAAGGAACCCGCGACGCTCAACTCATTCTTACTGAAGGACTCAACGATCAAATTATCAAACTACGCAGCTTGGAAGTACTTCGCGATCTGGCGAACTCTCCGAATTCGAAATTGATTATCACTGACGGGAAGGCACCTGTGCTTCTCGGTGGAGAGGGTACCGAATAATTACTCCGGCGTCCGGCATCCGGCGTCCGCTTTTTTTTGACGTCCGGCGTCCGGCGTCTGTGGGATTTGGAGGGGCTGACTTTTGTTGGCCCTTTCTTCATTTGAGTAGACCGTGGACTGTGGACTGTGGACAGGGGAATTCTGAATAATGAATTTGAATAATTAATATTGAATCTCAGCGATGCCTAGTAAGGTGAATCATTAATTACCATTCATTATTTATTACTCATTATTCCAGTCGTATCTAGGGTTTTCTCTTATCCTTCCGGAGTCGAATGTCATAATCATCAAACGTCCCTACAATATTCACATTGAGGTAGCGGGTACGTTTGGTTGAATCAACTTCAACGATGTCGTCTTCTTTTTGGTCGCTTTTCGCTCCGAAGAGTTTATTTCTTGCGGCCGTTTTTACTAGGCTCCATGGGATGCGGGCGTAGTAGTTCATGCTATCGTTGAGGTTCTGGGAACCGGAGATGTCCATGTGGCCGAGGGAGGATTCGATGGTCATGTTCGGGATGTCGAGCTGACCATAGTTGAAATCCATGTGGTTCTGGAGGGTGTCGAACTTGATGCTCGTGAGGTCTTTGTCGCCAAAGTAATCTGCGAGCATGAGGATGGGGTCGTAGTTCTCAAGGCGACCATTCAGCACCTGTACATCAAGGTGCACTTCTGAACGATCAAGATCGGTCACGAAATCTGGGAACATGCGGATGTTTCCAGTAATATCAGCGTTGAGCTGGCCATGTAGGTTCTCTGAAACAATAGCGTCTTGTCCGAAGTTTTCGAATTTGAAGAGCAGTTTATCGAGGTCTACGTTCGTGAGTTCTACACGCGGTTTGAGGTAGATCTTCTCGGGGTCGCTTCCATTGAAATATCCGTTCATCGCTATATGTCCGCCAGCGGCGTCGAGACTTACGGTGTCTAGATAGATGTAATGGTCGTGCGTGATTCGGAACTGTGTTGCGATGTCTTGAAGATCTAATCTGTGGTAGATGAAGTGATCTACGTCAACATTGAACTGCATATCAGTAAAAGGCAGTTCGTAGATGTTGAAGGCTTCTTCGTGGTCAACTGTCTCCTCTGGGTGAGCTTCTCGCTCAGCTTCTTTGGATTCAAAGTTGGTCAAGGCATCGAAGTCGACAAATGGAGAGCTTAGACGGAACATGTTATCACGCAGCTTCAATGAGTCATTGTCGCCCGTGTAGTAGTTCATGTCGATATCGAAACGGGTCTTGCCCATCTTCCCTTCAAAATCTTTGACTACCAAGTGCTCGTCTTTGAATTCGAAGTAGCCATTGAAGTTTTCGAGCTTCAGTGGGTGTACATGGGTCAAACCAGTCAGTTTATCGAGCTCAACTTCGATCCCTACAAATTGATTGCGATCGTAGTGAAGCGTGCTCTCCATGTGCAGCTCTAGAGCTTCTAACTCCTCTCCTCGGTATTCTGGAGGCATGTGATTCTCTCCTCGGTAAGAGAGCAAATCATCAAACTTCAGTAGGTCAGAACGGAGGCTGATATCCAAATCAACATCGCCATGCAGTTCATCTTCCATCCAAGCATTGTAGTCGTGGATGAGACCCGTGAAGTGGAAATCAGATTCATCGATCTCACCCGTGAAATCAACGACGTTAAGGTCATCTTCCTTGATCAATATATCGGCGTGAAAATCATGAAGGGTATGCGGGTAATGCTCGAGGTCAGCATATAGATTGTCAATGAAGAACTCCCCTACTGGCAAATGCTTGAACTCTGTAAAGGCATTTCCAAGCGCATCGAATGAGAAGTCTAGGTTTAAGTTGGAGATACGCTCATGCACTCCGGAACTGTCTGTTTCTGTCCAGCCTGTCAGCTCTACAAGATCGAGCATTTCTGAAGCGATCGTCAGGTGTGCGTTTACCGGAACAGGCGCATGATGCACGATCGCTGGAAGGTCCGAAAGTGAACCCGTGATATCGAGGTTAGAGTTTCCGAGTTGGATTTCGAATTGGTCCAGTTGTGCCTCCTTTCCATTCATAGCGAGATGGATGTTCAAGTCTTTCAGCTCCGCTGGAAGTTCGGTAGAATTCAATGCGAAGTGATCTACATCCAGCTCAGCATAGTAGGCTTGGTTGAGATCTTGTAAAGTCTTCTCCGGATTTTCGATGTCAATGATATCATGAAAACGAAGGTGCATTTCGACTGACCCTTTTACATCCTGCGCATCTTCCAGACCAAGGAAGTCTACGATGAATGGCAGTTCGAAATCAGCGTCAAGCTTCATGTCGATTTCTGGCGCTTCAAAGTTGCGGACCATGATATCTCCGATGAACGTTCCCTTCTCGAGGTTGGCTTCAATCTCGGTCAATGAGAACTCCATGGTGCTCAGGTCTTTGTTTTCACCGTTGGTGAAATGCCCTTCAAAGCCCATACGATCAATTCGCTTCTTCACTTGAGAATTCTCCAAGTACGCCTGCTTCGCCCCAAAGTGCACATCGATGAACGGCAGTTGTCCTTTCGTTGGACCTTGAATTAACGCATTGAAATATATTTCACCGGCGTTATCATAGCGTTCCAGTGTAGGAATCAACTCTTCCGGAGCAAAAGCGATGAACATATCAAAGCTTGGCTTGGTCCCTTTGACAGTCAGGTCAATGTTGTTTTCGTTCTTGGTATCGAGGCTTCCTTCCAATTCGAAATCACCGTGTTCCATGGTAATTCCAGAAGGCTTGAAGACGAGCATTCCAGACTCCAGATCAAAATCGATGTCGGTATGAAACTCAAAGTGCTTGTGCTTGAGGTAAGTAGTATCACCGTGATCGAGGACGTTCAACTCGAACTCGCTATCTACGTGCGCTTTGATGTGCTTTTCGCTCGTGGATAATCCTCCTTTCGCCCAATAAACCATGGTCTCCACCTCCTTATGAGTCGCCTCTTGGTATTGGTGGACATCAATGTTCTTGAGTTCAATTTCGTTCAGGTGGATTTGGAATGGACCACTGTCAGAAGTCTCCGCGGTATCTTCAGCAGAATCCCGTGATGCTAAGGCGTGCTGGATATTCGTACTTCCATCAGGGTGTACGATCAAGTTTGCATCTCCCTCTTCCACGATCAGTGAATGGATATCGAAATTCCCGGTAGCCACTTCTAGAAGAGAAAACCCAACATAGATATCAGCCACATCAAGCAAGACCGTGGATGTGGAGTCTTTGCTCTCTAAGACTTTGACGTCATCAATTTTAAGGGAAACGTAAGGGAACGATTCAAAAGGTGCGAGGTGCACATCCCCCACCGAGATCTTACCGTCATACGTTTCATTGAGAGAAGCAATCTGCGATTGCACGATCGCATCTTGCTTGAAATACACCACCACCAGCACAATGGCTACCAACAAGATGGGCAACCCAATTCCCCAAAGGAAGAGACGACGAAGGAGTTTTCGTTTCATGGCCTTCAAAAGTAGGGATAATTGGGGAGGCTTAGGGCGTATGGCTTAAGGCGTATGTGGGTTTGATTGAAATCTTGAGAAGTGATTTTTTCCGGCGTCAGGCATCCGGCATCCGTTTTTCTTCTTTCGACATTTTATGAACCGTTTACTGATCATTTCGAAATATTACGACAAGAAAGAGTTCTTGAGTTGCTCGAGATAGAATCAAGATTTGATTATCGGAAGTCTCAGAACTTCGCCAAAGTTGAGGTGAAGATGAAGAATATATCTTCCGGATAAGAGGTGACTTACATCTATGTATGAATTTGATTCATACTGCGATTGAAGAACACATCGTCCTGAAAGATCTTGAATCGTAAAATGATTAATCTGGTCTTGAATATTATTTCCGGCAATACTTAAACGATCACTTACCGGATTTGGATATATGGTAAAGTTCTTAGATGAATTTTCTTCAATCGAAACTGAAGAATCATGATCATGTGGGATTGGTATTTCACACGGAGCTGCAAGACTAAGATGAACATCGTCTATGAAAACATAACTGTGTATGAAATCATCATCTACCCCATCGACCTCAACCAAGGTTGTAGCCGTGTCGTGCTTGAAATTTCCAATGATAATCTGAATCTCACCTCCTTCAGCAATGAAATAACTGGAAATTTTGGTCCAGTTCTCTTCATCAAAGTATTCGCCTTCTGTCTGGGAAATCTGTGGCCAATAAGGCATGAAAGTACCACTTCCGGTATTTGATATGGGGGAATCATTAAAATAGACACCAAAATCGTCTGTGGTAAAGTCGCTATCGTCTGCTAAATTGACGAACATTTCGAAATAATAACACTCACCTGCTACTAAGGGTGAATCCAGTAAAGCAGCCACATATTCACGACCGTTCCAAACATCAGCGGTATAAATTTCTATTGCTACATAACCTTCGCCTGAGTGTGGGACCTGATAACCATTATGATTGTACGGAGTACTAAAATCAGAATTGGTGCACCCGTGATAGAAATCTGGAGTTCCAACATCCCATCCATCTAATCCTGATGGATTGTCCCAATCCGTGGCACCTTCCAACATACTCCAATCATTCGGACAATAGTCGAATTCTTCGAAACTCCCATTTGAGATTAGGTTTTGGCTTTGACCTATGAAAGGAATTATGAAGAGCGCTAAGATTATTGGTAGAGATTTCATGTTTCTATAAGTCTCTCTGAGTAATAGACATTTATTAAAGATCTTAAAAAGTAAGCAAATGTGATGGCTTTGGAACTCCATACAATTTACGGATCACGATGATCACGTTTATGGTTGAAAGTATCGAAGAAAATATTTTCGTTGGTGTCTTCTGGAATGAGGGAGTTCCTCTTGAGCTCTTTGAATAATAGCGTTAGATCCTCGTTGGTGCTTGTCCAGTATAGTCCTACTTCTTTCTTTTCGACTTCTGACTCTGAGTTCTCTGTTGACTGTGATCCCTTTTCTAGCTGTAGTCTACTTTGAATAGTTGGAAGGATAGACTGTAGCTCCATGAAGCGATTCTTCTTCCATAGTTCATAAGCGAGTTCTCTCTGTCGGAATACCACCATGCGGTCAGTAGCATCAGTAGGCCTTATCTTCTGTTGAGCTACTTTAAGATGCACGTCTTGATAGATGTACTTAGGCTGAGAAGGTTCGTTCCATACTATGGTATCACAGAAAGACTCCAAGCGATCAGACGATAAACGAACAGCTAACTCAGAGAGAAAAACGACACGATTCTCTATAAAGTGATTGCTGTACTTCTCAAGGAGCATGGAAGCACTGTCAACACTGAGAATCATGCGGTCTATTGCCTGCGATATAGTCAAACCTCCTTCTGTCATAGCTGCAGGACAAAGATTCGAAAAAAGAACTCTCTCAAGAAAACACCTTCGATTTCGTGATCTTCGTGATCTCTCCATTCCAAATCATCAAAATCACAGGATAGTGGACAAGTACACGGAAACAAAATCTACGGATGAGAGAGAACATCAATCACTATCGTTTTCCTTCAAGTACACCCGCCAAAAACCAACGTTCTACACTTCACTGGAGCAACACTGCAGACCAGCGCTTGAACGTGTTGAAGTGGTCGAGGGTGTTTCTTTGAGTACTGATCGTGGTTTGCTTCATCCCTCTCCTGGAGTCTGCTCTGTATATTCTTTCTGTGGTAGCTGGATACCCCTATAGTCACCAAGTCATTGAATACTTCAGCTAAACCGCGTTTGTGGTCGAGGGTGGTTATATGGTCTGAGAAGGATTCCTATTAGGCGTGCAAGGTAATATCCTGACACTTTGCATTTGCTTCGGAGGTTGCAAGCAATTGGTCAATACTCATTTCTTGAACTGAAGAGAAGGAAGCTTTCAATTTCATCATCACATTTGAATACCATGGAAGAAAATTCGACCATGGGCCGAACTACTGGATCTCAAAGAATACATCTGATGAAATGTTTAGGTAATCACATCCTTCTGGAATTGCTAATCACTGATTTTCAGCGCGTTCGGAGGTCACAAATTCTCTATGAACTTATTCGATGCTCTGTCCTTTTCCCAATCACCATTGATAAATTGGTTCATTTAATACACTATGACCAATTCTACCTTCCGATGCATTCCACATTTCGAGAAGGTCTGGTCCTATTTGCTTAAGAAGATTCAATTTCATTGAATCATAAGGTTCGTTCAAATCAAGAATAATACGATTCTTCAAATACTTACTTGAAATACCACAAGATATACTCAAGTTGACAGTTATAGAGTTTTCAAGTTCACTTTTAAGCATAAGAGTATACCCTAAATCTGTTATAGGAAGTTTAGTAACCTCATCAAGGTTACGATTATCAAGAAGCAACTTTTTAATAGCCTGAGAACTTTGAGAAATCGGCAAATCACCCTCGTTTGATATCGGCCTACCTGTGATATACCAATCAGTAGTGTGTAGGTTTTGTTCCAAGAGCAATAACGTAGAACGTATATATTCAGCACACTCCTCCAGTTCTGACTCTCTACTACCCCAATATATTCCTAAATAAAGCGTTTCTTTCATTTTTTCTTTTTCATTTCATCGACTGGTGGAATACTTTTATTCCAATTCCTTCCCGTTGGAAAAGTTCACGGACAATATCTGCGGCCTCTTTTTCCGCAAAATACCATTCAATAGTCGCCCCTTCTGCAGCATTGACTTGTCTAGTGGCCTGTTTGAGGAAACTTGACTGAACCCAATTTCTTTCTAGTAGCCACTTGTACTTACCTTTAGCTTCCAATAAGACTCCTGAACTCGAAATTCCATCGAAGTTAACGTTATTTAGGCGATATGTTTTACCAGCTTTGACACCCGTAATCAATTCTTGGTAGGATTTGGAGAATGACGACCAGCCCCTTGTTGATTCACTAACCCATCTGCCTCCCCATACTCCAGGTACTGCTCCGGTTGATAAAGTAAGCACATTTACATCTTCAACTGTAGAAGCATTATCGGGTGCATTCCAATCTCTCGAAATAATTTGACGGTGACGAACAACAGACGCTCCAACAAAATCAAATACAAAAGGATATCCATCATCGTATCCATTTTCCTGATTAATCCAATTACGATCGTCAATAAATTTGTCCTCATCTTCATCTAGCGTGTAATCATATATCGCTGAAGGTGCATGGTAGTCTATTCCTATAGTTGTTAGGTTATCGAATTTTTCTATCAGCGGCTCACCTTCAAATACCTCACCCGTCTCTTTGTTGATATAGTAGTGATCGGTAACTGCATATGCATATAGATCATCATTAAACCTAGCATATTGATCAATATCAACTTCCGTCCTGACGATTATGGCTTCTCCATCTAGACCTAATTCAAACCAATGAATTACTCGTTTATGTTCTGCTCCTTCGAGTTCTATACCGTTTATAACGATGTTCTCTGAGAAGGCATATGGAGAATTATGTGGATAATCTGGCGCCAAAGGATCTAGACTCAAGAACCTACCAATCCTAGCATCATGCATTCTGAATTTATAGTTGACACTATTGCCATCGCCTTTTAGCTCATCATCAGCTTCCTGCCCTTGGAAGCCATACCTATAGTCCTCCTGTGCAAAGGTCCTTCCTGGCATCAGCATACCGAAGGGGTAATAGTCGTTCAAAGCGGTCACTCGCGGCTTAAACACATAATATTGAGTATTCTGATCATATTCAAGAGTTTTCGCATCGCCAATCACCGCTGTAACATTTCCTAAGTGATTGGATATTTCAAACTGCTTGAATCCGGTAATGTCTGCAAATTGTTCATCAGAACTACTTATTTGATTCAATTGATATGTGGCTGCTCCGATTACGTAATCAGTGAGTGACGAGGTTCCATCTGTACCGTAATAAACTGTTTTTGGTGATAGGGATAGATTCGATATAGTCACTCCAATTGATCTTCCATCAGTGAGCATACCCAATCTAGAAGAACCGTTCAGATGTGTTCCTTGTAGCGTAAATATTAAGTCATATTCTAGGGGCTGCTGTGCTGGTGCAATCGCAAGGTCATATATGGCCAACTCAGTTCCCATCGGATCACGAGCGTAATACTGGACCTTCCATTCGGTTTCATCTTTCATAAAACCATTGGCATTTCTAAACTTCTCAATTTTCGCAATTCGATTGCCACCTTGGTCATAGATAAACTCTAAGTCTGATAAATAAACTCCATTCACTTGATCAGGGCGAATAACTCGCTCCACTTTGTTTTGGGTATTCCATTCAATCCAACCTATGCCATCTTCCGCATCTTGGATTAGTTGGCCTATTTCATCATACTCATAGTTGTCTTGAAGCTGGCCATCTAAATCATTATCCCATGGAGAATCCACGGCATCCTGAACGTATGTCAATCGATTTCGGTAACGTTCTTCGTCAGGCAAATTGACGTCTTCATAGGTGTAGTTATAGGTGAAGTTGTCCATCGCTAAATCAGAGGGATTGAGCATAGTATGACCATTCCTTACCAAGGTTTCAATATTCCCATTCGGGTCAAAAGAGTATGATGAGGCGAAGTCATCAGATAAGGCCGAACCTAGTGGATGAACGTTGTTACCGAGTAACGTTGGGTCGTTCAATGGTGTAATCACATAGTTGGCTTGTTTTATCCGGTGTAATTGATCATACCTATAAATGGCCGTATGGTGATTCATGACGCCAACATTCGGAATGGATAGTTCTTGACTGAAAGCGTGTGATATAGCCGAAATATTTCCGCTGTACAAATCAAAGATGTCACTATCGAATGCTGACAAAGACTCTAGTTCAAAGTGATTTGCTGTCGATATCTGACCATCAGTAACGGCTTTGTAATCTCCCTCGAAATAATCAAGGGTGTAGCCATAGCTGTCTTCTGCGAAATGTGAATTGACTTTCGGAGAATTCACATCTTCGAAACCATCTTTACCAATGTCACGGAATCGTTGAAGGGTGGCACTGTTCACTCCCTTAACCCAGCCTTGAATGGTATACGCGAAATCTTGCGCTGCAACTTGATTGTCTCCGATTTCCGTTCTTGCTAATGGTCCATGTGCGTAATAAAAGTACTTGGCGTCATTGTGCCAGAATCGACCGTCAGTTGTCGTAAATACTGCATGCAATCTGTTATCAGCGTCATACTCATATCGATGTGCAAATTGATCCCATTCTCCCCATTGATATTTCACTTCATGTACATTGCCGCTGAACACATCATAATCGTACTCTATCTTCTTTGTTCCTTGATTAATCACATGTAATTCAGGGAATTCTTGAACTGCCTCTTTGACATTCCCGTGTATGTCATAAGAGAATACAGTAGCTGATAGATATTTATTCTCAGGTAGTTCTTGAGGTGTCATTTCACGAATATGCGCCACCATGCTTACCCTGTTTCTCAGGTTGTCTTGGGTTCCATCCGCTAATGCACCTAAAACTTCTTGACTGGCTACTGAAGCGTCATACCAAGTATAGTTAACGTCTTCTTTGGTTGTTGATGCATTGATTAGTAGCTCAAAATCTGCTTGAGAGAAGTAGGTACCCGGCGGAATACTAACTCCACATGCTTGACCAGATTCATACGGTCTACTTAGTTCATCGTATAGCGTATAGCTGAAACAATTGTTTGCCAGTTGTTTGTCATTCTGACTGGCGATAATGCGATCAAGGTCGTCATACCAGAAATTTTCAATACCCCCATCAGGTGTCGACGATTTTACCATTTGCTGAAGACTATTGTAGGTGTATACGGTCTCCATTTGGTGGTTTGGGTCCATGAAGTTTCCTAACTGATCTTCTCTGTATTGTTGTACAAGGTCAATATCACTGCCAGAAAGTGGATGGACGCCAGCCGGCGGAACAGTCTTTACCAAATTTCCTGCCTGATCATAGTAGTACAAGGTAGACTGATAGTCCATCTTAGTGTACTTCATTTTGAAGAATTCACGGTCATCTAAATTTTCATACCAATTTTGCATGTATAAATCCAGAAACTCCTGTTCAGCCAAAACTTCGTAATTGGCACTTTCTGCGTCGAATATTTCTTGCTCCATATCCGCTAAAACTACTTCGCATGCCATCTGACCAACACTACTGAAGGCAGATACTCCGCAACTGAAGGAAGGAGGGAAATTGTTTAGGCTAGCTGAATACAACCCATCGCACTCTTGTGCCCACTGATTAAGATCAGTTAGACTTGGTTGTGCATCAGAGGTTTCATAAAACTCTTCGATGATGTAGTCAAGAAAAGAACCATTGTTCGATATTCCGGCCAAGTCAATCGTCGGATTGGCAAAAACGTTGTACCCTTCAATGAAATTTGCCAGGTTAGAACAGTTGCACGCTATTGGCGCCTGGCCAGCGGTTAATGTTTCTGAACTTGGTACGACTAGATTCTCATTTGCATTCCAAATATCTACGAAATGGTCGTTGATGAGATCATTCAAATCATAATAATCAACACCTAAGTAGCTGACGTAAACACCGCCTCCTAAGACGTGATTCAGAGAAACTGTTTCCAAGAGGTTACAGCCATTAGTACATAACGTCATGAGTAATGATTCTAATAACTCGAGCTCTTCACCACCAGCACCAAAATAACTCGGATAGCTATCCTCAACATACTCCAAGACTTCAGCTATGTATACCCCACAATCTACAGAGCAAAAAAGGTCCGCCACATCATCAGCCATTCCGTCTTCGACATCCTCGTCGTAGAATTCATCTAGGACCGAATAATCTGCGATATACACATTTGACTCATCGGTTACACTATTGTTATTCCCGCTACCCCAGCTTGTCTGCCAACCTTCAATTAATTCATCGAACATTGGACGATTGGGAAAGAGAATAAAATTCCCTGCCGACGCATTTTGGAATAATCCTCCGTTTAATAAATCTAGTGGTTCAGGGTTACCAAGAGGTTCTATTGATCCACAAAAGCCAGTAATACAACTTTCAACCGGCTCTACAAATTCTAAGTACGCATCAAACGCTAATTCTCTGTAGAATCGATAAACGCTTTGAAAGAAGTAAGCCTTGCTGCTTTCATCAGCATTTGCCCCTATGTATCCGTTTTCTTCAAGAGAAGCGAATAAATTTGCTACTACGGGATCTAACCCGGAAGGTGGATTATTTGCGATGTCATGAGGATCGTCAAGTACATACCAAATTGACATGTATTTATCATCATCAAGTAAGCTTTGGTCATCATAATACTTAATGAAGTTACGCAGGTTTGCCTCGACAAGGTATTTCATTTCCTGTCGTTCAAGATCTAAAACCCCATCTCTATGTCCTGCAATGAACCAATCTAATGGTAGTTCATCTATGTTCATACCAGCATTTACGCAAAGGCCATTTGCGTACGCACCAATGTAGTTGTTGTATTGTAGATTCGTATTGAATTGGGTTCCGGTGAAGTCTGTATCCATAGTTAAATTCCAACCAGTATGAACTGGATTGAAAACTTCAATTCCTAGCATGCCTCCTGATGAAATCTGTTGATCTACATGGTCTGGATAATTCCAAAAATCAACAGAGATTTCCCCAGAAATGATACCGCCTGAGCATGACTCTTTAGATAACATTACGTCACAACGAACATCATATTGACAAAACTCTGGATGGTACATAATGAATTGGTCAGGAAAATTTGGATAAATTTCAACAAACAATTCCCAGTTAGTCCTCAGATCGTCCCAATCATATATCCCTTGATTTTGAAAATCTGAAAGCTGATATCCGAAATTGCAAAGACTTGTAGACACTACATTTTCGATAGAAATTAATTCACTGGTCAGCCAGCCATTCATATCATATCCGCTATTATAAACTCCATACTCATCGATGCTTTCAGATAGGTTGTCAAAATACTGACCTCCCGGTGACATAGCGTCTAACATCTGAGTCATATAAAAAGAGCACCAATCTAGTGGCTCTGCTACAGGATTGTCACAATCTGAAGCGCATTGCTCTATTTGAATTCTTGCGTTGGCAATTAGGGCATCATATCCTTCTGGTACATTATTTAAGGCATCAACTGCATCAAGGTAAGCTACTAACGTCTGTTCGGCAGGATTGAAATTATCGGCAATCACAGTCGTAGTTCCATCGCCATTGATAAATCTCACCTGATCGCCATCACGCAGGTAATAACTTTCGAAGCAATCATTCCAACATTCGTCACATGTAAAATTCGCTGGAGCAAGTGGTTGATAGCAATTAGGTTCGGCCATATAGTTTGACAACTCCTGCTGCATTCCTTCCTGATCTAACTCTAATCTCTTATGAATCCGATAAGTGCCTGGAATGAGTATTGGAGGTGAAGCTTGATATCCCACATTCCCATCATCCCAGCTATCTACACCTAGTTCTTCAAAATGGTAAATCAATTCTTCTTCCAAGGTAATATCACTTGCGTTGACCACTCGATAGAGGTCGATGTATATGTTGTATTTCGGATTGATATTCATTCCTGAACAACCTACTGTGAAAGTGTTGGGGAAAAGATCGTAGTAGAAGGTATGTTCCGAAGGTTCTACAACCACAAAAGTATGTTCTGCTTCGATTGCATCTTCCCATGAATCGGTGATATTGTAAAAAGTGAGATCTATATAGGTCTCGTCACCGACTATTTCACCATTGGAAGTTTCTAGATGGTCAAGAGGTAGCAGGCTTTCTGGGTTTGAACCTGTCATATATTCTGCTACTTTTCGCCCCTTAAGATCTGTGATTACTACATGGCCCTGTCCGTCTGGATCCACACTAACAGTTTTTAGGTACTGTGAGGCATACCCAACTTCATTTCCGAAGAGACTGTCTAGCTCCTCTTGATTTGGATTTCCGTAGAAATATGAAGTAACATGTTCATGTCCGTCAATAATCGCATGATCAATTCCTACTCCACTAGTCTTCATCGCTCTACCGGATCCGTCTTTTGATAGCACCGTTCTCGCATATGGATATCCTTGAGCATCAGCAACATATTCACCATGATGACCAAGACCAACATTTGACGAAGAATAGTAATTGCCTGGTCCTTCATCACCTTCACCTCCAGGGTGTAGTGGCAAATTGTTTTCTACGGTGTTCTCAACTCCATCCCAAATATCGAAATAGCTATAATCAAAATATCGGTTGGAAGAAGCATCCCAGAGTTGGTCTTCATAGAAGTGATATCCTTGATTCGGTTGAGGTGTGGGTAGGGTTTGAACTGTTTCTCTTCCATTAAAGTCATAGACATTCGAATGCACTATGGCTAGGTCATCAGTGTTCTGGATGGTAACAGATTGACGTGTCCGCATCTGATCATCAGCAAAAGAAAGCGAAACAGATCGCCTTCCATTTTCACCAAAAGTTTGAGAAACCGACCAATTCAGATCTGAGAAAGCTGTTTGAGTCTGGATTGCCAAGGCAAACTCGTAAGTGGCGTCATCATCAGTTGACCAAGGCGTTACTGTTCGATTACCGGTAGAGATATCTTCACCTACCGCTCTTGCTCGAACGGCCAGTATCCCTCTTGGGTATGTATTGGGAATCGTGTAATGGTTTTGATCCAACTGCACTCTTACGGCATTTCTCCAGTTTGGAGTCAACTGTGACCATTGACTATAATCTTCATTTTCGCCAAGTTCATAGAACAGCCATTCAATCTCATACTTCGTCGCACCAATAGGTTTTGACCACGCCAACTCAAACTCGTTTTGATTGTTTTCAAGCTGAAATTGCGTGATCACTGGTGGTACCGTCTCTTGCAAAGCGAATCGTTTATGTGAATTAATACCTACCTCGAGACGGCAATCAGGTGGTGTTTGATAATCCACATTATTCTGCCCTGAACAATTCACGCAGACGTTCTTCACTTCAGCAAAGATTGCCCCTGGGTACAATTTGAGCTCTTGTTCTTGATAAGGCGTATCTAAATTAAAAGTGACCTCTAGTTCTTCATCCTCGATTAAGACAAAGCTTCCATCTTCGTAAACCAAGGTGACATCATAGGTAATTTCAGTCATCCAATCTTGGCTATAGAAGGTCTTTAAACTCTGTTCATAGCTCAACAGCACATAGGCCTCTTGATGCTGAATTGAAAAGTTAGAGTAGGTCTGGGACAAAATCTCTTCGTAGTACTGGTCTTGAGAAGTAATCAACGTATTTGCGTTGACCACGTCAATGGCTTCCGAGTTATGCACATTCAAATCCTGAGCTGAAACACTCAAGGTAATCAACGTCAAAACAATCGAAAGAACGGATTGGATAGTCGTTTTCATGGTCCTTTAGGTTTTGAGGTTATGGGTTTTGAATGAGAGTACGTCCGGTTGAAACGGTTTGTATACCATTGACGGTTTCAACTTTAGTTTGTACTAATTGCCCCCTTCGATCATATACATAGACCGTTGCATAGTTATTGTTATCCAGAGTTGCCACCAATCGACGATCAACGCTAGAGTATACATAAGTCGCCATCGATGCGTTTTTAGGGCAGATTCTTAAATCATCAAAATAGGCAGGTTGTCCATTTGTGCTTGATAGTTGAAGTAAATACTCTAGCTGATCATTGGCGTACGTGTAATCAAATTCTAGTTTGACCCAGCCATCCATCGCCTCTGAAGCAACGGCTTGTACTTCTTGAATCACCGTATTTGTTTCATCAGCTAATCTAACCTTTGGGGTTCCTTCATTGCCTACGTAAGCCCAAACGGAAACATGTGCGATTTCCGGACCTGATGAGAAGGTCGGATGGTATTCGTCAAAGGAGTTGGAGAGCGGATCAATCGGAATACTAATTGAAGCACCAGCGGGCACCTCAAGCGAATAATCCCCAGTGTGCGCAAAGACATCTGAAACTGTGGTTCCTATTGGAAAAAATAAGTTGCCGTTTCCTTCTACCGAGCTGTAATCCCCGGCTCCTAGTTCGAACGACTCAAAAGCCACTTCATTAACCAAGGCATTTACAGACTCAGCGATTACTTGACTGCCTTCTATATTCGTAAGCGAAGCGGTCGGAACACCTAATGGATTCGAGCTTTGTACTGGAACCCCTTCTAAAGTGTAACGGTCAACGTGTGATTTCCAGATGTAATCTGGGTTATCATCGAGCGGTGTTTCGCTTCGCCAATCAAACCATTTAAACTGTGAATAGAGTCCATCCCTGTCTATTCTAGTGGTTGGGTCCGAAGACTGCTCTCGCGATTCACGATAAACGAAGGTGTATTCCGGCCGCTCAATGCCACTCATGCCATATCGATAGGGGTTCTGAGAACTTGCCACCGCATTACCTATTTCATTGACGGTGTTAATTGATGCTTGGGAAAAATATGTATCCGCCCATTGGTCTGATAGGCTTGTAGCATCCGCATGCAATACTTTGACACATCGTTCACCAATGCACTGGAACCAATCTACCATATCGGATGTAATCGGTGCTGTGCCAAGGATATTTCCATCACGATCAATTAAATTGAAGAAATCAGATTCTATATTGATTTCTAAATATGTTGATCCGTCTATTTCATTCGGGTTAAAATCACCTAAATCAAAGGGGATCACCAAAGCAATTCGGCATGGCCCATATTCTTCTATGACATCACTATCAATAATTAATTCATATCCAGTCAGATTCCCTTCGCTGTCTACTACTTCATCAATCTTTGGTCGAAATTCAATTTCATCTCCTGTGAAATCACAACCATGACTGAATACGGCATTCACTGGAGGGTCACCAATTAACTCATCTAGAGTCACCGACGTTGGCGCAACACCTGGATTTGACATGTCATTAAATCCTTGTAAAAACTCTTGAATATTAAGATAACTAAGCGGATCGCTCAAAGAAATAACTGTGCCTAAACGAGAAGAGGATAAATTACGCCGTGCTGGCCGAATTACTGTTCCGTTCGCTAACGATATATCTATAATTGATTGCCCTTCTTCATCAATTAGTTTCCAATTAGGATCATCAAATTCAATCCAAGCGTGCTCAATCGTTCCATTCAGGTTAACAAGTAGTTCATCGCCTTCGTTTACCAACTCTATCAACTCTGAAGGCTCCGGAAATACAATAACCCCCATCTGATCAGTATTAATCGTCAAATCCTGGCGATAGTTTAAGTATCCGCTTCTTGCATCGTCGTAGTAGGGATAGGCGGGCTGACTGTACGAGTAGACATTTTCCCGCCATTCATTATCAACAGTAGTCAATAACACTCCGGTGCCCTGAGAACAAAAGACCTCATTCTCAGTCTTAACCCAGGAACCGTCAGTCAACGTAACTACTTCTCTTAATAGCCCTGATCTCCTGATAACCTTAGAATTAGTAATGATCCTAGAATTCGTATGAACGTATTCCACATCTGCTTGTGCGTTTGGTAGAACTATTCCTCCTTCATTTAAGGTTCCGATATTTCCACCGATATCCGCATTCCAATGATTGAATTCTTTGGCATAGACTAGGAAATCTCGTTCAACCCCTACAGTTCGCTTGTCTACATAGCCCAATTCAGTCATAACATCGACCAAGCTGCTCAAATTTCCGTCATCATCTGTCCAATACAAATAGGAAGTAGTACTCTGCGCTTCGCCTTCGCTATATCCCTTTTCCGAATAATTAGACTGGCTTTTCAACTTTCCATGCATATCGTTGGTTTCTATACATATGCCTTGCGAAAAACCTTGGTTCTGAAAGATTTGCCAACCTGTATACGGGAGCGGGATTGGCACTAACTTAGAAAGAAGCGTACCCCCAGATTGAGACAGAATAGTTCGAGCGAATTTTGTCGGATAGTCTTTTGCTGTATAAAACTCCAGTTCTTGCACTCCTGACCCCATGATCTCTTGGTCTTGCAAAAGTTGATTCTGACCATTTGACCTTATAACCACATGACTATAACCTACCGCAGCCATCGGGTAATAAGGCAATCCAAGCGGTAATTCGGTAAATGTGGTGGCTGAACGCAAAGAAACAGGAGTATTGGAATTGTTATATGCCACTGGACTTACCAGTGCATTTTCTTCAACATGAACCATTGGCTCATTAATAGCTACGCCACTACACAAGCCATCGCGATTGAGATAGTCATATGAAATCGAAAGTTCAACATTTTCAGATTGACCATTGTAATCATTCATTTCTTCCCACCCAGAGAAGACACTAATCGACTTCACACGATGACCGCCACCATACTTAGATTGTCTTACTGGTAAACGTATAAAAGCTAAAGGGTCCCCATTACTATTATTCAACACTGCACGACTCCCCCATTGCAACATTTTGGCAGTTGGATAGAACGAAATAATTCGTTGTATGTTTTGATTAACCCCATTCACAAAGGAACTCAACCATCCTGGTATATCATTAAGATTGAAGTCTCCATCATCGATATTGGTCAACAAGTCTTGTCTATATAATCGAATGTCCTCCCAAGCTGCCAATTGTATCGGATGACAATTCCCCACTCCCAAGACGGTGGCATTAACAGGTTCCAAATCGACATAGCCATAGTATTGCTGATTAACCAGTTCCGTTCCAACACTAGAAACCTTCGCCCAACATTCCACGAAGTCTTGAGCTTTTTGCAAAGGGTAATCCAATAGAGCCTTTAGCTCTACCATTGACTTGATATAAACCTCTTTACCTACAATAGAAGTTAATTCACCTATAGAACTCGAGGTATTGTCGGGAAGCTCGAACCATACTCTACGATAGTTCTTCGTAATTTTATTCCTGTTCTCCAAAGAAGGGAAGTTTGTATCATCACTAAACCCGACAATTTTAAACATTGCCATCGCCTGTTCATCTTGAACATATTGGTAGCGATCTGCTTCATATTCAATTCGCATTAGTGATCCTCCTGGCGATTCAAGAGATTTTAAAGACCAAGCTGCACTTTGAGCATCCATTAGACTCTCAGGAGAGTATTGATTGCTGTATTTGAGCTCAGTTAAATCGCCATAACCTATATCATAATTACCCCATACATCCTGATCGTAAACAGAATAGGAAGGGTTCTGCAGCGGGTCATTATGGTTATAATTGAATTTGTAGACCCCTTCCTTTCTCTGGGAATCTTGGTATGTCGTGTAGACTTCAATTAAAGTGAGTTTTCCAGAATTGATGGTTCCATCACTAGAGACGGCAGCGCTTGAGTGAGTCCCGGGACAAAGTAAATAGTCATACAAAAAATGTGTAGTTTGAATCTTTAAATCCGGTCCATTAGCAACCTTTTGCCATAGTGTTACCCGATCCAACTTGTAACTACAATCATCTGCGCCAAATGCGGTAAGCTCCGCTTTAGTAACATTCTGCTCTCCGCCAATAACTGGTCTATTATCTTCTCTTGGGCTGAGTGTAAACACGGCATAATGAGTATCTGTTTCAATGCGTTGTACGTATATCTGCTCAGTCTTTCCATAAGTATACGATACCAAGTCGTCTCCCTCATTACTAAATTCATTGGCACTAACAAAACGACCAGCATAGGGCATTCTGTATGTAAAGTCTTTTCCCCTTTGGTACTGAAGTTGAACCCAAAAACCAGCATCATCCGCAGTAGGTCCGTCTCCCGCAAAATCAACGTAATCGTTAGAATACAATTCAGTTAAGAGATGTTCAGAAGAATATTCTGGAATGTCGTCTCTAGAAAAGAAATGATCAAACCCCAGCTGTGGCCCAGTTGATTCTGGATCAACATTTAAACCCTCAATTGATACATACTCGATTGCTTCTGAGGGATTTAAGACATGACCTGGATCAACTCTAAACGAAACATTGGACTTCTGAAGGTTATAAACAGGCATCCCAAAAACTTGCCTATAACCAGCTGAATTTTGAGTGGTAAATTCTGCAATCTGCTTCGTAAACACAGAACTATGAGGATCCTGTAAAACTCCATTGTTCAAATCAAGTACTTGCCGGATGTAATCAGAATTTTCAGAATCCGATTGTTTTTGTTCAAATGTCATGTGACCGATTAAGGTCATTCGATTTCTCCTTGACTTAAAATTGTTTCCAACAGCTCCTACTGAAGGAGGGGCAATTACGCGTGCTTTTTTTGAAGGATAAAGACCACCAGATGTAAAGTTCGACGCCCCAAATTCAAGCGGAAATGCAAACGCGTCGTTTCCTCCAACATTAACTAAGGGATCCTCTTCTTGTGCCGTTAATTCTCCATTCATTTGAAAGTAGAAAGGCTCTTCATTTTGGTCGTATTGGGAGTCGAATCCTAAAGACCCATAAATCAAGTTAAAATCTGAAGACCAAGGACCGGAGGTAGTACTCCCATCATAATAAGTTAAATCCGCTCCTAACTTATTTCCAGAAATATCTGTACCTAATTCGAAACCTCCATTAACTCCGTCAATTTTACTCTCTATAAAAGGTGGGGTGTATACGCCAAAATCGTATGAATGTGCTCGAAAAGCACCGTTTGTATATGGCCCGGAAACGAACCATGAATCATTCTGTTGCATTGGTGCCCCAATGGTTACATTTCTTTTCGTAGGTGGGGATGTAATGTCAATCTGACAATCGTGTAGCACATTTTGATCATTGCCCCTTTCTGGATAAACTGAACCAAATGCAGGGAATTCAGTAAACCTTGATTCATCTGTCAACGAGCGAATGTTAATTATACCGCTTCCGGTGAATTCGGTTCCCCAGAAAGTAAGTGGAGCCTTCTTTTTCCACCTCGAGAACTCTAGTCCTAAAGTCAAAGTTTGATAGCTCAAATCATTAGATGAAACACCAAGAGGTTGCATGAAATACCCTTTACCCCGAGCTATCCAACCATTCAATTTCCCAGCTCTTTCAGCAGCTTCTCTATCATCGGTGTTGTAGAAGTGATTATTGATAGTTTTCTTCCAATCACGCATCATTCCGCGCATTTTAGACTTGTGACGGATGATGGAATGAGAATGAGAACTAAATGTAAAGCCACCGAAGGAATTCTCATTTCCAGTATTTTCCTCTTTGATAGCTTCTCCTCGAATTGAACTGACCGTTAAATCAAAACCATGATAGTTGTTATAGGTAACATATATTTGATTAGAAGATGGATTCAATGGGCTGTCTTCGCCGATCACATCCTCGTCACTCTCTGCATCAGTTCCTAATTGTCCAAGGGTAGAAAGGAGTTCCTGAGTCGTCGGTGGAAGGAACTTATCCATCCAATCAATCTTCAACGAGAAAGTCTTGTCTGGTTTTCTATATCTCGTTTGACTTATTTTCTCTTCTCCAGAAAAATCATCTGGTATTCCATTCAGTTGCCTCGTAATTGCCCCAGGATTTAGATGCCAACCTAAACCAACCCAAGAAGCTTCTTGATCAGGCGAAATTCCAGCACGATAGTGCAAATTCAAAGGAAACGACCCTTTGGATCCGGGTACCAACATCACAGGGATGTTATACGAAAAATCTCCTGTAAATGGATCTACCCATTGTGAGTTGTCAGCTTGCATGAAACTGTCATAACTCGGGTTGCCATTTGCATTTGCCGTAGAGATCATTCCAGGCACAGTAATCTCTGCAATGAACAAGAAAAGGAAAGCCCAAGCTTTTATTTGAATTGATAAAGACACTCTTTTCATGGCTATATTATTTGGCAAAACGGAGGAAATAGTTCTCTCCTTTGTCGTTGGTAACTTGAATTATGTAATCTCCTGGGGCTGATATCCCCGCGAGGTTTAGATCTAGGGCATACTTATTATACCCTATCGTCGAGGAAAGAATTGGGTTTGAAGGATCGACATTGGCTATGGTTGTCGACACCTGCAAATCATTATTCGCGGCATCAAACACTTTTAAAGTAAAATTTCCGTCAGGATTGAAATAGTCATTGTCATATGAGAAGTAGACCACATCGTCTACTGCTAGATAAACATTGCTACTTATCTCTCTCTGTAAAGGTGAATATTGGATTAGTGGATTCGGGCAGCTAAAAGATGCACGACAGTTTATCAAGCGAGAATTACCGTAGTCAACATGTCCTTTTCCGTTCACTCGTGGGAAGGAGTTGTTGATCACAGAAATCGTGTTGTTCAAAGAAGTACGGGCAAAATATTGCCCTCCTTCTCTAGACAATCTGATTCTCCCGTCAGCATCGTTATCCCAGAGGGCCACATATGTTCCATCTTCATTAAATAAGAGAGTGATTGATAGTCCATATTGCTCGTTAAAGTATGTTGACAGAAATAGGTCGCCATTCTGATCTACCAATTGAAACACCCCAATTGTTGACACGTCAACTTCTATCCAACCTTCTATTCCGTAATTCAATTGGTTCACTGAAGTTGCGTTGGAACCTGCGTAAAACAGCCCGGAACCATTATATAACACTGAGTTTTCTTCAACGGTGTTAGTAGCCAAGGCCCAAGCTTGAGTATCAGTCCAATCAACTTCGTAACCAATATCAAAGTTGTACGTCCATTCTGAAAGATCGCAATCACCGCTCGGTATAGCTTTAATTGTGTAGTTCCCTGGAAGAATGTTTGTGAAAACGCCTAACGGATTAGACGATACCAATTGTCCTAACTCATCAAATAACTGAAAGGTGAATAAGCAAAAGTTGTTCTGTAGTGGCAGTACGATGTAAGCTTCTCCTACCTGTGAACGATCGCAGCTCCAATCAACTGTTCTCAATTCACCTCGTCTAATTGGCTTTTTGATGTTATCAAAGGCAATCTTTTTCACTTGAATCACCTCATCTTGATTTGTGATAAAAGCATCCAACTGATAAACGTTTCCTTGCGGTAAAGACTCAGATCGTATAAGGTCTTCATCCTTGAAGTAAAACACAGAATCGGTAGTGAACTCAGTTCTCAAGATCTCATTGCCAAAGACTTTTCCGTAGTATGAACCTAAAACTCCATTATAAATAGTCTTCAATGACCCGTTGGAAACACTGAAACCGAATTCAATATGATTTCCTGCTGACGCCGGAGTGCTATTTTCAAGCGTCAATCCAATGCGGAAATTATTCGACAATCCGTTGATTGGTTGTATCTCTACCTTACCAACGCTCACCCCGCTTTCTATCCCATTATCTAATCTCCAATTCGCATTTGCTGACGAGCTGTATGCTGCGGTTTTTTGTAACACACCTTCAGAAAAATCCATTCCATAAATCGTGTCATTGGTTACTTGGTAAGTCATCTCTACCGGAACTCGAAAAACGTTCCCGTTGTCATCTCTTGTCGCAAGCACTAATTCTTCAGAAATGGATGAAATTTTACTGGATGAAGTAGAGAAGAAGAGATCTTCGAACGAAATGGAATCAACAACATTCAAAATGGTCGAATCCATGGCCAATTTTGCGCTATTCCAATCCGACTCGCTGGCTATTTCCGAACTCCAGAAGTACTTCTTTGTTACATCGGTTCCGAAGGATTTCGCCGTAAACACACCGTCCTGATCATAATCCAACGGCGTCACCTCCACATAACTATACACTTCCTGATCAAAGCTCACCCGGAAGTCACTCTGATTTAGCACGGTGTTGTTTCGATAGATCGCTAGATCAGCGATCATCGGCTCTCTGCTGTAGTCATTTGATGTATGTAGCACTGTAGTGTTCTGAGTGAATATGTATTCGTTGTCTTGTCGTGTAATCGTAAGGACATCGCCAGCAGCGTAACTACCAGCGAACAATAAGGATCCATTTGAATAACCTTTTAGCATTCCTGAAGCATCTACCAACATGCAATAATCAATGCTTGAGTAATGTTGATCTTTGTCTAGATCGCTGAATCCGAAAGCTATATGGCCTGTTGTATTTGGTGGTGTGTATGAAACCCATCCTGCTTCATTTGGTTTTAGGACGTTATCACTCGAAGCTCCAGCATTTCCCCAGCCATCAGCTGCCGTTTTCGTTAAAGTCGTAGCTGTTTTGGCAATTCCTATTACCTCTTCCCATTCAGAATCATAATCATTACCAAAACTCACTTCAAGTTTCCCAATGTATCCCCATCTGGTATGGAATGCTAAATCGAGAAACATGTCACTGAATTGGGCCGGAGTTGTTGTGACCCTGATGACACCGTTTACTTTGTATTCTATGTCCGTGCCATTCTTAACAATCTCCAAGACATCTCCTTGGGTCACGGCCATCGTTCCCACGATTACACTTCCCTTTTGAAAGTAACACGTACTGTTCGCAAGGCGAAAAGAATACGCCATTGAAGTGTAATGGTAATTCGGATCAGTAATAGCAAAACCAAAAGCACGCGTAGCACTTTGGTAAGATTCAACCTCATAGCGAATCCAACCATCATCAGCAGCGAGCAGCACCTCTGAGGATCGTGCCCCAGAATTCCAACCGGCCGCCGCTTCATCCTTCATAACCACCTCGTTACCAGGAGTATAATGAATGCCAGAATCGTCAATCCAGGTAGGATAATAGGAAAGTTCGGCAAAGGCTTCGCCTGAACATGCCAGCAAAGCCAGCATGCAAAATGCTTTGATATTCATGTCTTTACGACTTAATTAATCTCGGGAAAAAGAACTGGTGTAGTAGTAGTACCATCTTCATAAATAAGATGTACTCGACAAAAAATCTCTTCTACAAAAGGATAGACTCCTGCATCGACAGTCACCTTGTCGTCATCTCGACTAAAATCAAAAGGTGCAGGTGCTACTTCGTCGAAAGCCAAAGTCACCGAAGCAATCTCACTTCCAGTTGGAGTGCTTCCAAATTCGACCACTACACTATCCACTCCAAGTATGGAGCTGACGTAGAAGCTGGCTTGATAATTCATTTGAGGGTGGAGATCCGCATCAACTAAGGGATTCTCGAGATCGTCAACACCGAGATCGGTGACGTTTATCTCTTCGGCAGCCGCTAAGAAAAAGCGCAAATCAGAAATTTCACCTTGGGAGAGCATTGTCAGGGATAGCAGACACCCCATGACAATTAGGCTAGTCTTTTTCATCTGAATTTGTTTAGATGATTAATGTTGAAACATAGTTAATCATCATTTCTCAAGGGCGCAAATTTTTATTATGAATTTCATGTTAACAACTAGTATGCATGTATCTTCAAATTCAATTAAATACCAATAAAATCAACCCATCCGATTTCGGATTTCTGTTCATTACTTGTTGATATCGTTTTTGAGAATACTAGCCCAAGAGCTTCCCAAACTGGAAAAGTGGTAAGTAAAGTGCCACCAAAATGATCGCAATAAAGGTCGCTACGAAGATGATGATGATGGGCTCCATTAATTTCCCAACCATTTTACTCCGGTTCTCCACCTCTTCTTTATACTCCTCGCTCAATTTGAGGAACATTTCTTCGAGTCTGTTCACTTCTTCACCAATGGCAACGAAGCGATGTACTTTTTTCGGGTAGATGGAATGCTGTGCAATCGATTCACTTAATCGTTTTCCTCGATTTACTTCCTCAACGATTTCGGCGTTAGCCAAAGTAAATGGAGAAGCATTGAGCATGTCTGAAACCATACGAAGACCGTCTAGCAAAGGAATCTTAGCGCTCATTAACATCGCCATCGATGTACAGAACCGTCCGACATAAGTTAAATGCACAAGCCTTCCGAAAATCGGTAAGCCGAAAAGCACCTTAAAATACAAACCCTGGAAGCGTTCTTGCTTAAATAGGAACCATCCAAGAAGGACGATCCCTCCTAAAAGCAAAAGGATCAACGAAAAATTCTCTTGTACCCAATTGGAAGCATCCATCACACCGCGGGTGATGCTCGGTAAATCAGCATCAAAACGCTGGAATAGATCTTCGAATAACGGCACTACGGCGATCATCATAAAGCTCACCACACCAAAAGAAACGAGCAATAGAAATGTTGGATAGGTCAATACACTGATCAATTGACGTTTCAACCCTTCGGTTCGTTCTAGGTAATTCACCAACTCAACAAATATTTCTCCAAGACGACCGCTCGCCTCACCTATTCTAATATTTTCGAGCTCGAAGACTGACCACCCCTTTTGTGACTCTAATGCCACCGCCAAGGTTTTACCGTCATCAACCAACGCGATAATCCTTGCGAGTTCTGCTTCTTCTTTTGGCTTTGAGAATTCTTCTGCGGCCATGTGCAAACTTGATCGGAAATCCAATCCAGCATCAACAAGAACAGAAAGTGACCGCAAAAAGCGAAGCTTACGCTTGTTTGACCAAAAAGGACGTAAGGAAATATCCTGTTGCAGAAACGACGTTTGTTGCCCAGAACTTTCTTCTTGACCTTGTAGTTTCCCTATGTCGATACGGTCTGCCATTACGGATTGATGCGATGAAAATGAACAAACTGCCAAGATAACATCTGATCATGCCATTGCCCTTCTAAGGTATAAGTATTCTTCTTGCGATTGATTGTGCTCAACCATGCGCTTCCAGTAATTTCTAAGGTATCTCTAACGTCGCTCGCATTATACCTAACGATACCATCCGAAGTACTGTAGTAGTCTATTTTTTCTTCGCCAGAAAAGACCTTCAAACTAGATCCATTCACCAACACAGAATCGGCTTGGCTGATTTCTCGTTCTAGTGTCATCATCCAAGTCCGTAATTCGACTTTGTCTTCATTTCTACTGCTGAATCGTTGAAAAGAGGCCCCGGTCCAATTCAATCCTAGCAAGACAATGGACAGCAGAATACCCGAAACTATCAAAGTCACTAATAATTCCATCAAAGTCAGGGCTTTCAAAGTTCTAATCTTCATCATGAGAATAGATTAAGAACTCAACAGCCATGCTATCGGAATCTGCAATTTGAATTTCCTCCACCACAACTCTTACTTCCGAAGTAAGGTCTCTTCCTAGCTTATCTACCTTTTGGTTTTCAACGAGATCAGATTTAACCAAGGGTAAATACCCTCGTTGGTTTTCGGCGCTAGCCAAATGCAAATAGGCAGTAAGAGCAGCAGACAAGGCGACGATAACAATCACCAGGGCCACCAAAGTCTCGATCAAACTACTTGCCTTTAGTCTAGCCATGCCGATTGAATATAGATTCGTTTGCCATCTCCAAGAGGTAAGCCCTTTGTCATGTCATAGTTACCTGGAATAATCTTTCCATTCACCATGGCATTGATCTGAGAACTTGAAGGACTAATATGTTGAAGCACATCAACCATTAATGGCCCTTGAACTTCGCCTTCTAATTGTAGGCTTCCATCACAGACAACCATACCGTGGACGACACTTTCTTCACCAATAAAACTCAAAGCGGAACCTCCCAAATTTGCTACGACCCCATCAATCGAACAGTTCGATGCAATTTCTAATCGGGTAGAATCACCCACCGCGAAAATTCCACTTGGGTAATTTAGATTGACCTTTTCCTCTAGTGTCACTTTACTGGCTTGGCATTGAAGGGTTCCGCTAAATCCGCTTTCGATGTACACATGATTGGCTCGAATAATGACGCCTTCGACAACCACATCCGATGGTATGAACAACGAGTCTGCGGTGATCAGCACTTTACCATTTGCTTGCTCCCAATCAAGCCCTGCAAGCGTCATTTCCAAAGGTGATTCATTCCATGCATTCGATTCCTTTGATCCTGTCATCGAAGCAATCGAATTGGCACACTCCAGCAATTTTAGACGCGTATTCATTAGCAGCCCGCAGTCATTTACGGCATTCACTTCCATCACACCGTGAAAATGTTCACCACCAAGTGATACTCTTTCAAATCCGCGTTGCGGGAAGCTTCCAGTACCTATTACCTGTGCATCTCCTGATAATCGAATCGCCCTTCCGCGATCAGCGATGCAAAATCGAAGATCAACGGGATCAACCTGTGAGCTCATCAGGTGCGTATGAAGGATGGTATCGTGATTTGTGTGCGTTTTGACGTGATAGAGGTCAATCCATCCCCAAGATTCTCGGAGAACCTCCACCTCCATTTCCACCCCTCTAAATTCTATGCGGTCTTTATAGCTATCGCCGAATCCACCTTCGAGTAAAATATTGGTCGCTTGTGTATGAAACGAACGCATGGCTTGTTCTTGTTCAAGCCTGTCGTTTAAATTTCCGTAACCAGAATAAACCATGATCAACGCACCAATGGTGAGGCTTGATATAACCACAAAGGTGAGGGCGTAGAATATGGCGCTAGCGCGGAATTTCATTTTACACGGTTGACGGTTGACGGTTGACGGTTGACGGTTGACGGTTGACGGTTGACGGTTGACGGTTGACGGTTGACGGTTGACGAAAACTCAGATAAATTTGTGAACCTCGGTCAATCAAAGTCCATTCTTATTCTCATTCTTCTTTTAACTCTTCTTCTTCCTTCATCTCTTCCTTTCCTTCTTCCTCTTCCTCTTTAGCTTTCCGCTGTTTCACTTTTGGTTGTTTCTCCTCTCCTTTTTTGTATTCAATCTCAACCTTTGGTGATTTGGTGTAATCCACCATTTGACCATGTTTGATGCCTTTGCAATACGTGACTGTTGAATCTAGTTTTTCGTTTGTCCAGTATTTCCAGCTTCCGTGGTGTAGGCCTTGTTTGAACTCGCCTTCAACGATCATATTCCCTTGTAGGTCGAGCTTAATGAACTTTCCGTGAAGCAATTTCCCATCGTACGATCCTTGGAGCTTTTTGAGGCGATTGCCGATTAAGAAATGATACTCCAGTGTATCAACGGTACGAATGTTTTTCTCTTTCTCGAGAATTTCACATCTCACATAGCCGCCGTCTACAGGAAACTCGCGTGATTCAATCTGGGCTGTAATTTCTGGTGAGATCCAGACGAATAAGATGCTAACGAATAAAAGTCTTGCGCTCTTCATTGAATTCTAGAATAATGCTGTCTCTGTACACTTCAATCGGAGTAATTCCTTGAAGTGGTTCATTCATAAAGCCCAGTTGATCAACGCCATTGATTCTCAAAAAAATCAAAGGATCTCCTCCTTGTGCGTTATTGACGCCTCGATATTCGACTTGTGGCCAAGGAACTTCCGGCTCCAAGATGATATTCTGAGGCTTTGGCTTGGAAACCGGAGTAGAAGTGGTCGTTGAAGAAGATGGTCTACGTCGCTTTCCTAGGAATGGATCGCGGTAATCTCCAATGAGCTGATACTCCTTCATGGGTTCATAGGTATCAGCGCTCATTTCTACATCTGGCATTTGCCAAGTGACCTGTGGTCCTTCACCTTGAAAGAACAGACGATAGGCAATAAGTCCCCAAATAATGAGGACAGCCACTAAAGCCACTATGGTCATTGCCTTATTTTTCATTTTGTGAAGCTACGAGCATCAGATAATGAGAAATTTCCAGCAGCGTCGTTGGTTCTGACTTGCCAGTAGTACACTCCGGAGGCTAAGCTGGTCAAATCCTGATCAAGACTGAGCTCAGTGCTACTCTGACTCAAGACCACCGTCTCCAATCCTTGGTCGCTGTAAATGATCAACTGGTAGTCTGAAAGATTGGCATCGCTTCCTTCTGTCCAAGTGAAAACTTGAGATGGGCTACCGATGAAACTGTTGTCTAGGGGTTCTTGTAAGATGGAAGGAACAGGATCTGTCAAGTCAATTTCAATCTGTCGTGCTTCCGAATAATCCGAAACGCTCGGCACTGAATTACTTGCAATCACACGCCACCAGAAAGCACCTTCGTCAAGTTCAGTCTCAACACTTGTTTCCGCGATAGCGATATCAGCCATCACCAAATCACCTGGCTGGCCTTCGTTGTCATCTAATATTTCTACCGTATAACTCTCTGCCGCCGCAAGCTCTGTCCAGGTGAAAGTCACCAATGAATCACTCGTAACCAGATCAGCAGTTGGCGAATTCAACAACACGGTTTGTCCTTCTAAACCTTCGGCAGCAACGATCGTTAAGCTTCTCACAGCGTATTCCGTTTCGCTTCCACTATTCTCACCTCGAACACGCCATTCATAGTTTCCTGGATTGAGAACAATTTCTAATTCAGACTGGGTCACAAGAGAGTCTAACACCAAAGCCTCAAGACCAACAAAATTTGGCTCTCCCACTTGGATGCGGTAAGCTACGGCGTCGTCTAGATCCATCCAATCAAAATTGATCGTCTGGATGGTCGTTGACGTTTCATCTGCCGGAGCCAGAAGCGTAATGGTTTGCCCATCGATATCATCCTCGAAGATGACATCACAGGATCCCAAAAGAAGCCATCCGCAGCAACTAGCGAGCAGCGCGAATCGATTGTATCGTAAAAGTCGCATGCAATTCATACTTCCGATTAGTTCTGTTTTTAACGCGTTCAAATTGGGTGCTCACCATTTTTCCATGGGATGCATTGAACTCGAGATGTTGGCAAATTTGTAGCAGAGAAACGTAGTCTCCAGTCAGGGTTATTGAATTTAAGAAAACTTCGAATCCGTCGGTAGAAAAAACGCGCAAAGGTTCAATTCCTTTGAGCTCGCATTGATGTTCCTGCATCAAACTGTCAACTACATTGAGCAAGGCGTTCCTATTTTCTTCCGCATCCCCCTCCATCGAGCCAGCCATAGTTTCTAGCTGACTCTTTTCCATCAAAGCAATTTGAATCCCTGTATTGATCTGGTCACCTTGACTAGCGACTTCTTGAAGTTCTTTGTTCTGACGATAGACCTCGAAAGATTTCGAAATAGATAGGTTCCAGGCGAGAATGAGGAATAAAAACAATCCTCCAGCTAGCAGGTAGAAGCGATATTTTGCAGAAGCTAACATCAATACCTCACTGATAATTTAAACTCGCGCTCTGCGTAGCTACCATTCGTAAATTCCAGAATGCGGACTTGGGAGATCATATCCATACCGCTCAAGTGTTGCACCCAGTTGTTAAGAGCTGATTGATCACCCTGACCTTTTACCAAGATTTCACCCTGCGCCACTTGAAACATCTGTCCTTCACGATCAGGTAATTCAATTGGATTCACATCTAAAACGTTCAAGGTGATTTGAGCAGGTACACTAGCCCCTAACTGATCTAAGAGTTCAGTGGTACTTATCTCCCTTGCTGGTGCGTAGGTTGATAGAAATACTTGTTTCTTTTCATTGGCAGCATTAATCTTGGTCAACTCATTTTGCTGATCCAACAGTACTTGATTGGAGGCACTCAGCTGTGTGTTCTTTTCTTGAAGCTGCTGAAACACTAAAAAGTTGATCAACAAAATCCCAAGCAATCCGAACACTCCAATCAAGAGGGTCTTACGAAACAACAGCTGAAAAGCACTTTCCTCACGTAGATTCTTATTCGCTTGATTTCCTCTAGCGAGGGAATAGAAATATGCAGCTTCATTCTCACCCCACACATCGAAAGGTTTGGAACCCGGTTGCTCAATGACTTCTCCATTCGATAAATCGATGCTCGATCCCTCCAATGGAAATGCTGCACTTGTTCCTAAGGCCGTTTGTAATCGAAGGGCATTTATCGCCCCAAAAGAATGGGCTGCGACATTCCATTTCTCCTTCGCCAACTTATTGATGAGCGTGGTCAGTTCCTTAGACCTAATGATCGTAGAGTATTTGGTATTCAGAACAGACACCTCCTTTTGAATGAGGTCTTTGTTAGCGGCCGTAGATTGAAGTTTGCTTCCAACTTTTTGAAGAATGCTTCGACCAACAAACTGAAGCACACATGCTTGTTGCTTGTTGATTTCGAGTGTTGAAAGATCACTCCAATCGCTCCAGTCTTCTGCTTGTTCGACTTCGTTCTTCCTCAGTTTGAAAATGCCAATACGCATTCTCCATCCTCCCTCTTCATTCAGGTCACACTGAACGATCTGGATCTTTCGGAACAGTATGTTTTCGATCGACCTATGCATTAATACATGATCATAGGACGAATAAAGATGTTGAGCTTGGTGTCTTGAGCACTTCTTGATCGAGAACCAAAGAACCAACGAAGGACTGGGATACGTGCTATTCCTGGGAGACCTCCACCGGAATTCGAAACGCTCTTGTCTTCTAGTCCGCCTAGCAAAATCATATCGCCATTTTTCACACGAATGGAAGAAGTGAACTCTCGGTTAACAGACCCAAAAGGTCCGTTCGCGCCTGCTCGTTCGGTGAAGTTGCTCTGAATGACACTAATATCCAGTGTAACATGCTCTTCGCCAGATACCACCGGCACAATATCGATGGCCAGGTCTGCGTTCAATGGTCGCCAGTCTTGTTGTTCAGATACAACAGTAGCGTTGGTACCAGGGCTTACCGTGGTATTCGTTTGCAGGTAGTACTCTTCCCTTCCAATTCTCAGGCTCGCAGGGTAACTGTTCAATGTGGCCAGTTTCGGCGTAGAACGAGTACGCAACAATCCATCGGTTTCCATAGCTTGAATACTCAGGTAGAAGTTGGGCGTTACGTTTCCTAAGTTGACCACGCCCAGTCCGTTAAAGCCGTTGATTAACTCATTGATCGACTCCGTACTCAGATCAACATTCAAACCTGGATTGTCTGCTGTACCGGTGATCGGACCTTGCGTTGTTCCTGCGTTCTCACCGATTCCGGCATTTACACCAGCGCTCATCGTGTTGCTCTTGTTGACATCAACAATAAGCACTTCGATCACTACCACCGGCACCACCTGATCGATACTGGCTATGAATTGTTTGAACTGTCGCACTTCAGGTAGCGAACCTGTGACAACAAAGGAATTCAGCTCAGGAAAGGCCTCGATCTGCAGTTTCGAATTTTGGAAAGGATTTACTCCTCCTCCACCTCTTCCTCCGGCTCCAGCACCTCCAGATCTCCCTGAGTTGAATCCTGTATTAGTTCCATTGGTTCCCGTTTGGTTACCGTTGTTTCTGTTTCTATTTCCTGTGTTCTGTCGGCCGCCACCGTATGAAGCAAAAACGTTCTCGATTGTTCTGCGCTGCAATGACACCAACTCAGTGATGGTGATACCATCGTTCTGCTGGTCACCAATAAGGTACACCTCATCTTCAATGATAAAACTGTAGGGTGTAGCGTGAAGCACATGCGTCAAGAACTGATCGTACGAAACGTCTTTCACGTGAATCGTTGTCACGGCATCGGGGCGCGTATACATAAAGTGCTGCACACCCATTTCTCGTGAAACCAATTCAATAACATCACCAATGTTCTGCTCTCTGATATCAAGGCTTACCAGACTGTCTTTAACGTTGATCTTCAGTTCAGCTTTCAACGCGTCTAAAGAAATCGGCGGACGCTCCTGTGGATTCTGAGCATTGCGTTCTTCCTTCTTCGGGGCCTTTAGAATCACAAAGCCTTCTTCCTCTTCCATGATCAATCCGTTGGCCACACAGAGCTTATCAACGGCATCTAAAAAGGGTCTGTTTTTGATGTAAGCATTGATCCGCTTACTGGTCAATCCTTCGCCGATGATGACGTTGCTTATTCCGGTATTTGTTAATGCTTTCGCTACCGCGGAAAGGGAATCGTTTTTGAATTCAAATGAAACGAAGCCATTTAAAGAATCTACCTCCACAGTTAAAGGCTGCTCTTCAGGCGGTGGAGGAAGGTAAGGCTCGTACTTCCGAACGGCGATGATCCCGCCGATGATTTCTATATCTAAATCGAACTCTTTGCATAAGAACACGATCACGTCTAGGATACGTACGTTGTTGAAGTTGTTGCTCACAATCCCTTCTAGATCGCTGGCAACGCTCAAATTGATTTCATTCTGAAGACCTAACGAGCGCAGGTATTCGGCAATGCCTACATTCGAAACCGATGTTTCTAGGATCATATCAAGGCCAGGTTGATCTACGACCACAGATTCAAGCTGATTTCTGATCTGGTCATATCGATCTAATTGAGCCGATACAGATGAGGGCAAAGCAAGCGCAAGCAGAAATAAGATGGGGAGTGCAAATTTCACTTAAAGCTAGGTTAATGTGGGCTTAAGTTACCCAATCCGTCGACATGTCAAAAACTATTGACCGAAAGAATACCAAAGGTTTCCTCGACGCTGGTCGTACCATTTGATACGAGCTCAATGGCTTGATCTTTCAACGACTTGAAACCGAATTCTTTAAGTTGAGATATTTCTGGACGTTCTTTTTCACGAATCACAGCTCTAAGTGATTCATTGATAGGAATAATTTCAAATAATGCAGCTCTTCCCTTGTACCCGGTATGGAAACAAGAAGGACAACCTTTCGCGACCTGAACCTTATTCGTTCCAAAGTTCTTTGAAGACAATTCTGAGGGAAGTTGGACCTCATCGATTGAAACTTCTTGCTTACAGTTGTTGCACAGTTTGCGCACCAAACGCTGTGCTACAGAAAGATTCAAGGTTGACGATATCATGTACGAAGGCACCCCCATATCCATCAATCGATCGATGGTTCCCCATGCTGATTGTGTGTGAATGGTAGAAAAGACTAAGTGCCCAGTAAGACTAGCCCGTACGGCCATTTCCGCAGTTTCTTTGTCTCGAATCTCCCCTAACATAATCACATCAGGATCTTGACGGAGGAATGCTCTTAGAGCCTTCGCGAAAGTCAGTCCTATCGCTTCATTTAATTGAAGTTGATTGATTCCTTCTAATGTATACTCGATCGGATCTTCAACGGTGATGACATTGCGTTCGGTTTGGTTGAGGTGTCGCAAACTCGCGTAGAGTGTTGTGGTTTTTCCCGAACCTGTTGGCCCCGAGATTAACACAATCCCTTGAGGTTTTTGAATCCCTTCCATGTAGATTGTCATCTGATTACCTGCTAGACCAATCTTATCAAGCCGAACTTCAGAAGCATCACGCTGCAGCAATCGCAACACTGACTTCTCACCGTACAAGGTGGGTATGATCGATACACGTAAATCAATCGTCTCGATACCTATATCCATCGCAATTCGTCCATCTTGCGGACGACGTTTCTCTGAAATATCAAGCTTCGATTGCACCTTGATCTTGTTGATAAGCGCCGGATAATCCCGTAGTTCCAGTGCGTGCCTTTCGAGCAGGTGTCCGTCAACCCGCATGCGCACTCTTGCTCTGTGCTCGTAGACTTCAATATGAATATCAGAACTGCCCAACTGATCTGCCTCTTGAACGAGGCGAACCAAGAAGTCTTCGGAATAGTTCATGATTTCTGCTCCATTCTGAGCATTGTCTCTACCATAGTTAGTAGAGAGCATGACCATCAATTCATCCTGTGAAACCGTATGCACTTCCACGGTCTTACCCAGCAAAAATTCAACTTCTCGTAAAGTATCAGTTTTATCCCCAAGGGTGTCAGAATAGACTTCAAGCGAGCTGCTGTGATCTGTTTTTGGAACCATGCGGTACTCCCATGCCATTTCTGACGAGATGGCTTGTCGTAATTCTATGTCAAGTTCCTTAAGCTCCATAAGTTTGAATGTAATACTGAACGCAGAAAGCTAAGATGGCTACAATTCCGCCATAACTCACAAAGGGCACGGTATCATTTTCATTTTTTCTAAACAGCAGGTGCAGTATGGCAGCTGATATAAAGCAGGTGATGGTTACCCCAAGCCAAAACTGAGGGGCAAAACATGGTGCCAATGCTACCAAAAACAGAACGTCTCCTAGACCAAAGTATGATTGGAACAGTTGGCGCCAAGGCAGTCTCTTAACCAATAAGTAACCGATAATCGTGATAAGGTAGATGGCAACGATCAGCTCATTCAATAAGAGTTGATCTAACCAAAGTTTAATTCCTATTTGTCTTATGAAAAATGCATTTAGTGCGAATGCAAAGTAGGCCATATGCCATGCCTTCACTTCCCGCTCTCGCCAATCATCACGGATCATCAATAGCAGAAAAAAGAGCGCAAGAAGAACAGGTATGACTTCAATCAGGAACAACCTCTCGTAAGGTTTTATCCTGATCAATCTCCCATACGTTGTACTCGCCATCTCCATCAAAATCTACCACAGCAGTAGCACGAGCCAAGAAACTGTTTGGACTCGCATTGACAATCTCAAAGTCATACTTCCCATTACCACCCTGCGTCACCAGTTTATTTTCTTCGAAGTGAATCGCATTTAGGTCTTCACTGTATTTCGAATGGGTGAAGAAATAGGTCTTCTGAAAACTATGAATAATCCCCAATTGCTGCTGTGCTTCTAAACTATGCGCATTCGATATCAACCCCGTGAAATTCGGAAGTGCCATCAAAATGATGATCCCGATTATCGCGAGTACGATGAGGAGTTCCATGAGGGTGAGGGCGCGTAGTTTGGACTCGTTCATTCTCGTATATATTATTGATCAATGAATAAAGTTAATCGGTTTGTTTCGAATTATTCGTTACCCAAATCCAATTCTTGCATCTTAATCGCGAACAATTTTGAAGAAAAATTTCAGAATTGAACAGCTGGTTTAAGGGTCCTCGGTGCTACTTTCTGTTGGATCGTAGTACAAGGATATTCTCCCTTCAAGACCAAATAAAAGACTCAAAGCTCCCCCAAACCCTGCTTCAAGTCTGTCATTTTCTGTGCTGTAACCCGCATGAAGATTGACAGACCCTCCTGCAGATACCACAGACCCACCGAAATCTACCCTAATTCCCAATCCTTCCAAAAGCGGCATATCTGTGCCTACTGACCCTCTCAATATTCCAGCTCTGGCACCGGCATCTACGTCTAAGCCGATAAACGGATTCTCTTCTGTTCCTTGAAGGTCCACGTGAGCCTCAGCGAATAAAAAATCACCATCTCCTCGGAGGCTAGCGCTTCCATCCGATGTACTAATCTGAAAATCGGCTGATGCAACGGATACTTCTGCTCGTGCATGAACACCATAGCCATCAGAAGTTGCATATGCTTCAGCACTAGGCCCTTCAAATCTGGCATGACTCATGCCACTATCACTAGCAACTAAAACATCTCCAGCACTCGCTTTAAAACCATTTTCGCTGAATTCTATGTAACTACCCCTTCCGCCTTCTCCAATAGTCTGGGTTCTTTCTGCATACAATTCACCTTGCGCGTCATAATATCGATATACCCTTTGGTCAACTGACGCCTTGACATTGATTTCTTCATGAGATAGCTTCTTATGCTTATTTCCTTCACCATCATACCATACATTGTAGACATATACTTTTTCAAGCCCTTCAAGTTCAATTGAGTTTATTACTACATTTTCAGAAAAGGTGTATGGAGAATTATGAGGATAATTCGGAGCTAATGGATCCAAGCTTAAGAATCGACCAATTCTCGAATCATACACGCGATATTTGTAACTGGCTGCTCCGCCTAAGAACTCTTCATCTTCCTCTTGCCCTTGGAAGCCGTACCTGAAGTCATCACCTGAGAACCCTCTACTAGGCATCTGCATACCGAATGGATAGTGATTTGCAATTGCTTGCAAATCTCCTTTTGACTGGTTTACATCTGGCTCGCCACCCACCATTTCTATTAATTTCTTGTCACTGAACAGAGCTCTACTATTTGCCAAGTGATCCACTATTTCATAGGATCTTTCACCTAATGCCCGGCCAAAGTTTGCCTGCTGCTGTTCGTTGTCAAAAATCTTACTAACCTGTTTTGAAAGACCCGATGTGTAATCACGTTCTACAGCAATAGCCCATCCGCTAACAGAAATCATATCATCGCTTAGCACAGAAGAAACTACTGGTTGCGGCGATGGATCATCAGCATCCCCCACGAGAACTATATCGTCGGCTGCACCTTTTACCATCATCATTTCACCATTTATTGTTCTTCGAACATCTCCCACTCCTGCGGCAATAGGGTCTTGGCTTCCACTAAGTACATTCGTTCTGTACAATCCTGCAGTTCCCGTTTCACCTGTGAGGTAAGTATCGTTACTACTCGCCCCAAACTTGCTCATTGATACATACAATGATTGTGATGAAGAAGAAAAGTCTAAGTCTTCAACAATGGTAAGCATGTCAAGAACATTATTCGAAATAATGGCGGCACCAGACATTGTTTCAGAGAGCTGATAAGTTCTCAGCGCATCTTGAAACAATGAATGGTCATATTTGAAAGACAGCAGATTCCCGTTCGGTGAGATACGGATCGGGTTTCGATCTGTCGAAGAAGAGCCCGCTCCAGCTGTATAGGAGTCTAGGACAATCTCCTCGAACGTCAAGTCTCCTTGGTTCATCTGTATGACCACAACTTCTTGAACGAATGGGTTATCCTCACTTGTTCTAGTGGCATAGACATGAATCAATCCACCAGCACGATGATCTTCAATGATCGCGAGATCGTGCTTGTAAGCGTGATTTAGCGAACTCACAGGAACGTTTGTTTCCACGATCGCGCCCATGTTCATTCCGAATAATGTGAACCCAGGCTCTTCCAAGTCTATAATGTGGCGGTATACAACATCATCTTCACCTACAGTGAATAGTGCAAACCGTGAAGAATTCCCTAATTGCGCTGCTTGCATTGAACCGTTCGAGGAAGCAATGATTGGTTCATCTGTTAGGTTCTGCATGATGAAACCGAAACGGTTGTATACCAGTGTAGCGTCGCTTGAACCATTCAAGTTAGCGAAAGACACACTATAGAATACCGGAACCCCATCTTGGTCTTCAGTCAGCAAGACATTTTCTCCTAGGACCGCTCCTTGAGCCATCACCGTGGCCAGACCAGGTGCTTGAACGGGTGCCCCTGAATCATCTGAGTAACCCAACAAATAGGCCTCGTTCGAAGTAATCGTTGTGGTGGCATTCGACATGGTGGTTGTTTGATTGTACCCTGTCCATTGCGCAGAATTTTCAGTTACACGAGTGGTATTCGGCTCTATAATCATTGGTCCAAAACCATCGATGTAATCAATCGTTCGTACTACTGGTTCTTGTAGGCGTTTGTGTACACCTATTCGACTTGCTCCATAAATTGGTTGTTCTGTCAGTCGATACGTTTCTTGGTAGCCACCTTCATAGGTGAAAGTTGACTTTGTGTAATTGGCGGTGATATTTCCCGAACCGTCACGAACGTAATAGGTATATATCCATTGGTCTTGATCAACCAACTGGTTATTGGAAGCAAGCCCAGTGTACTCTCGTGGTTTTACGATTTTCACCGCTCTATTCCCATCTACATCATAGATGAATTCGAGGTCGCTAAGTTCATGCCCACTTGTGGTCCTAGTAATACGCTTGATCTTACCACTCGCATTCCATTCTATCTCATCTATGGATTGTTCCGTATCGGAAATTAGATTTCCAGTTTCATCGTAAGTGTAACTAGAAATTCCCTCAAAATCGGTTTGGTATCCACTAGAAGAAATGGCATCAGCTACTTGAATTAACTGATTCTTGCGATCAGCCATTGGCACCCCTTGGTTATAGTAATAGGACAATTCATCCATACCGATTCCTGCTTCGCCGTGACCATTCCTGTTCAAAGACATGATATTGCCATTGGCATCGTAGGAATAATCAACGGCATAGTCTTGTGTCGCATTCCAAGAACCCAGCCCAGGATCACCTACATAGTATTGGAAATCTCCTGACTTGATTCGATTTAACTGGTCATAGCGGTACTTGTAGGCAGTCTTCTGTTGGTATTGAAGATCAGTTCCTGCTGGAAGAACAGAATAGTCGAAGTTCGAAGACCAAGTAGCAATGTTTCCGTTATAGAGATTACGATCGGCATCTGGGGTGAGCCCAGCGTTAAGGCTATTAAACTCAGAATTTGTCTTCACGAAGTCTCCTTCATAGTACGTCAGCACCATTCCGAACAAATCATCCGCAAACTGATCATCCAGTTCACTGGAAAGAAGATCGTCGTGGTTAATCGCTTTAATCCACCCTTGAAGCGTGTAAGCGTAATCAATTCCTTGAATTTTATCCTCACCTATTTCAAGACGGGCAAGAGGTCCGTGTTTGTAATAAACATATCGTGCGTCTTGATCCCAAATCACCTCATCCGTAGATGTGTATACGTTAGTCAGTCGATTGTCAGCGTCGTACTCATATCGATGATAGAATTGATCTGGCTCCCCATCGCTGTAACTGAATTGGGTTACATTGCCGGAGAACAAATCATAATCGTACGCCATGAATCGCGTACCAATTCCGGGAACCGATTGAGCGAGCCATTCTACATTCCCGTGAACATCGTAACTGTATTTATTAGCCGTCTGATCATCGATTGTACTGAAATCACCATCTTCATCATAGACACGTGAACTGACCCGGTTCTGCAGATATCTTTGAGCTTTGCCTTGGTAAGCAATTGACGCTGATTCGGAGTATCGTGCTCTATTTACTTCTTTCGCATTAGGAGCCCAAGCCATGTTATTGACATGGGCACTTGGGTTACCGTCTTCGTCATCACATTCCCCCGACTCAATTGGACGCCCTAATTCATCATATTTTGAGTAGGACAGTTTACTGTCCACCAACTGTTGAGCATCTTGAGAATAGCGCAATTGACCAATGGCATCGTAGAACATATCCTTATCTCCCCCATCCGGAGTTGAAGTATGGGTTAGTTGCGCTAGACTGTTATATCCATACTGCGTGATAAAGCCATGTTCTGGCAGATCGTTATCAACATCCGTGTAAACCACTCCTTCCGGTGGTATCGTTCGATGTAGATTTCCAGCACGGTCATAGTAGAATAGCGTGTAATGGTGGTACCCTAATGAATAACTCACTTGGAATGAGTCATTCAAGTTCTCAGGTGATGCACACTCTTCTTCGTACTGCGCTTCAAATTGATCTAAGTATTCTTCTTGAAAGTCGAAATTCTGTTGATCAAGAGAAAGCTCAATCGCTTGAATAGCTAAATCTTCACACGAAGGAATCGCAAGGTATTCACCTGCTGGAACGGTCAATTCTTGCCATTGGAAACAGAATGGTTCGAAGCTACACGCAGGAACTGTCATAGGATCTGATAGTTCAGATGTAGTGCCGAAGATTGCAAGCCAATCGTAGATATCACTATTTGGCGTGGCCGCTGTGTAATATTCTGGCCCTCCATTGGAGAAATAAGACAATGATGCCCTTGAAACGGTTACCGTTGCAACAAGTTGATCTCCTTGGTTATATGTTGGGTGGTCCTGTAACCAATCGAAAGTCCACTCTCCATTTATATCAGTGATTGTTGTCCCAAGATATTCAGGAGCTTGATCAATCGTATTGGTCTTGTACAAATTGATGTAACAGTGTTCACATGGATTCAATCCGTCTGAAGCAGGCCCGGTCTGTAAGTCTGCCGCGAAACCCTCAATATGATCAACCGTTAGCGAGTTAATATCGATCATTGGTGGTACCGCTCGGTAGTTATAACCTAAAGTTGAGTAAGAACCAATTGCCTTGGTGCAATTGAAAATACTATTTCGATGAATCGCGGTACCATGACCTTCAGTATTGCCTGTTTGGAATCCAGCGTTGTTATTTCTCACGCCGAAGCTTCCGCCAACGATCCAGTTCCCTCTGCCGACTTCCCAGCCACCAATGAGGTTATGAATACTTGGTGGGTTAATTTCAATGCCTGCTAAACTGAAACTTAGGCCTGGATCTCCTGCCATATTGGTCCCAATAACATTACCCATCGCTGCATTGAACCTACCTTCAAATACGATCGCCTTGGAGTTAATTCCAGATCCGGAAGTAAAAACACAGTTGTACACTGCAGCACTTGAGAAAGATAATTCAGTATCTTCACCGAAGCCTAAATCGTACGTTCTTACCGCAATATTTTCATAAGTAGATGCCACATGAAAACCTAGGCCAGAGACGATTAGACTCCCCTCCACATCAAGAATTGCAGAATTCAACGAGGAATAAACGTTGGTATTTCTTATGCTGATTACAGGGCCTGAAACATCAAATCCAGATCCAGTCGAAGAGTATCCATCGATATATATGTTTCCTGTAATGATAGGTAGCTCGTTGACAAGATCGATGACTACAGGATATGCGTCCAAATCAAAGAGTATTCGTGCGTTGCCTGTAGGTGCATTATTAGCCAGTTGAATGGCTTCTCCTAGAGAAATGAGCCCATCTGCTGCATCGTAGACATCTTGATCTGTATCGACTATATATGTATTGAAATCAAACCCTTCAACTCCTATCAACCAAGGAAAGTGTATCCATGCAAGATCTTCTGCAGCTGAGGTTAAATCGTCGTAATTGACTACTAGTGTATTGTTGTACAACCCCAAATCCAGGAATTCATGGTCTACAGGAGCAATGGAGTAGTTGGTTGGTGAAAAGACTGTTTCATCGATCACATCATATCCTGGTGCACATGAGCCAGACCCATCAGTAGGTTGGATATCAAATCCAGCCGACATCACTTGTTGATACAAGTTCATTTCTTCAGTGGTTCCAGCAGTTAAAAACTCTCCCAATCCGTCGTACTGAGGAGTTAATTGACAGTCTCCTTTACAATGTTCGACCATGGCATTGACCATGCACTGTACCTCTGACCACGTGTAGCTGAAAAAATCAGGGTTGGCCAAATCTACCGGGGCAATAGGTGTGCTCCCTGAAATGTATTCTAAGCCATATGTGTAATCCTGAACGAGATAGTTCTCATCGAAGTCTTGGATATACAATCCTTGTGCATGAATCATTTGAATAATGCCTGTCTCGAAGGCATCTCTTCGTGTTTCACATACATCTTCACAAACAGAAATGAGATCTTCTACAGGTTCCGTCGCAGATAAATACCCATTGTAGGGAGCTTGACCTTCGACACATGCCGCGAAGTCTTGCCACGCCAAACGCGAAGCGAAATTCCCCGAGAATAAATTCGGTGAGGCTTCATCGTCCCCGATTAAACAAGACGGAGAGACACAACCGAAAATTAGTTCTTCGCATGCGGTGCTCGCGGCAGGGTTGTAGTAAATCCATCGGTAGGCGTTCTCGCGGGCCTTAGAGGCGATGAGCGTGTAACCTTCAATGCGTTTGCCTTGGCATTCTACAAAGGCATCTACGACATCGTAGTCTAGACTGGAGTCTGAACCATCCAATGCATTGTAAGTGTCTTGATAAGTCTGGGTGAGCATCATCCAGCACATCCACATCTCAGAGCATTGGTAGTTTTGATCCCACACAGGAGATACATTTTCCGGAGATTCCAAAGGATCCACTCCTTGATAGAAAGTGCTAAAAGTGCTCTCGTAAGGGTGATCCACCATGTTGTTGATCAAATTCACAAACTCTGCCTGAGAATATTCTCCAAGGAAAGCATCACCGTATACAAACGACTGACCATCCCAGTAGTTAACAAAGTGGTTGTAGAAGTAATCGCCTAACGTTTCCCCTGCATCAAGTGACGGGCAGTAATTTTCATCGCAAGTTGAGACTGGTATAGAAACGACATAACATCCCGGAATAATTTCGAGGTCAACGGACTCTGGGTAGGTGTTAGCGTCATCTAGGTTCCAATTCACATCATTGTAACCGTCTCCATCAGAATCATAGGTACCGTTGGCCTGTAGATAAGACAAGACTGCATCATAATCACCAACCTCGAGCAAGGTTTGGAGTACACTTAAACCAGCATCGGCATTGGCTTGGTATTGTTCCTCTAATAAATTTAAATGATGATCAAGCCAAGAGATCGGAGTCTCACCGTCAGTGTTCACGTTGTTGACATGTACCTTTCTAGTGAAGGTGTATGTGCCAGGAGGTAAATCCCACGAATTCACATAGCTCCAGGTCTCAGGTGTCCAACCAGGATCACCACAGTTCAATTCAGAACTTGGAATGGCGTGAGTAGCTACCAAGCCTAAGCTGGCTAGTTCAGGACAGCTATTGCTCTCAACCCAAATCTCAATGATATAATCACATGATGAACAATAATTGGCACACAAGGCGTAAATGTCATTCGCGGTAATCGAATAGTCTATCGAGACCACCGTGCTGGGCTCTTCTACGAGTGTTACTTCGTGCGAGGAAAAAATGGTATTAGGCCCCATCATCATATCAGACTCAATATCTTGAGTCACTATTAGTGGGTCATCATTCGCACTGTCCAAATGTTCCAATGCGCCTTCAGCTCCTGTTCTAGCCAAACATGTTGCAATGGTTTGACCAGATTTAGAGGTGTAGGTCACGTTCGCTACTTTATTCGGATCAATCGTAATCGTTTTAACCACTGTTTCGGCATCTGGTGCTTCATCTCCAAATACACGAATCAGCTCATCATCAGCCACTGCTGTAGTATGCACTATAGTTGTTCTTGAATTTGGACTGGTCGCATCTCTCATTCTGAAAGTTTCGCCTAAGCCAGCTTGCTCAATAGCACGGTCCGTTCCGTCATTGCTGAATCTTACCCGGGTGTATGGATATCCTTCAGAAGAAGGAATTCTAGGGTCTGGATTTAGATCACTGTAGTAATCGAAATAAGGATTTCCAGAAATATCGACTGGATTTGGATTTTGGTGGTCACGATCGAAATGCTTTGCAGTGAAAAGCACTCCATCTGATTCTGTCATGAAGTGATCGATATATCCAAGGGTCTTCTGTCCGGTTGGAATCGCCATTGAAGTGACTGCAGGTCGTCCCATGTAATCCATTACACTCTGTTGAGCAACGACCTTCCGATTTGACTGACTTAGCGCTTGATTCTGGGTGGATTGCAACAATCCGTTGGCAAACGACAATTGCTCTGCAATCTTTACGTTCTCAGCAAAAGAGCGTGAGTAAACCCAATTTCGGTCTTCATCGAATTGTTGGTAATAACCCACCACAGGGCCAGTGCCGATATCATAGGTTCCATCAGTATTATCGTAAGCTACGGGTGAAAGATCCTCAGGCGTTGTAGACCATACACCATAATTCCGTTCATCTGCCAGTCCGTCAGAATATAAATTCCCAATTGGCCTTACTCTCCAAATGTAGAATCCCGTTCCTTCCATGAGAGATAGCGAAATCTGGGTAGCTCCATCTTCTACCTCAACCTGTAGGGCTTGGCTCCAATCTACGAATCCAGAGACTTGTGTTTCTATTAATGTTGAATTATCGGGCATGGCACCTCCCGGTGCCCCGTTAAATTCATGGTACAGTTTAAGCAACTGAACTTGATAACCCGGGAACTCTTCAACACAACCTACCGGACTCCATTGCATGACAGCTTTACCTGTTTCAGTATCAATGTAGAATCCAGTGTTCTGCACAAGTGGTCCTCCGAAAGAGACGTTGCTTACTCCGTATTTGAACTCTTCTTCGTACGAACAAATTAAACGCACCGCGTCGGTTCCCACAGAGTTCACTGCACTGTAATTCGAAACGGTAATTAAAATGGCGTGTGTTTCTGGATGAATTTCTGTGAATGGATACCTAAATACCTCTTCTGGTTCATGTTGATTAATCAACATATCGGTCGTTTTTGAATCCAATAGCTGTGTCATTCCTGCGTCAGCAAAGAAATCAACTTGTAGGTCCAAACCATACCCGAATTCATTCATTCCGTATTCATAAATATCCCCCATATCAAGACGGATATTCACGTATGCATGGTCAATCTGTTTGTCAACGCAAACTTGTCCTTCACATCCATTGATAAAGAGTGCCTGAGAATTAAAGCTTGCCAAATTTCCATCTCCGATAGTGAACTGACTTACTTCAACCAGGTCATTCGGGTGCACATATATTGAAATGTCTTGCGTCGTTCCTTCTCCACATCCTGATGAATTCGCTGGCGTAACCTGAAGAGAATAAGTTCCTTGATCAGGCCAATTCACCGAAATCTGATTCGTCCCTTGTCCAGAGGAAATCCATGCGTTATTTCCTCCTTCTATATTCCACGTATAGCTAGAGGCGTTATTGACAGGATCCACCATATATGAGTAGGAATCAGTCGGACTGTCGCAAATGGATGACGGACCTTGGATTGGCCCTGTTGGACTTGGAGGATTTGCTAGACTTAAGTTGATTGCGGTCGTCTCTGTACCACATGAATTGATAGCAGTTACTTCAACCATTCCCGAAGTAGCATAATCATCAATCGCCAAGATGAACTCAGGATTCTCACCTAATGTAGGAAGGATAGCAGAATTGATTTCTGTGAAGTTTTCGT